>JAGWRA010000250.1 GCA_028876655.1 Acidobacteriota bacterium | reverse complement strand
CCGAGCAGCGTGCCGACGATGATCGCCGCCCCGACGACGGGGACGGCGAACAGCCCCTTGAAGGTGGTGTCCGTGATGAACTCGACGAGAACGACGGGCCAGTTGGCCGCCGTGACGAGTGCGCCGCGCTTGAGGACCGCCTTGAGGGTCGCCCCGTCGCTCATGCCCGTGTGCGGAAGGACTGCAGCCGTCCGATCATCGGCTCACTATAACATCGGCACCAGCGCCCCTGCCCGCCCGCGTCCGTTGCGGCCGGGCGGCCGCACGCCGCCCTGCTTGTTGCCCCGGCAGACGGCCTGTATGCTGGCGGAGACACGACCCGCGGGGGACGCGCACACCGCCCGTCCTTCCCGGGGCGACGCCAGCGCCCAGAGGGCTCTTCGTGCCGGATCGGATTCCCGCGCGTGCCGTCCCGTCCCTGCCGCCACCACCCCGTCCGTGGCTGCTGCGGCGCCTGGCCCGCATCGCGATCACGGGCGGCATCTGCGCCGTCCTCGTCCTGCTGGCCGGCGCGGGCCTGGAGCGCTGGCGGTTCGGCCCGTCCGACGCCACGATGCTGGCCCGCGTCGAGCGCGACGTCCGGGGCGACTTCACCCGGATGACGGCGCAGTTGCGGCAGAGCGCGGCCGCCCTGGCCGGCCAGCGCGCCGTCCTCTCGGAGGCAGCGCGCGACACCGCGGCGGTCCGGAACCTCTTTGCGGCCGCCTCCGCCGCGCTACCCGCCGCTGACGCGTCTGAACTCGGCCTGACCATCTACGACGCCACCGGCCGGGCCATCGCGTGGAGCGGCCGCTCGACGGAGATTCCGCAGGCGCGCATCGACGGCCCCTCCGCGCTCTTCGTCGCCCCCGGTCCGCTCGGCAACCGCCTGGTCTACGTCCTGCCCCTGTTCGACCAGCCGGCCCGCGGCCGGACCACACCGGCACGCCGCGTCGGCACGGTGGTCGCCGAACGGCTGTTGACCCCCTCGGAGGGAATGGGGGCGGTGGGCGCAGGGACCTTCACCCTGCAAACCTCTCTGGTCCCCGTCACCCTGCGCGCCCGCTACGAAGGCGCGGGCGCCGCCTCGACACCCGACTCGTTCATGGTGTCGTCGGCCGACGGCACGCCGCTCGTCGAAGCGCACGTGGCGCCGGCGGCCCTCCAGCAGGCCCGCACCGCCTGGCGCCGGGCCGTGGCCACCGTCGCGCTCGTCGTGCTGGCGCTCGCCCTGCTGCTCTGCGCGCTGCCGCTGCTCGACTGGCGGGCCCGGCTGCGACGGCCCTGCGACTGCGTCGCCGCGTCGCTGGCCGTCGCGCTGGTCGTCCTGGCCGGCCGGGCACTGCTGTGGATCGCCGTCCCCCGGGCCTGGCGCGGCGCGCCCATCCCGGCGACGACGGGCTCGGTCCTGGCCGACGCCGTGCTGCTGCGCTCTCCGCTGGACCTGCTCCTGACGGCGCTGATGCTGGTGACGCTGGCCATGCTCGCGTTCGACCTGGTCGAGCAGCGCCGCCTCGCCATCGGTCGCGGCCATCACCTGTTCCGCTCCAGCGGCGGGCGGCTGCCGCTGATGGCCCTGGCCGCAGCCGCGGCCAGCCTAGCGGTCGCCGGCCTGGTGATCCTCCATCAGCGCTTCCTCGAAGTCGCCGTCGCCGCGACGGCGCCGGACCCTCTGCACTTCTCGCTGACGACCCTCGACGGCCGGCACCTGGTCATTGCCGCCGGCCTGACGCTGCTGAGCGTGGCGGTCGTCTGGGCGGGGGCGTTGCTGCTGCGCCTGGTCGGCACGACGTGGCGCCTGCCGCGCCACGACCCGGCCCGGATCGTCGCCGGTCTGGCCTGGGCGCTCCCCGTGGCCGGGCTGGTCGCCACCGGGACGTTGCGCCGGGCGCCGGGTGGATGGCCGGCGCTGGTGGTGGTCACCGGCTGCGCGCTGCTGGCCCTGTTGACGACACGTGCCGTCCGGTGGCACCGGCGGACGTCGCAGGCGGCCGGCTTCGGCATCCTCCTGCTCGCCCTCGTCATCCCGCCGGTCCTGCTCTATCCATCGGTGCTCGCCTACGCGAACCAGGCGCGCGAAACCGCGATCCGGACGCGCTACGGGCCCGAGGCGGCGCAGCTGCGCGACCGGCTGAAGCAGCAGCTGCACGATTCGCTCGATCAGATCGACGCCCTCAGCTGGCTGCCCGATCTCACGACGGCCGCCGCCGCGGCCGGCGACACGAACAACCTCTCGGCCGATAGTGCGTTCCTGGTCTGGTCGCACACCGACCTGGCGACGCACCGGCTCACGTCGGCCATCGAGCTGTACGGTCCCTCGGGCGCCCTGGTGAGCCGGTTCGCGCTGAACCTGCCGGAGTACGCCGCCGCCAGCCAGCCCTGGCACCCGACGCGCTGCCAGTGGGACCTGTTCGAGGAAGTGGCGCCGTTCGGATCGACCGAGCGCCGGATCCTCCACGCCGGCCGGGCGCTGTGCGTCCCCGACGGCCACGGTGGCGTCCGCCGCGCCGGCGCCATCGTCGTGCACGTGATGCTCGACTACAACACGCTGCCGTTCATCTCGTCGCACAACCCGTATTTCGAGCTGCTGCGCGCCACGCCGGGCCAGCCGCCGGCCACCAACGAGGCCCACGACCTGGAGTTCCTCGTCTACGGCTGGAGCGGCTCGCCGATGTACGCGTCGGGGACGACCGTCTGGACGCTGCCGGCCCCGGTCTTCGCGCGTCTCGTCGCCTCGCGGCAGCCGTTCTGGACGCAGGTCTCGCAGAACGGGCAGGACTGGCGTCTCTACCTGCTCAGCGACCGCGGCGGCATCTACGCGCTCGGCTATCCGCTGGTGACCCCCTTCGGCCACCTGCTGAACCTCGCGCAGCTGTCGATCCTGGTGGTCGTGCTGTACGCCCTGCTCCTGCTGGCGCGCGGCCTCGCCTTCCTGCTGGTCCGGCGCGAGCCGGCCACGGGTCACGGCCTGCTGCGCGAGATCCGCGCCAGCTTCTACCGGAAGCTGTTCTGGGCCTTCGTCGGGATGGCCGTGGTGCCGGTGCTCATCCTCGCGGTGGCCACCCGGACCTACATCGCCACGCAGCTGCGTGCCGGCATCGAGTCGGCAGCCGCCCGCACCGCGGCCGTGGCCCAGAACGTCGTGGACGACTACCTGGACCTGCAGCAGCGCGGGACCGGCGCCGTGCCCGTGCTGGACGATGACGTGCTCGTCTGGCTGGGACGCGTGATCGACCAGGACGTGAACGTGTTCAGCGGGAGCCGCCTGCTCGCCACGAGCGAGCGGGACCTGTTCGCCTCGGGCGTCCTGCCGACACGCACGCCGGCCAACGTGTATCGCGCCATCGTGCTCCGCCGGCTCCCGAGCTTCGTCGGCGACGAGACCGTGGGAGGCTTCCGCTACATCGTGGCTGCGGCGCCGGTGCACGCCGGCGGCGGGCGCGACGGCATCGTCACGGTGCCGCTCACGCTGCGCCAGCAGGAGATCGAGCGGCAGATCGACGAGCTCGACCGCCGCGTCATCTTCGCCATCCTGCTCTTCAGCCTGCTCGGCGCCGCCGCGGGTTACTGGATGGCCGAGCGGATCGCGGACCCGGTGAACCGGCTCACGCGGGCGACCCGCCGCATCGCGCGCGGCGATCTCGACGCCCGGATCGCCGTGACCTCGTCGGACGAGCTCCGCCGCCTGGTGCAGGACTTCAACCGCATGGCCGCCGACCTGAAGGCGCAGCGCGCCGAACTCGCGCACACGCAGCGACTGGCCGCCTGGGCGGACATGGCGCGGCAGGTGGCCCACGACATCAAGAATCCGCTCACGCCCATCCAGCTGTCGGCCGAGCACCTGCGCCGCGTGCACGCGGATCGCCACGCGCCGCTCGGGCCGGTCTTCGACGAATGCCTCGACACGATCCTCACGCAGGTGCGGCTGCTGCGCGAGATCGCCGGCGAGTTCTCGAGCTTCGCCTCGTCGCCGGCCACGCAGCTGGCGCCGACCTCGCTCGGCGAACTGGTGGCCGAGGTCGTGACGCCCTACCGCCTCGGGCTCTCCGGGCGGATCGACGTGACGATCGACGTGCCCGACGCCCTCCCGCCGCTCCAGCTCGATCGGCTCCTGCTGTCACGCGCGCTCGCCAACGTCATCGAGAACGCCGTCTCCGCCATGCCCGCCCGGGGCCATCTGCGGATCTCGGCCGAGCGGCTGTCCGGCCAGCCGTGGGTGGCGCTGCACGTCGAAGACGATGGGGTGGGAATGGATCCGGAGGCGGTCCGGCGCGCGTTCGAGCCCTACTTCTCGACCAAGAAGACCGGCACCGGGCTGGGGATGACGATCGCCCGCCGGAACGTGGAGGCCAACGGCGGCACGATCGCCCTGTCGAGCGAGCGCGGCCACGGCACGCGCGTGACGATCCGGCTGCCGCTGGGCGATCAGCCGGCCGGGCGATCTTCCTGATGGACGGTGCTCGCGGCCGGCCCGGCGGGCGCCCCGGCCGCGTGATCCGACCGCTCTGCCCGGCCGCGCCGCCGCAGCCGGTTCCAAGCCAGGCCGACGAACGCCGACGCCAGGTACGTGTAGGCCAGGCCGACCAGGATGAAGCGCGGCTGCACCGTGACGAGCACCAGCGCCGCGGCGAGGACCAGCAGGATCGTATACGGCCGGCGGGCCTGCAGGTCGAAGGTCTTGAAGCTGCGGAAGCGGATGGTGCTGACCATCAGCAGGGCCGGCACGACCATCACCGCGAGCACCGGCACCGTCGCGCGGAAGTCGCTCAGACCGTACGGATAGGCGTAGACCGTCGCGGCCGGCACGGCGGCCGCCGCCGGTGACGGCAGCCCCACGAAGTACCGCTTGTCCACGCTCGCGCTCTGGATGTTGAACCGCGCCAGCCGCATGGCCGCCGCGGTCATGTAGAGGAATCCGGCCGCCCAACCGAGCCGCCCGAGCGGTGACAGCCCCCACGCGAAGACGAGCACGGCCGGCGCGATGCCGAACGAGATCACGTCGGCCAGGGAATCGAACTCGCGCCCGAACTCGCTGGCCGCGCCCGTCATGCGGGCGATCCGGCCGTCGAGCATGTCGAGCACGATCGCATAGCCGATGAACGGCGCGGCCGTCTCGAAGTCGCCCCGCAGCGCGAAGATCACGCAGGCGTACCCGCAGAACATGTTGCCCAGCGTGAAGAGGCTGGGCAGCAGGTACACGCCCCGCCGCAGCCGCCGCGGCGCCTCGGGCCGCCGCTGCAGGAAGCGCAGGCCGCGCTGGGTTCCGTTCTCCTCCTGGTCCACGTCCACCCCGTCAGAGCGTGGCGATCACCGTCTCGCCGCCCCGCACCATCTGCCCCACCGTTACCTCGAGCCGTGCCGCCGGCGGCAGGAAGACATCCATCCGCGATCCGAACTTCATCACGCCGAACCGGTCGCCGGTCCGCACGACGTCGCCCTCGTGGGCGCGACAGACGACACGCCGCGCCAGAATCCCCACGATCTGCCGTGCCACCACCGCCTGGCCGTCGTGGTCGATCCAGACCTCGCTCCGCTCGTTGACGTCAGCCGCCTTCGGCCGGTACGCCGGCAGCGCTCGTCCGGGCCGGAAGTCCACGCGGGTAATCCGCCCGCCGACCGGCAGGCGGTTGACGTGCACGTCGAGCGGCGACAGGAAGATACTGACCTGCTGCCACTCGCCCGGCGGCGCCACGCCCGGTTCGGGTGCGCCCGCCACCAGCACGCGGCCGTCGGCCGGCGACACGACGATGCCGGACCGGTCCGGCACGTGCCGCTCCGGATCGCGGAAGAAGAAGAGGAACAGGACGGTCAGCAGCAGGAACGGCAGGCTCCAGCCGCCGCCGGCCCATCCTCCCACCACGAGAGCGAGGGCGAATGCCCCGCCGATGAAGGGCCATCCGGCGCGATCGATCTTCATGCGGAATACGACAATCGAACGAGGACCATCCCCGTGCGGAGAATTCTATCCTACCTGCGGCACGGGGTCGGGCGGGACGACGGAAGGGAACGACGGGGGACGGAACGGGCGCCTGCGACCGACCGGCGCGCCGGGATCCCGGCGCGCCCGCCGCAGGCGCCGGTTCAAGATGTCAGCCCTGCGGCTGCGGTTCCAGGCCGGCGTGGCCCCGGTACTGCCGCAGGATTTCCTCCATCCGATCCTTGACGTGCAGCTTCCGCTTCTTCAGCGTGGATTCTTCGACTTCTTCCTGACCGGTGAGGTAGTGCTTGCCGGAGAGTTCGTGGAGGCGATCTTCGAGTGCGTGGTGCGTGGTGTAGAGCTGATGGAATTCCGGGTCGGACTCCAGCAGTTCCTTCAGCTCTGGGGCGTCTGCGATCATTCCGCGCCTCCTTCCTGACGATGGGGTGCTGGCCCGTTCACTCGCACCGTATCACACGCCCCCGGCTGTTTCAAGCGGGTTTCGGGCCGATCCGTCCGTCCGGCACCAGTCCTTCGCGCCAGAGGATCAACGCATCTTCCACCGGATGGGTGTAGTAGTTGCGACGCGTGCCGACCAACTCGAATCCCAGGCGCCGATACAGCCGCCGCGCCGCCTCGTTCGACCGCCGCACCTCGAGGGTCGCCCGCCGCGCGCCCAGCCGGGCCCCCTCGCGCAGCACGTGGGTGACCAGTGCCGCGCCCCAGCCCCGTCCGCGCGATTCGGGCCGGATTGCCACGTTGTTGATGTGCAGTTCGTCGACCACGAGCCAGATGGAGCAGAACCCGGCCACCTCCCCTTCGTCGTCGCGCACGACATAGAAATGCGAGACGCGCGAATGCGCGAACTCGGAGAGGTACATCTCACGCGTCCATGGATTCGTGAACGACGCTTGCTCGATCGCGAGCACCGCGTCGAGATCGCGCGCCTGATCCATGGCGGTGATCTGCATCAATCAGTCCGCGTGGGGCCCCACCCCCACGCGTTGCCGTCGCTGACGCTCCGGATCGTGACATCCGCGGCATCGCTGGCTGGAGTGGCCTTCTGCACGGCACCCGGTTCTGGCCGCGTCACCATACTACCTTCGCCGTTCTTCGGTCTCCGCGGCAGGCGCGGCAGCGGCGGCCTTCCGGTCGCGCGCCAGTTCCGCATCCGGGCGACGGACGTAAATCGGCCGGATGGCGGCCGGCCCGCCGGCCTGGCCCGCCTCGGCCGCGCCGATGGCCATCCGCCCGATCGTCGCGGCGAGCGGCGGCACCCCGAGCCGCACCTCGACCTGCGGTGCGCGCGCGTGCACCCGATCGCGATAGCGGAGGGCGCCGTCGCCCGCGAGCAGCAGCGGGCGCCCGCCCAGTTGCGCCAGCCAGCGGTCGAGCGTGGCCTCGGGCGCGCCCACCGCGGCCTCTTCCAGCACCGCGAGCGCCAGCCCGGGTCCGCCCGTTCCGGCCGGCGCCTCCGGCGGCACCTCCCACAGCGCCGAGAAGACCTCGTGACGCTGTGCGTCCATCCAGATGCCGAGGCAGGCCGGCGCCGGGCCGTCGAGCAGCGTCCGGCGCGCCAGCGCCTCGAGCGCCGAGACCCCTGCCACGGGGCGCTGATGCGCGAAGGCCAGCCCCTGCACGGCGGCAATCCCGATCCGCAGACCGGTGAACGAGCCCGGGCCGGCCGCGACGCCGTAGAGATCGATCTCGCGCAGCGTGACTCCGTGCCGGGCGAGCAGATCGAGGATCTCGCCGGGCAGCCGCGCCCCGTGCGTCAGCGCCGGGTCGCCCGTCCGTTCCTCGAGCACCCGGCCCTCGCGCAGGAGCGCCATGCTGCCCGCGCGGGTGGTGGTGTCGAGCGCGAACACGGTCATGGCCATCGTCGCGTCTACTATCGCCCGGCGCCTGCCGTCTGTCCAGCGGCGCCACCGCCCGGCCGCGGCTTGACGCTTCCGGAATCACGCCCCTATACTCAAGGCAGTCAGCACCCGCCATCCCGAGCCAACTCTTTTCATCTCATGGTCTTGCCGTCGGATTCCAGCGCGAAGACAGGCGGCGCCAGCCCGTCGGTGACACCGGCCATGCGCCAGTATCTCGACGCGAAGCGCCAGTATCGGGACGCCATCGTCTTCTTCCGGATGGGCGACTTCTACGAGATGTTCTACGAAGATGCGCTCACGGCCGCCCGGGCGCTCGATCTCACGCTGACGTCGCGCTCGAAGGACGCCAACGGCGGCAGCATCCCGATGTGCGGGGTCCCGCACCACGCCGTCGACGGCTACCTGGCCCGGCTCGTGCGGAAGGGGTTCCGGGTCGCCATCTGCGAACAGGTCGAAGATCCGCGGAAGACGAAGGGGCTCGTCCGCCGCGAGGTCGTCCGGGTGGTGTCTCCCGGCACGCTCACCGACGCGGGTTACCTCGACGCGCGCGAGCCGGCGTTCCTGATGGCGATCAGCGCCCCGCCGGCCGGCGGGCCGCTCGGCGCCGCGCTCGTGGACCTGTCGACCGGAGAGTTCTCCACGGCGGAGTACGCGGACGCGGCGGCCCTCGGCGACGAGATCACCCTCCTCCGCCCCCGCGAACTCGTCGTCTCGACCGACGTCGACCTTGCGGCGCTGGTGCCGGCCACGGCGGCGCTCGAGCTGCCGCTCACCCGGCTCGAGCCCTGGGCCTTCGAACTGAGCGCCGCCGAGCGGACGCTGCTCGAGCAGCTCGGCACGCACGGACTCGGCGGCTTCGGCCTCGAAGGGCATCCGGCGGCCGTCGCGGCCTCGGGCGCCCTGGTGCAGTACCTGCGCGACACGCAGAAGGCGGATCTGGCGCACGTGCGCACGCTCCGCTTCCGCGCAACGGCCGACGGCCTGCTCATCGACCCGACGACGCTGCGCCACCTGGAGGTCATCGAGGGCTCCGAGCGGACGCGCGCCGGATCGCTGCTGCACGAACTCGACCGCACCGTCACGGCCATGGGAGGGCGGCTGCTGCGGGCCTGGCTGATCCGGCCGCTGGTCACGCTCGAGCCGATCCGCGATCGCCTGGACGCCGTCGAGGAGCTGGCCTTCCGGACGACCGAGCGGGGCAAGTTCCGCGAGGCGCTCAAGGCCGTCCAGGATCTCGAGCGGCTGATCGCGCGCGCGGCTCTGGGCACGGCCGGTCCGCGGGATCTCGCCGGGCTGAAGCAGTCCCTCGGGGTCGTGCCGCGCGTGAAGCACCTGCTGACCGACCTGCAGGCCCCGCTCAACCGGTCGCTGCTCGCCTCGCTCGACGATCTCGCCGACGTCCGCGGGGCCATCGAGACGACGCTCGTGGACGATCCGCCGGCGCTGGCGCGCGACGGCGGGTTCGTGCGCGACGGCGTCGACGCCGAGCTCGACGAACTGCGCGCCATCAGCCGCTCGGGCAAGCAGTTCATCGCCGACCTCGAGGCCCGCGAACGCGCGCGCACGGGGATCGCTTCGCTGAAGGTCCGCTACAACCGCGTCTTCGGCTACTACATCGAGGTCTCGAAGTCGAACCTCCACGCGGTCCCCGACGACTACCAGCGCAAGCAGACGATTGCGGGCGGCGAGCGCTTCGTGACGCCGACGCTGAAGGAGTACGAGCAGAAGGTCCTCGGCGCCGACGAGCGCGTGCTCGAGATCGAGCTGGGGATCTTCGACCGGCTGCGGGCCACGGTGGCCGCCGAGGCGACGCGCATCCAGGAGACGGCCCGCGCCCTGGCCACGCTGGACGTCCTCTCGGCCCTGGCCGAGGCCGCGACGCTCTTCAACTACACCAAGCCGCACATGCACGAGGGGGACGAACTGACCGCCCTCGACGTCCGCCATCCGGTGGTGGAGCGGCACGCGCCCGAGGCCTTCGTCCCCAACGACATCCTGCTCGACGGCACCGGGCGGCAGCTCGTCATCCTCACCGGCCCGAACATGGGCGGCAAGTCGACCTACCTCCGCCAGACGGCCCTGCTCTGCCTCCTGGCCCAGGCCGGCTCCTTCGTCCCGGCGCGGGAGGCCAAGCTGCCGATCGTGGACCGGATCTTCGCCCGCGTCGGCGCCTCGGACAACATCGCGCGGGGCCAGTCCACCTTCATGGTCGAGATGCAGGAGACCGCGGCCATTCTGAACGCTGCGACCAGCCGCAGCCTGGTGGTGCTCGACGAGATCGGCCGCGGGACGGCCACCTTCGACGGCCTCAGCATCGCCTGGGCCGTCGCCGAACACCTGGCCACCAATGCGCGCGCCCGTCCGAAGACGCTGTTTGCGACCCACTATCACGAGCTGACGGATCTGGCCGACAGCACGCCGGGCGTGGTGAACTGCCACGTGGCCGCGCGGGAATGGAACGACGACATCGTCTTCCTCCGGAAGATCCTGCCGGGACGGTCCGACCGGAGCTACGGCATCCAGGTGGCGCGTCTCGCCGGCCTGCCCGCGGCCGTCGTCCGGCGCGCGCGCGCGATCCTCGATTCCCTGGAGCGCGACGAATTGTCGCGCGGCGGCCGGCCGTCGCTGAGCGGGGCCCCGGCCGAGCCACAGGCGCAGCTCGGCCTCTTCCAGTCCCCGTCCGACGACCGCCTGGCGCAGCGGCTGCGGGCCCTCGACGTGAACACGCTGACGCCGCTCGACGCGCTGACGCTGCTGGCCTCGTTGAAGCAGGACGCCGAGTCGTGATCCGGCGCGCGGCTCTCCTGGTCCCCGGCCTGCTGGCCGCGACCGCCGCCGGATGCACCTTCCTGTCGCCGGGCCCCTCGACCCCTCCGGGCTATCTGACCGTCCTCATCACGAGCTCGCCGAACAACCTCGATCCCCGGATCGGCACCGACGAAGTGTCGCAGCGGGTGTCGCAGCTGATCTTCGATCCGCTGCTGAACCTGGACGACTCGCTGCGCGTGGTCCCCGGTCTCGCCGACAGGTGGGAGACGCCCGATCCGACGACCTGCGTGGTCTCGCTGCGACACGCCATCCACTTCCAGGACGGCCGCGAGCTGACGTCGGCCGATGTCGTCGACACCTTCCAGCGCTTCCTCGACCCGTCCTTCATCTCGGGCCGCAAGGGGGCCTACTCCATGCTGGCGTCGGTCCGGGCGCTGGACCGCTACACCGTCGAGTTCAGGCTGAAGGAGCCGTTCGGGTCGTTCCCCGTGAACCTGGTGATGCCGATCGTGCCGGCGGGGGCCGGCCCGGACTTCAAGGATCACCCGATCGGCACGGGACCATACTCCCTGGTCGGCTACACCACCGACGATCGGGTCGTGCTGAAGGCGAATCCCGACTACTGGGGCGGGCCGCCCCGGAACGCCGGCCTCGTGCTGAAGGTCGTGCCCGACGACACCATGCGCGGCCTCGAGCTGAAGAAGGGCTCCGCCGATCT
This sequence comes from Acidobacteriota bacterium, assembly GCA_028876655.1. Lineage (GTDB taxonomy): Bacteria > Acidobacteriota > Vicinamibacteria > Vicinamibacterales > CAVVIG01 > JAGWRA01. The sequence goes on along the minus strand of JAGWRA010000250.1, from coordinate 13,450 downwards.
GGTCGTCAACGACCTGTCACCGGACCTCGTCGTCCAGCTGCAGGAGGATCCGGACCTGCAGGTCGTCACGTCTCCCGGGACGAACTACGCCTACGTCGGGATGAACCTGCGGGACCCGATCCTGCGGCACGTCCGCGTCCGGCAGGCGATCGGCTACGCCATCGATCGCGACGCCATCGTCCGCTATCTGCGGCGCGGGCTGGCCCGCCCGGCCGTCGGCATCCTGCCGCCAGCCTCGTGGGCATTCGATCCGGATGTCTTCGCCTTCACCTTCGATCCCGCGAAGGCGAAGCGGCTGCTCGACGAGGCGGGCCTTCCCGATCCGGACGGCGACGGCCCCCGCCCGCGGTTCCACCTCTCGCTGAAGGTGTCGAACAGCGAGTTCTACCGGCTGCAGGCCACGGTCATCCAGCAGGACCTCGCGCGCGTCGGCATCGCCGTCGACATCCGGACCTACGAGTTCGCGACGCTCTACGCCGACGTGCTGCACGGGGCCTTCCAGCTGTTCACGATGCAGTGGGTCGGGGTCTCCGATCCCGACATGCTGCGCCGGGTGTTCGCGTCCAGTCAGGTGCCCCCATCCGGGTTCAACCGCGGCTACTTCCGGGACCCGGAGGTCGACCGCCTGATCCGGCAGGCGACCGTCTCGACCGATGAAGCCACGCGCCGCCAGCTCTACGCCAGGGTCCAGGCGATCGTGGCGCGCCAGGCGCCCTACATCAGTCTCTGGTACCAGACGAACGCCGTCGTCGCGCAGGCCGATCTGCGCGGCATCCATCCGGATCCGCGCGGCGGGTTCGCCTTCCTCCGGGACGTCTTCCGCGCGCCCGCGCCCGCCGCCGCCTCCCACTGATGGCGGTCCCGCACCCCGGACGCAAATCCTGTAGAATTGTCGGCGCATGGCGAAGAAATCACGTTTCCTGAAGACGCCGGTCGAGCCGTTTGCCGTCGAACCGGGCCTGACGACCGACGAAGTGCTCTCGCGCATGGAGCGGATTTCGTTTCAGGGACGGAATCTGGCCACGGCGCGCCGCGTCTGGCACAAGATGCTCGAGAGCGACGTGACAATCTTCCTGGGGCTGGCGGGGGCCCTGAGTGCGGCCGGCATGCGGCTGATCGTGGCGCACCTCATCGCGAACCGCTTCGTCGACTGCGTCGTGTCGACGGGTGCGAATCTGTACCACGATCTGCACGAGACGCGGGGGCGCCGGCACTACCTGGGCTCGCCCCGCGTCGACGACACGAGCCTGCAGCAGGAGCACATCGACCGCGTCTACGACACCTACGCCGACGAGGACGAGTTCATCGACAACGACAACTGGATCGCGCAGTTCGCCCGCACGCTCGAGGGGCGGCCGTACACCAGCCGGGAGTTCCTGCACCGGCTCGGCGGCCACCTCTGGGAGACCACGGGCCGCGACGGTATCCTGACGGCGGCCTACCGCGCGCAGGTGCCGATCTTCTGCCCCGCCATCGCCGATTCGTCCATCGGCATGGGCCTGTCACAGGCGCGCCATCACGGCGGCGGACACGGCCGGATCGACGTCATCGGCGACATCGTCGAGTCGGCCAATCTCGTCATCCGGCGGCCGCGCACCGCCTCCATCGTGCTCGGCGGCGGGACCTCGAAGAACTTCATCAACCAGGCCAGCGTCCAGGCGGAGTTCTACAGCCCGCACGTCCACGGCCACGTGTACGCGCTGCAGATCGTCACCGACGTGCCCCACTTCGGCGGCGCCTCCGGCTCGAGCCTCGAGGAAGCCCTGAGCTGGGGCAAACTGTCGGCCGAGGCCGACCGCGTCACCGTCCAGGCGGACGTGACGCTGGCCCTGCCGCTGCTGGTCAGCGCGCTGGCCACGAGCGCCGCCGACCGGCTCGCGGCCCGCCGCCCCCCGGTGTTCGACCAGTCCGGCGCCGTGATGACGGTGGACGGGCTGACCGTGTCTCACGATCACTTCGAGGTCTCCGAATGAAGCCCGGCCAGTACGATGCGATCTACTCGATGGAATTCGGCGGGGCCCGCCCCGCCGCCCCGGGTCTCGAGCAGGCGAAGGCGATCATCCTGCCGATCCCCTTCGAGCGCACGACGTCCTACATTCCCGGCACGCGCAACGGCCCGCGCGAGATCCTCGCGGCCTCGGCGCACATGGAGCTGTGGGACGAGGAACTGAACGTCGACATCCACGAGATCGGCCTCCACACCCTGCCGGAGATGGAGCTCCCCTTCGACGCGATGCAGGACGTGATGGACGAGATCCGGCGCGTGGCCGCCGAGCTCATCGCCGGCGACGCGTTCCTGTTCACGCTGGGCGGCGAGCACTCCATCACGGGCCCCCTCGTGGCGGCGCACGCGGCACGCCACCCCGGCCTCTCGGTGCTGCAGATCGACGCCCACGCCGACCTGCGCGACACCTACATGGGGACCCCGCACAACCATGCCTGCGCGATGCGGCGGGCCCTCGAGCACGCCCCCGGCACCCAGGTCGGCATCCGCAGCCTCTCAGCGCCCGAGGCCCGCGCGATTCCGTCGCTCCCGACACACGTGTTCTACGATCACTCGATGCGCCACGATCCGGACTGGATGGACCGCGTCCTCGACACGTTGACCGACACGGTCTACCTGACGATCGACTGCGACGGACTCGACCCGGCGATCATGCCGGCCGTCGGCACGCCCGAGCCGGGCGGCCTGTCGTGGTACGAGACGCTGACGCTGCTCCGGAAGCTGTTCGCGCGCAAGCGCGTGGTGGGATGCGACCTGGTGGAACTCTGCCCGCTGCCGACCAACCTGGCGCCGAACTTCCTCTGCGCCCGGCTGGTCTACAAGATTCTCGGGTACCGCTTCGCGGCGAAGCTCTGAGTTGTCAGTTTTGAGTTATCAGTTCTGAGTGTTGAGATGTGAGCGCTGAGTTGCGGGCGCGCGAGCCCCCGACTCGAGACTCACAACTCATCACTCACAACTGGCAACGCCCTCTCACCCGTTGTGCCCCTCGAGTTGATCGATCTGCTGCTGGGCTTCGGGTGAGTACGGCGAGTCGGGGAACTCCTGCACGATCCGCTTGAAGGCCTGGACGGCTTCGGCCGTCTTGCCGGCCGCCACATAGGTCCGTCCGAGCTGCATCAGAATGCCGTCGATCGGCAGCTGCCCGTCGGGCTGCAGCGTCAGCGCCTTGAAGGTGGCGATGGCCTCGTCGTAGTGGCCCTGCTGCGCGTGCGCCTCGGCCAGCCCGAGCCGCGCCATCTGCGTGAAGACGCCGCTGCCCGCCTGCTGCATCACCTGCTGGAACGCGGCGACGGCGTCGGCCGGCCGGCCCAGCGCCAGCAGTGCCGTCCCTTCCTGATAGCGGGCCGAGATGCCCGCCTCGGTCGACGGATACCTATCGGCGGCCGCCGTCAGCTTCGGCAGCGCGGCCTCGTACCGCGCCTGGTCCGAGGGATAGCTCCCGGGCGGCGGGGGCGGCGCCGGCTTCCCGTCCGCCGCCGGCGCGGCCGGCGGGACGACGGGCGCGTTGAGGACCATCGTCGCCTGCGCCAGCAGGTCTGCGGCCTGGCTGCGCGTCCGCTGCTGCCAGTAGTAGTACCCGCCGGACAGCAGGAGCACCGCCACGACGACGTACGCGGCCAGGTTGAACTCGCGCCGGCGCGCCTCGTACAGCGCCACCAGCTTGCCGACCTGGATGGCGACTTCGTTTTCCTTCAGATGGTGACGTTCAGTGCGTTTCATTGTTTGAATGGCGGGGCCCCTGCACCCCGCCAGGCTCGCTTCGCTCGGCGGGACCCGCTGCCCGCCTCCGCTCCGCTCGCAAGGGTGATCCTCTCCGACGACTGACCATCGCCGGCTTGCCAGCCGTAGCCGCCTTCCTTCGCGGGCTCTGCAGGCGAACCTTGGCGCGCGAAGGCTGGCGCGCCCGGCAGGTCTCGAACCTGCGACCCCCGGTTTAGGAAACCGGTGCTCTATCCTGCTGAGCTACGGGCGCAACGTGACGATTATATCTGGGCTACAGGCCACCGGCCACGGGCGACGGGGCTGGGCCTCGCCGCACCGCGACTGAGGACCGGAGCCCGTCCTAGTACTGCAGCACCGAGTACACCGGCTCCCGTTCCAGCCGCGCCCGGCCGTTCAGCGCCACCAGCTCGATGAGGAACGCCAGCCCCTGCACGTCGCCGCCGAGGCGGCGCACCAGGTCGGTCGTCGCGCGCGCCGTGCCGCCGGTCGCCAGCAGGTCGTCGACGATCAGCACCCGCTGGTTCCGCTCGATCGCATCGTCGTGCATCTCCAGCGTATCGGTGCCGTATTCGAGAGCGTAAGTCTCCCGCAGCGTGCTCGACGGCAGCTTGCCCGGCTTGCGGACGAGCGTGAAGCCGGCGCCCAGCCGGTCGGCCACCGCCGCCCCGAGGATGAACCCGCGACTCTCGATGCCGACGACCATGTCGATCGCGCCGCCCTGGTAGGGACGCGACATCGCATCGATCGCCGTGCGGAACCCCTCGCGATCGCGCAGCAGCGTCGTGATGTCGTAGAACAGGATGCCCTTCTTCGGGAAGTCGGGCACGTGCCGGATCTTCGCTTTCAGCTCGTCCATCTCGTCCTTTGACAGGTTCACCGCGCCTCATCCTTCGACCGTGAACCACTGGTAATCGCCGGAAGGAAGCTGCCCCTCCGTCCGGACCGCCTCGACGCGGGCTCGCGGCGGCCCGTGCCGGATCGCGTGCTCGAAGCGGACCATGCTCTCCGACTCGCCCTCGGCCACGATCTCGACCTGGCCCTCGGGCGTGTTCCGCACCCAGCCGGCGATCCCCTCGCGCATGGCGGCCTCGCGCGTGAAGAAGCGGAAGCCCACCCCCTGCACGCGCCCTTCGACCAGGTAGCGCCGCGCAATCCGCATGCTCTCCTCCGGCCCCCGCCCGGGCAGGCGCGCGATTATAACATCCCCCCAAACGCGAAGGGCCGCCCGCCGGGCGGCCCTTCGCCTCCGCACCGCCGCCGCGGCCGGGGGCGGGCCCGGGGCCCGCCCCCGGCCGCGCCGTGCTACCACTGGGCGCGCGCCGCCTCGCCCGGCTCCTCGTCCGGCTGGCTGCCGTTCGCCTTCAACGGCTCGGCCTTGACCGCTTCCAGCTTGCGCTGCGCCAGCAGGCGGTTCAGCGCCGGCAGGTCCGTCTTCACCGTCGAGTCCAGCTGCGCCAGTTGCGCGTCGAGCTGGTCCGACAGCATCTTGAACACGGTGTAGTCCTGCGCCGTCGGCTGGTACTGCCCCAGGCCGACGATCCCCAGGAGCGCCGCGATCTTGTTGTTCAACTTGATCGGGAAGTTCAGCGGGTCCTGGCTGCTGCGGTTCCTGACCTGGTAGATGGCCTCCTCGACCGCGCCGAGCCGCCCCTCCATGGCCTTCGCCGCGTCCACGATCGCCTTGCCGCGGCCCTTCAGCGCCTCGGCCTTCGCGATCCGATCCGTCAGCTGCGGCTGGATGCCGCGGATGAGCAGGACGGCGTCGTTCGCCTGGCTGACCTTGTCGCGGATCTGGATCGCCAGGTCGAACTGCTTCTGCAGGTCGGCGTCGGTGATGCCCGTCAGCCGCGGGTCCTTCGTCAGGACCAGCGACTGCGTCTGCGTGTCGCCGTCGGCCGTGATCTTCACGGTGTAGGTCCCGGGAGGCGCCACCGGCCCCACCGACCGGGCCGCCCACAGGATCATCCCCGGAAAGGTCGTGAAGCCCGGATACCGCATGTCCCAGTTGAAACGATGCATCCCCGCCGCGACGCCGACGGTCATCACCGGCCCGCGGAAGAACGGGCTCGCGGGCGCCTGCGGCTTCTTCGCCGTCTCGGGCGTGCCCGTGAAGGCGTGGATCACCTTGCCCTGGGCGTCCAGGAACTCGATGGTCACCTTCTGCGCATCCTGCTTCAGGTAGTAGTCGATCGCCGCCGACCGATCCAGCCCGATCCGCGCACCGATCGGCGTGAAGACGTGCAGCGTCTCGGTCGCCGCCGCCGGCGTCCACTGCCGCAGCGGGCTGATGTCGTCCATGATGTAGAACCCGCGGCCGTGGGTCGCAATCACCAGGTCGTTGTCCTTGAGGACCAGGTCCTGCACCGACGTGTCCGGCAGGTTCAACGCCATCGACTGCCAGTGGTCGCCGTTGTCGAACGACACGAAGATGCCGTGCTCCGTCCCGAGGTAGAGCAGGTGCTGCCGGGCCGGATCCTCGCGGATCGCCCGCGCGAACGCGTTGGCCGGCAGCCCGTTCACGATCTTCGTCCAGGTCGCGCCGTAGTCATCGGTCCGGTAGACGTAGGGCGCGAAGTCGTCCTGCTGATAGTGGTTCGCCGCCAGGTAGGCGGTCCCCGGCTCGAACGGCGACGCCTCGATCAGGCTGATGCGCGCCAGCCGCGGCAGCCCGGACGGCGTCACGTCCTTCCAGGTCTGTCCCCCGTCGCGCGTGAGGTGCACGAGTCCGTCGTCGGAGCCGACCCAGATCAGCCGGGCGTCCTTCGGCGACGGCGCGATGGCGAAGATCGTCGCGTAGGTCTCCACGCCGGTCTCGTCCAGCGTGATCGGCCCGCCCGACGGCCCCATGGTGCCCGGGTCGTGCCGCGTCAGGTCGGGGCTGATCTTCTGCCACGACTGCCCCTCGTCGGTGCTCTTCCACAGGTGCTGCGACCCGACGTAGATCACGTCAGGATCGGTCGGCGCGATCACGATGGGCGTCGTCCACTGGAACCGCTCGGCGATGTCCGCGGTCGCGTAGCCCATCGGGTTGTCCGGGTACGGGTTGATCGCCCGCAGCTGGCCGGTCGCATGGTCGTAGCGCGTGATCAGCCCGCCGTAGCTCCCCGCGTAGAAGATGTTCGGGTTGCGGGGATCCGACGCGATGTAGCCGCTCTCGCCGCCGCCCACGTCGTACATCGTGTCGCCGTCGCCATCGCTCGGCACGCAGGCGGTGGAGTTGTCCTGCTGCGCGCCGCAGACGTCGTAGGGGACCTTCGTCGTGGCAATGACGTGATAGAACTGCCCCGTCGGATAGTCCTGCGCCGTCCAGGTCTTCCCGCCGTTCCACGAGACGTTCGCGCCGCCGTCGTTCGACTCGATCATCCGCTCCGGATCGTTCGGCGCAATCCACAGGTCGTGGTTGTCCCCGTGCGGGACCCGGATGGGCGTGAACGTCTTGCCGCCGTCGGTCGACCGGTAGAAGGACGTGTTGAGGACGTACACCTCGTCGCGGTTCTTCGGATCGGCGTAGATCCGGGTGTAGTAGAACGCCCGCTGCCGCAGCTTGCGCTCGTCGTTCACCGTCGTCCACGTGGCGCCGCCATCGTCGGACCGGAACACGCCACCGTCCTGCGCTTCCACGATCGCCCACAGGCGGTTGGAGTCGGCCCCCGAGACCGTGATGGCGCTCTTGCCGATCACTCCCGCCGGCAGCCCGGGATGCCGCGTGATCTCCGTCCAGGTGTCGCCGCCGTCGGTCGACTTGAACAGCCCGCTGCCCGGCCCGCCGCTCGACATCGAGTACGGCGTCCGGAACGCCTCCCAGAGGTCGGCGTACAGCACCTGCGGGTTGTTCGGATCGATCACCAGGTCGATCGCCCCCGTCTTGTCGTCCCGGAACAGGACCTTCTTCCAGCTCTTCCCGCCGTCCACCGACTTGAAGACCCCCCGTTCGGCGTTCGGCCCGAACGGATGACCGAGCACCGCCGCATAGACGATGTCGGGGTTGGTCGGGTTGACCTGGATCTTCGACACCGCCTGGCTGTCGGCCAGCCCGACGTGCGTCCAGGTCTTGCCGGCGTCGGTCGACCTGTAGACGCCGTCGCCCTGGATGATGTTCCCGCGGATGTCGCTCTCCCCCGTCCCGATGTAGACGATGTCGGGATTCGAGGGGGCCACGGCCACGGCCCCGACCGACGAGCTCGCGATGTGGTGATCGGTCACCGGATGCCAGGTCGTGCCGGCATCGGTGGTCTTCCAGAGGCCGCCGCCGGTGGCGCCGAAGTAGTACTCGAGCGGGCGGGCCGCGCTGCCGGCCACGGCAATCGAACGCCCGCCGCGATTGGGGCCGATGCCCCGCCACTTGAGCGCGCCGAACGGGCTGGCGTCCTGCATGGCGGCCGGCGCGCGCTGCGCCAGGAACCGGCTGCCGTGCGAGAAGCCGTATCCGACCACGAACGCGGCGGCCAGTGCCGCGGCACCGAGTTGGGTTCTCCAGGATCGTTTCATATGTCCCCCGTCAGGTCAGTGAGCACATCGAAGCACGACGCGTCTGCGTCGAATCCGGGTCCCCCCGCGCCGCTGCAGCAGCGACGCGCCCCTCCGCCGCGATCGATCTGACATGCTAGTGCTTATTGTCGGGCTGGACAAGCCGGGGCCGGCGGGCCTGGGGCGACCTGTCGGCCCCGCGCCGCGCGGGTGTACACTGGAAGACAGACGCGGCGGCACGGACGCCGCGCACCAGGAGGACTGCCGTCATGGGCTCGTTCGGCATGGGCGAACTGATTGTCATCTTCATGATCGCCCTCATCGTGTTCGGTCCCCGCAAGCTGCCCGAGCTCGCCCAGTCGCTGGGCCGCGCCATCAACGAGTTCAAGAAGGCCTCCGCCGAGCTCCAGACGCGGATTCAGGAAGAGATTGCGGCGGAAAAGACCGCGCCGCCCCCCGACGCACACACGCCTCCGGCGCTACCTCCGTCCGAGGAGACGCAGGCCTCGACCGGAGAGCCGCCGGCGCACGGTGAGGTGTCGTAGTCGGTGGTCGGTCGGCAGGACTATTTCAGCAGGTCACGCAGGAACGGCTTGGCCTTCACGACGACCCGGTTCTTGCCACGGTGCTTCGCGCCGTAGAGCGCCTCGTCGGCCCGCTGCATGAGGCTGGCGGCCGTGTCGCCCGCGGTCAGTTCGGCCAGCCCGCAGCTCACCGTCACGCCGAACGTGCCTGCGGCGGGATCGGCCCCTTCGAACCGGACCTCGGCAATCTTCGCGACGGCGCGGCACATGCGGGCTTCGAACTGCCGCAGCGTGGCTTCGGGCGCCAGCAGCGCGAACTCGTCGCCGCCCAGACGGGCCACCAGGTCGCTCGATCGGACCGACCGGGCGAGGGAGCGGGCCACGTTGATGAGCACCTGATCCCCGGTCAGGTGGCCGTAGTCGTCGTTCACCGACTTGAAGTCGTCGATGTCGACCAGCGCCAGGACGAACGGCAGGTTCGGCGCCTGCGTCCACTGCTCCAGCGTCCGGTCGAAGGTCTGGCGGTTGGCGAGCTGGGTCAGGCCGTCCAGTGCGGCGGCCTCCCGCGTGATCACCAGTTGCGCCTCGAGCAGGTGCACCCGCTGCGACAGGGCCTCGTAGGTCTGCTCGCGCGACTCCTGCCGCTCGGCCACGACCTGCTTCAGCCGCTCCGTCTCGGCCGACAGCTTCGCCTTCAGGGTGCGCAGCTCGTCCACCTCCATCAGCTCCGTGAACCGATCGGCCGACAGCAGCAGGTCCTTGTCGAAGATCGAGGCGTCACCCGCCAGCGAGGTCAGCGTGTCGCGCAGCAGCTGGAAGACGGCGCCGATCTCCCGGTGCTGCTCGAGGTGCAGCACCTCGGCCCGCTCGAAGAAGTTCCGGCACTCCCCCAGGCACTCGCTGCTCAGCCGTTCGATCCCCGGGGCGTTGGACTCCTGCGCCAGACGCGTGCGGAAGTCGCTCAAGCGGCCGCGGAACCGGGCGTCCAGGCCGCCGGGCAGGCGCGGCACGATCTCGTCGAGCAGCATCAGCAGGTCGTCGACGAAGATCTCGAACGCGGTGACCAGGGTGGCAGACCCCGCATCGGGGTTGCGCAGCCCGAGGCCGATGAGCTGGTTCTCGAGGCGTTGACTCATGGGGACAGACGGCTCCTGTTCATCCGAGTCATCGGCAGAACCGTCTTCGGCATGAATGGCGGCGCCCGGACCGCCCCGGGCGCCACGTTCAGCCGGGTCGCTCGCCCGTTTCCTTGTACAATGAAGGGGTTCGACGTGCCCGGGCCGGCTGGCGGCCCGGGACCTTGAAAAGCGCCGCGACCACCGTTCCCGGCCCGCTCTCAGGGGCCGACGGAACACCGCGCATCCGGCCGCGGCCGGGAGGTGCATTCATGGCAGACACCAACGGGAGGCGCTGCTAAGCAGCCTGGAACCGGCCGGCGGCCGCGCGGCGGCGCCGGCCGGCCCTCCTCCGCCTCCGCCTCCGCCCCGTTCGCGTCCCCGCCACCGCTGCGGCCGCTCAGCCGCGCCACTCCCGCAGAATCCGCTCGAGATCGATGTCCGGCGCCAGCAGGCAGATGTGGCCGTGTCCGGCCAGGATCCGCATCACCGATCCGGGCACGCGCGCGGCCATGAACGTGGCCTGCGCCACCGAGGGCACCAGGTGATCCTGTTCGGCGGCCAGGAACAGCGTGGGAGCCTCGATCTCGCCGAGCCGGGCGCGCACGTCGTACCGCGTCAGGATCCGCAGCCGGCCGATATAGCCGTCGCGCGAGGCCCCGGCCGTCAACGCCATGAAGCGCCGCCGCTCTTCGCGGTGCGTGTGGCGCGAGTGCAGCCGGAACGCCGTCAGCCGCCGCACCAGCCCCATGGTGTGCCACGGCATGATCCGCAGGCCGGCCATCGCCAGGTGCAGGCGGGTCTGCGGCGTGAAGTACGGGAAGGAGTTCAGGATGACGAGCGCGCGCACCCGCCCGGGATGCGCCAGCGCGAGCGACAGTGCGAGCGCGCCGCCGAACGACTCGCCGACGACGATGGCCCGCCGTTCGACCGGATCGACCAGGTCGACGACCTGCGCCAGGTCGGCGACGAGTTGATCCATCGCCCGGGCCGTGTTGCGGAGGGCGTAGGTCGCCACCCGGTACGAGCGGGCCAGCGGGCCCGTCTGCCGGTAGAAGAGCCGGCCCGTGCCGTCCATCCCCGGCACGAGCACGACCGCTTCGCCCCGGCCGTCAACCGAGAGCCCCGGGTCGTATCCCTCCGTCCAGGCCGCCACGTCGGACATCGTGCGACCGCCGCCTCCCGGTCCACGGGTCCCGCCTCGATGCGCGGCCCGCGTGGTGTACAGTGGAGCTGCTCCCGGCAGCCCTCATGCGCGCTTCCGCTCCGCGGCCGAGCCGTGCGATCCGCCTCTTCCGTCTGGCCTGGACGGTCGTGAGCCTGCTCGTCGTGCAGGTCGTCGTCTTCGGCCTGTCGCTGATGCCCGTGGCCGCGTACTGGTCGTGGCTGCTCACCCACCAGCCAGCGCAGCCGGCGCTGCGCCTGCTCGCCATCAGCGCCTCGCTCGCTCCATCCTACATCGCGTTCGCCCTGCTGCTCATGGCGGCGTCGGCGCTGGCGACCCGGCTGGCCGGCTGGCGCACGGCGCCCGATCAGGAATGGGCGATTGCCGATCTGGAGTGGGGCCTGCTCGACTGGGGGCGGTACATGGTGGCGATCCACCTGGTGCGGCTGTGCGCCGGGGCCGTCTTCCGCGGGTCGCCGCTCTGGACGACCTACCTCCGGTGGAGCGGCGCGCGGCTCGGCCGGCGCGTCTACGTCAATTCGCTGAGCGTGAGCGATCCCTGTCTGCTCGACTTCGGCGACGACGTGGTGATTGGCGCCGACGTGCACCTGTCGGGCCACACCGTGGAAGCGGGCTTCGTGAAGACCGGCGCCGTGCGGCTCGGCGCGGGGGTGACCGTCGGCCTGGGCGCGGTCGTCGGCATCGGCGTCGAGGCGGGCACGGGCTGCCAGATCGGGGCGCTGAGCCTGGTGCCCAAGCACACGCGGCTCGAGGCCCGGGCGGTCTACGCGGGGATACCGGTGAAGAGGATTGAGTAGGCTTCGGGCTTCAGGCTCCGGGCTCCGGGACCCGATCGGGAAAGAGGAAGACCTGGCGGGCCAGGTCTGACTTCAGCCGTTCCTCCGAGTAGTAGCGCTGCAGGATGGACGGCTTCCATTCGAACAGGTCGGCGTTCCCCGCTGCGAACATCTCCCAGGCATCGTCCCGCCCCGACCGCTCGATCCGTTCCTGGAGCAGCAGCAGGTACGCGTACGTGATGGTCGCGTGATAGAGCCCGGCTTTACCGAGCGATGCGGCGTACGCGCGCAGCGCACCGACGAACCGGTCGAGCGCTTCGCCGAAGGGATAGGCCTGCAGGTACAGCCAGGCCATGTGCAGGTGGTCCCTGTGATGAAAGCGCTCGATCGGCAGGGTGCAGTCCTCGAACGCGCGCATGAAGGCCTGTTCGTCCGGTGTCATCCGGCGGTCTCCCGGCCCCGCGGTGCCGGGGCGGCCTCGGTCAGGCGATGGCTGTCGCGCGCCGTGAGCGTCAGCCCGTAGACCTTCCGCAGGTCGCCGATCTTCTGCTGCGTCTCGCGCGAGAACGGCGCCTTTCCCTCGAAGCTGTGCAGCAGGACCCCCTCCAGCAGGTCGCCGAGCGACAGGTCGAGGTATTCGGCGAGCCCCTTGGCGACCTTCAGGATCCGCTTCTCGAGGCGGATGCCGGTCTGCACCCGCTCGACCGGCGTGGGACCGGTGCGTCGATTCATACTGGTACATATGTACCACCATCACATATGCTGTCAATCCCGGTGGCCGGCGCCGCCTCCGCCGCTCACCCGGCCGGAAAGCTCTGGTATACAATCGGCCAGCTTTTTCGCCGCCGACTCAGCCGTACCACGCATCCCTGCGAGGGCCACCTTATGTACCGGACTTCCCTTTCGTTCGCCGCCGCGCTGGCCGTCCTGGCGCTGGTGCCGGCGCCGTTCCGCGGGCAGGCGCCCGTCGCGGCGCAGACCCGCGCCGCGTCGCCGGCGGGCCCCATCCCGACGATCGCCGAACGCACCGCCGGGCTGCAGAAGCTGGACGGCTTCTATCCCCTCTTCTGGGACGCCCGCACGGGGTCCCTCCTGATGGAGATCCCGCAGCTCGACACGCAGATTCTCTACGCGACCGGTCTGTCGGCGGGCCTGGGCTCGAACGACATCGGGCTCGATCGCGGCCAGAGCGGCGGCGGCCGCATCATCGAGTTCGAGCGGGTCGGTCCGAAGGTCCTGATGGTCCAGCCGAACGAGTCGTTCCGCTCGACCTCCACCAATCCGGTCGAGCGGCGGGACGTCGAGGACGCCTTTGCGAAGTCGGTGCTGTGGGGCTTCCCGGTGATCGCGGAGACCGACGGCCGGGTGCTGGTGGACGCGACCGACTACTTCCTGCACGACGTGCAGGGGGCCGCCGGGCGGCTGGGCGCCGGGTATCACGTCGACCGGTCGCGCAGCGCGATCTACATGCCGTGGACGAAAGCCTTCCCGCAGAACACGGAAGTCGACGTCACGCTGACCTTCGTGAAGGAAGGGCCGCAGCGCGGCGCCGGCGCCGCGGTCGGGCCGGTGCAGGGGCCGGCGCCCATCGGCCGTGAACCGGCGCCGGAGGGGGCGTACGGCCGCAGCCTGTTCTCGGGCACGGTCGCCAGCGT
>JAGWRA010000029.1 GCA_028876655.1 Acidobacteriota bacterium | reverse complement strand
GTCTCGCGCCCTCCGGCCGTCTCGCGCCCCGGGCCGCCGCTCCCGCCGCCCTGCGCCATCTCGCGCCCCGGGCCCATGGCGTCGCCCCGCCCGCCGCCCGCAGGCCCGCCGCCGCGGAGCAGCCGGGCCTCCTCGACGGGCGTCACGCTGGCCGGCCGGAACCGCAGCGCGGCGTTGGGGACCTTCAGCACGTTCTCGCGATGCTCGGCCACCATGCTGATGTTGGCCGTCATGCCGGGCTTCAGCCGCAGGTCGGCGTTGTCGACGCCGATGATCACGCTGTAGGTGACGACGTTCTGGACGTTCTGCGCGTTGAGCCGGACCTCCTTGATGTGCCCGTCGAAGGTCTGGTTCGGATAGGCGTCCACCGAGAAGGTGACCGCGTCGCTCGTCGAGATCTGCCCGATGTCGGCTTCGTCCACGCTGGCATCGACCTGCATCTTCGTCAGGTCGTTGGCGATCAGGAACAGCGTCGGCGCCGACAGGCTGGCGGCCACGGTCTGACCGACGTCGACGGCGCGCTGGATGACGACGCCGTTCACGGGCGAGTAGATGTTGCAGTACTGGAGGTTCACTTCCGACTGCTGCAGCTGCGCCTCGGCCTGCTGCACCTGGGCCCGCGCCTGCTGGATGTTCGCCTGGTCGGCGTTGATCTGCGCCTCGGCCTGCTTGACGGCCGCCTGCGCCTGTTCGACCTTGGCGACGTCGCCGTCGGCCGTGGTCTTGGCCGTGTCGTACGTGTTCTGGTCGAGGATCCCCTTCTGCACCAGTGCGGCATCGCGCTTCATGATGAGCTGCGAGTTGGCCGACGCCGCCCGGGCCGCATCGAGGTTCGCCTTCGCGCTGTCGAGGTTCGCCCGCTGCGTGACCAGGTCGGCCTCGACCGTCTGCACGTGGGCCTTCGCCGAGGCGAGGCTCGCCCGCGCGTTGTCGACCTGCGCCTGGAAGTTGCGCGGGTCGATCTGCGCCAGCAGCTGCCCCTGCTTCACCACCGAGTTGTAGTCCGCGTAGAGGGCCTTGACCTGCCCCGACACCTGGCTGCCCACCTGGACGGTGACGACCGCCTCGACCGTGCCGGTGGCCGAGATGATGTTCCGGATCGCGCCGCGCGTGGCGGGTGCCGTCACGAACTCGCCCGTGTCTCCGCGCTGCCCGCGCAGCGCCACCGACAGGCCGACCGCGCCCACCAGGATCACCGCCACGGCAATCGCGAGGCGCTTCTTGTCCTTCAGGAGCCCCTGTTTCAGTTCTTCGACGGTCATGCCGGCGTTGTCCTTTCCCTGCGGGCCACCCTGGGGGCCCGCGATGGCTCAGCGCGCCCCGTGGGGCCCCTGATCCCGCCCGTTCGAGACCCGGACGAAGGCAGCCGCGCCGGCGGTCTGTCAACGGCTGAGGTTCGATGGGCGGCCGGGGACCCGGCGGCTGTCTGCGCTTACTAGCCAGATACGGATCCCGGCCGGTCCCGTTTACCGCCCCCGGGGCATTCCGGACGCGACGGGGATGGACAGCCGGCTCCCGCCGCCCGGCCGCCGCGGTAGGATGGCTCCGCCGGCCGCATCGCGCGGGGGCAGGAGGAGACGTGCCCGCATGGACGCCCGCAGTCTGCACGACATGTTCGCCCTCGGCCTGCCAGTCGCCGAGAAGATCATCCGCCCCATCGTCATCTACGTGTTCCTGATCGTCGGGCTGCGCCTGGCCGGCAAGCGGGAACTGGCGCAGCTCAACCCCTTCGACCTGGTGGTGCTGCTCACCATCTCGAACACGGTGCAGAACGCCATCATCGGCAACGACAACAGCGTCACCGGCGGGCTCATCGGCGCCACCACCCTGCTCGTCGTGAACTACGTGGTCGTCCGCTTCCTCTATCATCACGAGACGCTGGATCGGGTCATCGAGGGCGAGCCCGACACGCTCATCGAGCAGGGCGAGCTGAAGACCGATCGCCTGCGGCACGAACTGGTGACCCGCACGGAGCTCGAAGCGGAGGCCCACAAGCAGGGGTTCGACTCGCTCGCCGAAATCGATTCCGCCGTGCTCGACCCGAGCGGCCGGTTCTTCTTCCGTCCCAAGCAGCCGCTCGTGGACGACCGCCGCCACCAGGAGCTCCTGGATCGGCTCGACCGCCTGACCGCCACCGTGGCCGCGATGCAGAAGCCGGCGTGAGACCGGCGCCGGGCGTCGCACGTGACTTCAAGGAGATCCCATGTCCCGCCTCCTCCCGTTCGCCTTCGTCGTCCTGTGCACGGCCGTGGCCTTCACCGCGCCGGTGCCGTCCCGGCCGCGGGCCCGCGACCTCGGGCTCGCGCCCGGCGTCTTCCCGCCCGGCCCGCTCGACGCGATCACGGACGTCGCCGGCGTCCAGGTGGGCCAGGTCACGCTGGTCCGGGGTGACGACGTCCGGACGGGCGTGACGGCCATCCTGCCCCACCCGGGCAACGTCTTCCAGGACAAGGTCGCCGGCGCCGTCTTCGTCGGCAACGCGTTCGGCAAGCTGGCCGGATCGACCCAGGTCGCCGAGCTCGGCACGATCGAGACGCCGATCGTCCTCACCAACACCCTGAGCGTGGGCACGGCGGTCGACGCCGTCGTGCGCTACACACTGGCCGAGCCGGGCAACGAGGAGGTCCGGTCGGTGAACGCCCTGGTCGGCGAGACCAACGACGGCGGCCTGAACGACATCCGCGGCCTGCACGTGACGACGGCGGACGTGCTGCAGGCGATCCGGTCGGCGCAGGGGGGCCCGGTGGCTGAGGGGAGCGTCGGCGCCGGCGAGGGGACGATGGCGTTCGGCTGGAAGGGGGGCATCGGCACCGCATCGCGCCAGCTGCCGGACCGCTTCGGCGGCTACCGCCTGGGGGTGCTGGTGCAGACGAACTTCGGCGGCGTGCTCACGATGGGCGGCGCGCCGGTCGGCAGGGAACTCGGCAAGTACGCCTTCGCCCCGCACCGGCCGGGGTCCGGGGCGGAGCCCCGTTCCGTAACGGCCCGCACGGCGGGCCCGCGACCGGAACGGAGCGAGCCGCACGAGGCGAGCGAGTGGAGGGAGCCGGGGTCCGGGGCGGAGCCCCGGATGAATGGTGACGGATCGTGCATGATCGTCGTGGCGACCGACGCGCCCATCGACGCGCGCGACCTGCGGCGACTCGCCGCGCGCGCGATCTTCGGCCTCGCGCGCACCGGATCGTCCTACAGCAACGGCAGCGGCGACTTCGCCATCGCCTTCTCGACCTCGCCGCAGATGCGCAGTCGCTACGGCGACCTCGCCCCGCGCACCCGCACGATCCTGCCGCCCGACGCGATGTCCCCGCTCTTCGAGGCCGCGCTCGAGGCCACCGAGGAGGCGGTGTACAACTCGCTGCTGCAGGCCACGACCGTGTCGTCCCGCTTCGGCACCGCCGAGGCGATTCCGATCGACCGGGTGAAGGCGATCCTGGAGAAGTACGGGGTGGGCCGGTGAGGCTCCGCCACGTGGAACGTGGACCGGGGCACGCGGGCCGGAGCGATCCTGCCGGCGCTCTCCGTTCTACGGTGCAGCGGTCAGCGTCAGTTCCTCGTCGAACAGCGCCTCGCACGGCCGCGTCTCGGCACCGTGCCCGGTGCAGACGGCGTAGTTCACCTGCGGGCCGCCGTACATCGCAACCCCGGCGTGCTCGCCCCGCGCGTTGACGATGTAGTACTTGACGTTGAAGGCCGGACGGCCCTGCGCGTCGAGCAGGGCCGGATCGACCGTATTCGCGCGGACGCGCCGCAGCGCCTCCAGCCCGGCATCCTTCGGATGGGCGCCGCGCCGCATCTCCTCGACGATCAGGAACGAGCTGAGCGCGTACAGGTTCGACTCGCCATGCCCCGTCGAGCCGGCGGCGCCGACCTCGCCGTCGACGTAGAGGCCGGCACCGAGCACCGGCGAGTCGCCCACCCGGCCGGGGATCTTCCACGCCAGCCCGCTCGTCGTCGTCACGCCGCAGATCTCGCCCCGGGCGTTCACCGCGCTGCAGTTGATCGTGCCGTAGTAGTGGTTCACGTCGATCAGCCCTTCCACCAGCATCTGCTGCCCGACGCGGTAGCCGGCCTCCATGCGGGCGATCGGGTCGGCGGTCTCGATAGCCGCCATCCGCCGCTTCCACTCCAGCCAGAGCCCGCGCGATCGTGGCGAGTTCAGGTCGTCCTCGATCGGGAAGCCGATCGCCCGCGCGAACGCCTGGGCTCCGGCCCCGGCGAGCATCCGGTGATTCGTCCGTTCGAGCAGGGCGCGCGCCACGAGCGACGGCGTCCGCACCCCTTCGAGTGCGACGACGCCGGCAGCCCGCCGCCGCGGCCCGTGCATGCAGCTGGCGTCGAGCTGCACCACCCCGTCCGCGTTCGGCAGCCCGCCGTACCCGACGCTCGAGTCTCCCGGGTCGAGTTCGACGATGTTCACGCCCGCAATCACCGCGTCCAGAGGGTCGGCGCCGCCGGCGAGCAGGGCGAAGGCCTGTTCGACGCAGGTCAGCGGCCCGCCGTTCCGGAACTGGTTCCCGTTGGCGGAGGCCACGACGACCGGCCGGGCCTGCCGGCCCGTGACGATCCCGGGACTTCCCCCCTCGGCCGGTCGCCGGCCGGCCGCGTCGTGCGCTGTCATCGGTTGCTGCTCCTCGGGCATCGGCGACCGGCGCCGATGCAAACGGCTGACGATGCACCGGTTGCCCGGATGCGGGTCGCGCCGGCTGCGCCGGCATTGACGGGCGGGCGGGCGACGACTACGATCCGGGTGAGTCTTCGCACCACCGCCGGCCACCTGCACATGCGACACATCACACTCGACGCCATCAGGGACGCGGCGACCCGCGTCTATGGCGGGGCCATCCGGACACCGCTCATCCGCATCGACCTGACCGGCGGTCCCGTCACGTATCCGCTCGCGGAACTCTACCTCAAACTCGAGGTCCTGCAGCCGATCGGGTCGTTCAAGATCCGGGGAGCGTACAACGCGATCCGCCAGCTGTCGCCGGCCGAGCTCGCGCAGGGCGTCTGGACGGTCAGCGCGGGCAACGCGGCCCAGGGGGTCGCGCTCGCCGCGCGCAAGGCCGGCGCCCGCTGCTCGGTCATGGTGATGGACACGGCGCCCGACACGAAGATCCAGGCCATCCAGCGGCTGGGCGCCTCGATCGTCCGCGCCACCTACGACGAGTGCTGGCGGACGGTCGAGCAGCACCGCTCGGACCGGATGACCGGCGTGTTCGTGCACCCGTTCGACGACGATCGGTTCATCGCCGGCAACGGGACGGCGGGGCTGGAAATCCTCGAGGACCTGCCCGACGTCGATGCGGTCGTCGCGCCGATCGGCGGCGGCGGCCTGCTCGCCGGCGTCGCCGCGGCGCTGGCGGCGCTGCGGCCCCAGGCCCGGGTCTTCGCGGCCGAGCCGGCGACGGCGGCGCCGCTCGCCGCCTCGCTCGCGGCCGGCGCGCCGCAGTACTTCCCGTCGTGGCAGGCCTCGTTCGTCGACGGCGCGGGCGGCAAGTCGGTGCTGCCGACGATGTGGCCGCTGCTGCAGGGGCTGGCCGGCTCGATTGTCGTCTCGCTCGACGAGGTCGCGCGGGCCATGCGGCTCGCGGCCGATCGCGCCCACGTCATTGCCGAGGGAGCCGCCGGCTGCGCGATCGCCGCGGCGCTCAGCGGCCGCGCCGGCACCGGCAAGGTGGTCGCCATCGTCTCGGGCGGCAACATCGATCTGCCGAAGTTCGCCTCCCTCGTCGGCGCGTGCAGCTGAACACGCTCCGGGAACGGTTCTGATGATTTCCAAACGCTACGCCGAACTCCCGCCCCTGCCGGAGCGCATCAACCGCCTCGAAGAACTGGCCGTGGACCTGTGGTGGATCTGGCACCCCCAGGCGCGCGAGGTCTTCCGGCAGCTCGACTATCCGCTCTGGCGGCACACCGACCACAACCCGGTCCGGATGCTGCGCGTCGTCGCGCGCGAGCGGCTGGAGGCGGCGGCGCGCGAGCCGGGGTTCCTCGCCCTCTACGATCGGGCGCTCGCGGACCTCGAAGCGGCCCGCCAGGCGCGCGACACCTGGTGGAGCGATCGGTACGACGGCACCCACGGCCACTGCATCGCCTATTTCTCGGCCGAGTTCGCCCTCCATCAGTCGCTGCCGATCTACGCCGGCGGCCTCGGCGTGCTCGCCGGCGATCACTGCAAGGAGGCCAGCGACCTGGGCGTCCCGCTGGTCGGCGTCGGGTTCATGTACCCGCAGGGCTACTTCCACCAGCACCTGTCGACCGAGGGCTGGCAGGAGGAGCGCTACGAGCGCCTCGACTGGGCCGACGCCCCGATCGAACCGGCGGTGACCCCCGACGGCCGCCCGTGCGTCACGGCCGTGCCGCTGGGCGACCGCACGGTCCTGGTCGCCGTCTGGCGCGTCCGCCTGGGGCGGGTGAAGCTGTACCTCCTCGACACGGATCTCGAAGAGAACGCGCCGTGGGATCGCGAGCTGTCCGCCCGGCTCTACGGCGGCGACCGGGAGACCCGGATCCAGCAGGAGATCGTCCTCGGCATCGGCGGCGTGCGGGCGCTGCGCGCGCTCGGCTCCCGCCCGGCGGTCTGCCACCTGAACGAGGGGCACGCCGCCTTCGTCGTGCTCCAGCGGATCCGCGACCTGCTCGAGGAGGGCGCGAGCTTCGACGCCGCCCTCGACCAGGTGCGGCAGACGACGGTCTTCACCACGCACACGCCGGTGGCGGCGGGACACGACGCGTTCCCCTTCCAGCTCGTCGAGAAGCACCTGGCCGGCTGCTGGGGAACGCTCGGCGAGCACCGGTCGCGCTTCCTCTCGCTCGGCGAGTACACCGGACCGGGCGGCAGTCAGTTCAACATGACGGCGCTCGCCATCCGCACCTCGGGGACCGTGAACGCCGTCAGCCAGCTGCACGGCCACGTGACGCGCGAGATGTGGGCGCCGCTGTGGCCCGGCACGAGCGAGGCGCAGCGTCCCGTCGGCGCGATCACCAACGGCGTCCACGTCCCCACCTGGCTGTCGGCGGAGCTGTCGGGCCTGCTCGACCGCCAGCTCGGCACCGACTGGCGCGAGCGGCACGACGACCCGGCGCTGTGGGACCGGCTGCGCGACGTCCCCGACGAGGAGCTCTGGCAGGTCCGGCAGGCGCTGCGCGGCTACCTGTTCGCCTACCTGCGCGAGCGCGCGCGCCAGCGCTGGGCCGAGGACCACGCCGCCATCTCCAGCGTCGTCGGCGCGGGGCTGCTGCTCGATCCGTCGGCCCTCACCATCGGCTTCGCGCGGCGGTTCACCGCCTACAAGCGGCCCGAGCTCATCTTCCACGACGCCGCGCGGCTCGCCGCGCTGCTGTCGGCGCGCGGACGCCCCGTGCAGATCGTCTTCGCCGGCAAGGCCCATCCGGCCGACGATCAGGGGAAGCACCGCCTGCAGGAGATCTACCGCCGGGCGATCGACCCGGCCTTCGGCGGGCGCATCGCGTTCCTCGACGACTACGACCTGCACGTCGCCCACTTCCTGGTGCAGGGGTGCGACGTCTGGCTGAACACGCCCCGCAAGCCGCTCGAGGCGAGCGGGACCAGCGGCATGAAGGCCGCCATGAACGGCGTGCCCCACCTGAGCATCGGCGACGGCTGGTGGGCCGAGGCCTACAACGGCGCCAACGGCTGGCTCATCGACGGCGGCGTGTCGGGCGACGATCAGGCGGCGGCCGACGCGGCCGACGCCGCAGCGCTCTACCGCCTGCTCGAAGACGAGGTCGTGCCGGCCTTCTACGACCGCGGCCCCGACCAGATCCCCCGCCGCTGGCTCCGCATCGTGCGCGAGTCGATCCGCACGGTCACGCCGCAGTTCAGCGCGCGCCGCATGCTCAAGGAGTACGTCGACGGCATGTACGGGCCGATCTACCGCCAGGTGGAAGCGGCCGCCCTGCAGGCCGACCGCTGAGCCCGGCCCGCACCCACCTCAGCCAGACGCCGTCACCGGCGCCGCCCGGCCCGCCGCGGCCGTCCGGCCGCGGCTTGTCGGGAACCGGGCCAGCGGCTAGAATTTCCTGATGCCCAGGAAGTCGGTCGCCAAGTCACGGTGCGCACTCTGCGGTGCGAAGGAGGTCTCCGAGCCCCGCGGAGAGGAGCGGTACTGCCGGGACTGCTGGGACAAGAAGATCGCCGTCGAGGAGATTGTCGCCCGGGAGTTCGCCCTCAAGCGCTACATCCGGGCGCACAGCGCCGAGAAGTACCTCGTCTACCACTCGACCCTGAAGCGGCCGTGCGGCCAGCTGACGGTCGTCGACGACGGGTACGACCTGTTCCTGACGCTGATCCTCTATCCGAACTTCGGATGGGACGAGGCGGCGTATCACCTGGAAGGCGACCCGGAAGGCCGGTTGTTCTCGGAGATCCTGGTCGACGTCATCGCCACCGAGGTCATCGAGCCGTGGGGCGGCGGCAAGTGGCACCTCGAGATCTTCCGATCGGTCAACCCCGAGCCGGAGGACTGGAACGGCGAGATGTGAGTATAATCCGCCCTGCTGAAGCTCTCCTACTTTCCGGGAGGATCACGATGAATTGCCTGTCCCCGACCTCCGCCGCCAAGCTCCTGGGCGTCGGGTTGCTGTCGGCCGGCCTGCTGGTCGGCTGCTCGTCTTCCAAGCCGGCGCAGCCGGCCGAGTCCACCACGCCTCCGCCGTCCGCGGCGGCCGAGGCGGCCGCCAAGGCCGTCGCGGCCGAGGGGGCGAACCTGCCGAAGCTCGTGGCGCCGCTGCAGGGTGAGGTCACCATCGACTACACCAAGCCGGAGACCAAGCACGTCAAGGACGACGTCATCACGACCGTCCGCGTGAAGAACACGTCGAACGGCGCGATCGCCGGCCTGCGGATGACCGAGAACTGGTACGACAAGAACGGCAACCCGCTGGCGGGCGGCGAGGACCGGCTGCACACGCTGCTGATGGCCGGCGATACGGCGACCTTCACCATCACCACGCCGTACAGCCCGAAGCTCTTCTCGAACAAGCTCGACTTCGCCCAGGTCAACGGCACGGTCAAGCCGACGCTGGTGAAGGACATCCCGGCCGACGCGGCCAAGCCCGACGACGGCAAGAAGTAGGCGACAGACCCCGATCGGGAGCGGGCGCGCCAGCGCCCGTTCCCGGCCCTGTCACACCCCTTCCCCAGCCTTCGGGCGCCCCCGGCCCCCGTTCCACAGGACTTTCCGGCAGGACCGTCCGGTCACCCGCGTCGGATGCGGCGTGGATCAGTGCCGGTGCTCGTGTGCGGCGCTGACGTCCACGAACCGGACCGGGCCCGGGTGCGCCGGCAGCAGCACGAGGATGTAGGGTGAGGTGATGATCGGCGCGGTCATCGCGCCAGGCGCGGGCTTCTCGACCTTGTACTCGATCACCAGATCCTGCCCGTCGGCATACGCGCGGCTGATCTCTACCTTGTAGCCGGAGCTGGGCCGCGAGCCGAGGAAGACGCCGGCCACCAGGTTCTGCGTGAAGTCGACCGTCGGCGGCAGCTTCGTCACGCCATGCTGGCGCCAGAGCGCCTGCCACTCGTCCTCGGTCCGGACGACGACCTGGCGGGCGGTGCCGATGTCGCTCAGAGGCCCCTGCGCCAGCACCTGCATCGGCAGGTTCTGCGGGGTGAGCGCGAGTGCGAAGAGCAGGAACAGCATGGAACGACCCCCTGTGGTGGAAGGACGCGGAGGCGCGCCGCGCGCCCCCGCGTCGGCGCATCAGCGGCCGGGCGTCACCGCCCCGCCGTCCGGGCGAATCGTGAACTGGATCTCGCGCGACACGCTGGGCATCTTGCCGAGCTCGGAACGGGCCTCGACCTTCAGCACGTAGAGCCCGGGCGCCATCCCCTTGAGGGGGATGCGGGACGCGTAGCCGAAACCGCCCCGCTTGCCGCCGAACTCGGATGTGTTCCGCTGGTCCTCGTTCTTGAACACGACCGTGCCGGTGTCGGTCCGCACCGTCGTGGTGATGTCGACCGTGTGGGGCGCCTTGGTGTCGTTGTCGTAGACCTCGGCGAACAGGGCCAGCGTGTCCCCCACGGGGAACGCCCGCTCGGCCGAGGGCGGCGCGGGCATGACGGGCGGCTTGAGGAAGGTGTCCGGCCGGGCCGTCACCATCCGGGACGCCGAGGCCGACGTCAGGGCGATTCCGCTCATCGACAGCAGCGGCTTGTAGAAGTCGGGGACCTCCAGGTCGTAGCGCACCGACCCGACGCTGCCGTTGCCGTCCTCGCGCGCGGCCAGCCGCACCTGGTAGCGCCCGGGCGGCAGGTCCAGCCGGTTCAGCACGCGGATGCCGGTCTGCTGGATGAGGGTGCGCGTCTCGGGCTTGAGGGCGAGATTGACCACGTCGCGGTTGCCGGCCTGCACCTTCCCCTTCGCGTCGAGGGCCTGGTAGGCCACTTCGATCGAGTCGTCGTAGCGCCCCTGGCGGTCGACGAAGCCGAGATCGCGGCCGCTCGCCTCGACGCCGAGCAGCACCGACGCCTTGTCCTTGGAGCCCTTGAACGGCGCCGCGAAGACGTGCAGCGTGAGGCCGGTGACCGGCAGCGGGCTGTTCAGCGCGACGCGCACGGGCTGCGAGACCGCCTTCGGCCCCGGCGCGTCGACCGGCGTGGCCTTCCCCTTCGGCGCCAGGTAGCCCTTGCGCGCCCGCACGACCAGGCCGGGCCGGTCGACGAGCACCTTCAGCGTGCGGAACTTGCCGTCGCGCGTCTCGTCGGACGGGTAGTACCCGAGCACGTAGTACGAGCTGTTGTCGGCGACGATGCGCCGGAAGGCCGCCTGGAAGTCGTTCTGGTTGAGGACCGGGAAGCCCCCGGTCTCGTCCGACAGGACCCGCAGGCTGTTCTCCTCGATGCGCATCTCGTCCATCATCGTGCCGTGGCCGAGGCCGTACGTGCCGCTGTCGGGCAGGCTGCCGACCGCGATGTCGTCGCCGCCCGCCGTCGCCAGGCCGCGCGGGTCGATGCCGTAGATGTTCACGTCGGCCCGGCTGGCCGCCGAGATCAGCTGGCGGACGTCGTCGACCACGCTCGAGACGAAGCCGTCGCCGAAGATGCTGTTGATGTCGTAGTCGAGCCCCTCGCTGACGAACAGCAGCGCCTTCCGGCGGCCGTGGATCGCGTTCATCCACCGGACCACGTTCAGCAGCGTCTCGGCCGTGACCCGGGCGTTGTAGCTGCGGACGTCCTCGCCGCTGGTCATCGTCGGGTCGGTCGACTCGGACAATCCCGCGAAGTTGAACGCGTCGTCGATCGCGTCGGCCGTGCGCGAGCGGGCAGACAGCCCCGTGAACTTGTTGACCGAGTCGAGCAGCAGCTGCTTGTTGCTGGTGAAGTCCTGGCTGTCGCTGGCGGCCCCCCCGATGTGGAGGATCGCCATCACGTCGTTCGCCCCGAAGTCGTTCCGGATGAACTGGGCCGCCACCTCGCGCACGCGCCCGGCCCGCTCGGGCTTGGTGTGCAGCCCGTCGAGCACCATCACGTAGACGCGGCCGTTGAACGGCCGGGCGTTCGACTGGACGTCGGGTGGAATCGGATTGGTGGCGAACAGCGGCTGCGTCGCCGTCTCGATCGGGATGTCGACGGGCGTGAAGGTGGAGATCGTCTGCGGCTTGCCGTTCTCGAGGACCGTGAAATCGTTCTTCGTGAGGCCGCGGACGAAGTGGCCCTGCGCGTCGGTGACGACGGCGTCCACCTCGACGTAGTTGACCTCCAGCCGGAAGGTCGGGCCCTGAGCCGGTGCGGCCGGCGCCTGCTGGCCGGCCAGCAGCACCGGGGTCGCGAGGACGGCCGCCAGCGAGGCGGCCCGGAAGGCGGTCTTCAGCATGAGCGTCTTCAACCTACTGGACATGGCGCGGGTCCCATCCCGCGTGGCGCCGGCGTGCCGGCGGACCGGCGGGGCGAGACGCCGGGGAGGTTGCCGCCAGGCTGAACGGAGACTCGTTCGATTATAGCGTCGGGCGGGCCGGATTACCTCGGCGGCCTCCCGGAAACTCACGTATACTGATCCCGATGGCACTCGACATCGTCGCCGTCCAGACCGCGTTGCGGGCGGACGGGCTCGACGGCTGGCTGCTCTACGATTTTCACGGCTCCAATCCGATCGCCACACGCCTCGCGGGCCTGGCCGGGGATCCCGGCCGGCACATGGCCACCCGCCGGTGGTACTACCTGATCCCGGCACAGGGCGAGCCCCGCGGGCTGGTGCATGCGATCGAGCGGCACACCCTCGACGGACTGCCCGGCCCCAGGCACGTCTACGCCGGCCGGGAGCAGCTGGCCGAGGGGCTGCGCCGGCTCACGGACGGGGTGCGCCGGGTCGCGATGGAGTACTCGCCCCGCGGCGCGATCCCCTACGTGTCGCGCGTCGACGCCGGCACCATCGAGGCCGTGCGCGATCTGGGGATCGAGGTCGTCTCGTCGGGCGATCTGGTCCAGCGCTTCGAGGCGGTCTGGGACGAGGCCGCCCTGGCGTCGCATCGCGCGGCCGCCGAGCGGCTCTACCGGGTGAAGGATCGGGCGTTTGCCGCGATCGCCGACCGGCTGCAGCACGGGCACACGGTCACCGAGTACGAGATTCAGCAGCAGATGGTCGGCTGGTTCGCCGAGGAAGGGCTGGTGAGCGACTCGGCGCCGAACGTCTCGGCGCAGGCGAACGCGGGCAACCCGCACTACCTGCCCGGCCCGGAGGGGTCGCGGACGATCGGCCGGAACGAGGTGGTGCTGCTGGATCTCTGGGGCAAGCTGCCGGCGCGGGGCGCGGTCTACGCGGACATCACCTGGGTCGGCTTCACGGGCGCGGTGCCGCCCGCCGAGCCCCAACGGGCGTTTGCGACCATCTGCCAGGCGCGCGACGCGGCGCTCGCGCTGATCCAGGAGGCGGCGCGGGCCGGCCGCGAGCTGCACGGCTGGGAGGCCGATCGGGCCGCCCGGGCCGTGATCGAGCAGGCCGGCTACGGCGCGTACCTGCTGCACCGGACGGGCCACAGCCTGGGGACCGAGGTGCACGGCAACGGGGCGAACCTCGACGACTACGAGACCCACGACGATCGCCGGCTGCTGCCGGGAACCGGCTTCACGATCGAACCGGGCGTCTACTTCGACACGTTCGGCGTCCGGACGGAAATCAACGTGGTCATGGGCGAGCGCGACGCGACCGTGACCGGACCGCTGCAGACGGCGCTGGTGGCGCTCGGCTGACACATCGCGCGGCGGAAGCGGCCGGGCCCGGGCGGGACGGCCGAGGCACCTGGCGGCGGCCGGAACAATCGGTTCGAGGAGTGTGGAGATGTCAACCCGCAAGATCACGGTGTTCTACGCGTTTCTGATCGCGGTGGCGTCGCTCGCCGTCGGCATGGTCATCGCGTCGCGGCTGGACATGGCACCGGCGTCCACGGCGGCGACGCTGCCGACGGCACCGGTCAACAACGACCCGATCACCGGGCCGCTCAACGCCCAGACCTTCCGCAACATCGCCGCGGCCGCCACGCCGGTGGTCGTCAACATCACCACCCAGTCGAAGGCCGCGGGCAACGACCTCAGCGACTTCTTCGGCGGCAGCCAGGGCGGCGGCGGCGACCTGTTCCACCGCTTCTTCGAGCAGCCCGGACAGAAGCCACGCGATCGGGTCTCGGTGGCCACCGGCACCGGCTTCATCATCAGCAAGGACGGCTACATCCTCACCAACAACCACGTGGTCGAGGGGGCGACGAAGATCACCGTCGGGCTCTACGGCGACGACGACCAGACCTACGACGCCACGATCGTCGGCCACGACCCGCTGACCGACAGCGCGCTGATCAAGCTGACCGAGAAGCCCGACCGCGAGCTGCCGATCGCGAAACTCGGCAACTCGGACCTGATGCAGCCCGGCGACTGGGTCATGGCCATCGGCAACCCGTTCCAGTTCAACGACTCGGTGAGCGTCGGCGTCATCAGCGCGACCAAGCGGCCCTTCGAGACGGCCGACCAGCGCTACCAGGACGTGCTGCAGACCGACGCGGCGATCAACCCCGGCAACTCTGGCGGGCCACTGCTGAACCTGCGCGGCGAGGTCATCGGCATCAACACCGCCATCATCAGCAACGACCGGACGTCCGGCAACCTCGGCATCGGCTTCGCCATCCCGATCAATACCGTGCGCGACCTGCTGCCGCAGCTCGAGACCGGCCACGTGGTCCGCGGCAAGATCGGCGTGCAGGTGATGGCCGTCAGCCGCGACGCCGTGCAGGCGCTCGGGCTGAAGAAGCGTCACGGCGCCCTGGTCTCGACGGTGACGCCGGGCGGCGCGGCCGCCAAGGGCGGCATCAAGCCGGGTGACGTCATCATCGCCTTCAACGGCCGGCCGGTGGCCGACCGCGACGCGCTGGTGGCGATGGTCATCGCGACCAAGCCGGGGACCACCGTCCCCGTGCAGGTGGTCCGCGACGGCCGCGACGAGACGCTCAGCGTCACGGTCGACGCACTCGACCTCGAGGCCGAGTCGACGCAGACCGCGCCGAAGGCCCCGGCCGACGCCGGCGAGACCAGCGGCGGGTTCGGCATCACGCTGAACAACGTCACGCCGGAGATCGCGCGGCGCCTCCGCCTGCCGCAGAACGCCGCCGGCGCCATCATCACCGACGTCGACCCGAACGGCCCGTCGGGGGGGCTGCTCACGCAGTTCGACGTGATTACCGAGATCAACCACAAGCCGGTGACCAGCGCCGCCGAGGCGAGCCGCGCCCTGCGCGAGATCCCGTCGGGCGGCGTCGCGCTGATGCTGATCTACCGCAG
Source organism: Acidobacteriota bacterium (assembly GCA_028876655.1). GTDB lineage: Bacteria > Acidobacteriota > Vicinamibacteria > Vicinamibacterales > CAVVIG01 > JAGWRA01. The sequence continues at coordinate 6,303 of JAGWRA010000029.1, read as the reverse complement.
CGGCCAGCAGGTCTTCCTGACCGTCAAGAAGCAGTAGGCCTCGCCCTCCGGTCGTGCTTGACCTCCCGCCCGCGTGTCCCGACAATCGGGGCACGCGGGCGTTGTTGTGTTTGGGGCTTGGGGCGTGCGGCCTGGAGGAACCGTCGTCATCATTCATTCAGTGGCGCCGGGGCCCCACCCCCGGCGCGACCTGACGCCGATGCTCGCCCTCGGATCTCCATGTCCTCGGGCTCGCATGGCCTTCGGCGAAGTTCTCTTCGGACACCCTGCGTCGTGCGTGGCACGTCGTACGTCCGGCACGTTGCACCTTGCACCTTGCACGTGACAAGCATCAGATCCCATGACCCGCCTTCCTCTGTACGCGCTCGCCGGCCTGCTCGTCATGCTCGGCTCGGAGGCCGGGATGCTGCTGCACGTGCAGCCGTTCTGGACCTGGCACACGCCGATCGCCTGGACGGGCTTCATCCTCTTCGCGGACGGCGTCGTGCGGCGGCGGCGCGGCCGGTCGTGGCTGACCGCCGCTCCCCGCGAATTCGTGTTCCTCGCCCTCGTCTCGGTGCCGCTGTGGCTCGTGTTCGAGGGCTACAACCTCCTCATCCACAACTGGCACTACGTGAACCTGCCGGCGAACTCCCTGGTGCGGAACGCCGGCTTCGCCTGGGCGTTCGCCACGGTCTGGCCGGCGATCTTCGAGGCGGCCGATCTGGTCGCCTGCTTCCGCCGTCCCGATGTGACGCCGCCGGCCGGGCCGGCGGCCCGCCGGCTCACGCCCGGCGCCATCCTCGCCATCGCGGCCGGCGCGGTCATGCTGATCTGGCCGCTCGCACGTCCGTCCGTCTGGCTGGCTCCGCCCGTGTGGCTCGGCTTCATCCTGCTGCTCGATCCGATCAACGCGTGCGCCGGCGGCGAATCGCTGCTCGCCGATCTCCGCACCGGGCGGCGCACCCGCCTGGTGAACCTCGTGCTCGCCGGCTTCCTCTGCGGCGGGCTGTGGGAGTTCTGGAACTACTGGGCGGACACCAGGTGGATCTACACGGTGCCGTACCTGCCGCACGTCCGGATCTTCGAAATGCCGGTGCTCGGCTACTTCGGCTTCCCCGCCTTCGCGCTCGAGTGCTTCGCGATGTACGTGACGCTGCGGCTGATCGTGTGGAGGGGGACGGGGTATCGGATCGGAGGATGACGTCCGTCCGACGTTGGCCGTGAACTTCGCCGAAGGCCATGCTCGCCCGCGGACCTGCAGGTCCGCGGGCGAGCATCGGCGTCAGTTCGCGCCGGGGGTGGGGCCCCGGCGCCACTGAATGACGTCAGTCGCCGCCGTTGCACAGGCCGGCCCCGACGTGAAACGATGTGAGCGGCCCATGCTGGAACGCGAAATCAAGCTGCCCTTTGCGAGCGCCGCCGAGGCGCGCGCCGCCATCCTCGCCGGCGGCGCCCTGCCGCTCCGGGGCCGCCGCCTGCAGGAGGACTGCCTGCTCGACACCGCCGACGAGCAGCTCCGCCGCGCACGGTCGGTCCTCCGCGTCCGCGTCGAGTCGAGCCGCAGCCTCCTCACCTTCAAGGGGCCCGTGCAGCCGTCCGCCATGAAGGTGCGCGAGGAGCTCGAGACGGTGATCGGGGACGGCGAGGTGATGGTCCAGCTGCTCCAGGCGCTGGGCTTCCATATCTGGTTCCGCTACCAGAAGTACCGCGAGGAGTTCTCGCGCGAGGGCGTCGTCGTCGCGATCGACGAGACCCCCGTGGGCGTCTTCGTCGAAGTCGAGGGGGACGAAGCCGGCATCACGGCGATGGCCGCCGCGCTCGGCCGCACCCCCGCCGATTACGTCGTCGACTCCTACCGGACCCTCTACGTCCGGGACTGCCACGCGCGCGGCGTCCAGCCGGCCGACATGGTGTTCGACCAGGCATGAGCGCCCCCCCGCCGCAGAGGGTCGGCGTCCCCCGCCAGGCGATGGTGCTGGCGGCGGGACTGGGCACGCGGCTGCGGCCGCTGTCCGACGACCGCGCGAAGCCCGCCATGCCGGTCTGCGGCGAGCCGCTGATCCGCCGGATCCTCCGCTGGCTGGCGAGCGCTGGCGTCACCGAGGCGGTCCTGAACCTGCACCACCGCCCGGAGACCGTGGCGGCGGCCGTCGGCGAGGGACGCGACCTCGGCGTGCGAGTCCGGTACTCCTGGGAGCAGCCGGTCGTCCTGGGCAGCGCGGGGGGCCCCCGCCTGGCCCTGCCGCTGATCGAGGCCGATCCGTTCGTGCTCGTCAACGGCGATACGCTCACCGACGTGGATCTTGCCGCCATGAGTGCGGCACACCGCGCCTCCGGCGCGCTGGTCACCATGGCCGTGGTGCCCCACCCCGACCCGGCGCGCTACGGCGGCGTGCTCGCGGGGCCGGGCGGCGACGTGCGCGGGTTCACGGGACCCGATCCCTCCGCGGGCGCCTGGCACTTCGTCGGCGTGCAGCTGGCGTCCCGGTCCGCGTTCGAGACGCTGACGCCGGGCGTGCCCGAGGAAACCGTCCGCCGGCTGTACCCCGCGCTCATCGCCAGGCAGCCCGGGTGCGTGCGCATCTTCGCCACGCAGGCGTCGTTCCGCGACATCGGCACGCCGGCCGACTACCTGGCGGCTTCGCTGGCGGTCGCCGCCGCGGACGGCGGCCGCGCACTGCCGGCCGGCCGGGACGTGCGGATTGCCGCCGACGCCCGCGTCGAGCGATCGATCCTCTGGGACGCGGTCACGGTCGGGGCCGGCAGCCAGCTGGTGGAATGCATCGTGGGCGACGGCGTCACGATTCCTCCCGGGTCGCGCTTCACGCGCGCGGCGATCGTGCGCGCCCGCCGCGCGCCTGCCGCCGGAGAGCGCCGCGACGGGGACCTGCTCATCGCCGACCTCGGGCCGGCGGCCCGGACGGAACCGGCCTCGCATCAGGCATGACGCCCCCTGCGCCGCCCATCGATCCCCGGGTCTGGACGTATCTCGCCTGGCGCGGCACGCCCGGTGCGCGCGTCACGCCGCTGACCGGCGATGCGTCCACACGACGCTATCTGCGTGTCGATCGGGACGGCGACCCGTCCTTCATCATCGCGCTCTACCCCGAACCCTTCGACCCGCAGGCGCTGCCGTTCCTGAACGTCGCGCGCCTGTTCGCGCGCCTGCGCCTGCCGATTCCGGCGGTGCGCGACGTGGCCGGGCATCTCGGCATCGTCGCCCTCGAGGACCTGGGCGACGTCACCCTCCAGGCACACCTCGCCGGACTCGCGCCGGCCGACGCGCTCCGGTGGTACGAGCAGGCCGTCGACCTGATCGTCCAGCTGCAGCAGCGGGCCGCGGCCGAGGCGTCGCCGGCGTTCCTGCCGTACGGCCTGGCGTTCGATGAAGAGAAGCTGACGTGGGAGCTCGACTTCTTCACCCGGCACTTCCTCGAGGCGCATCGCGGGATCGTCCTCGATGCGGCCACGCGCGACGCGCTCGCGCAGGAATGGCACGCCATGGCGGCGGAGCTGGCGGCCGAACCGCGCGTCGTCTGCCATCGGGACTACCACAGCCGGAACCTGATGGTGCAGGGCCACCGGCTCGTGCTGATCGACTTCCAGGACGCGCGGATGGGACCGGATACCTACGACCTCGTCTCGCTGCTGCGCGACTCCTACGTCCGGCTGCCCGGGGCCGACGTGGATCGCCTGGTCGCCCGCTTCCTGGCGGCCCCCGGCCGGCCGGCCGTGGATCCGGCGGCGTTCCGGGCCCGGTTCACGCTGATGGCCCTGCAGCGCAACCTGAAGGCGCTCGGGACGTTCGGCTACCAGATGGCCGTGGCGGGCCGGCCCCAGTACGCGGAATCGATCCCACCGACCCTCGCCTACGTCCGCGAGCACCTCGCGGCCGCGCCCCGATTCGCCCGGCTCCAGGGCCTGCTGGCGCCGCACCTGCCGGAACTGCGCTGACGGGGCCGTAACGGCCGGGTGACGCCCGCCCGCGATTGCGGTACAATTCCCTGTTTCGTCCGTCTGAGGGACCGGTGATCTGGTGACCACGCCACGATTCGGGGTTTCGACACACCTCTATCACCATCAGCGCCTCAGCCGCGACCACCTGGTCGAAATCGCCGCGCACGGGTTCGAAGCGGTCGAGCTGTTCGCGATGCCGACCCACTTCGACTACCGGAACCCGGCGGCCATCGCCGACCTGCAGGAGTGGCTGGCCGACACCCGGCTCGACCTGCACGCGATCCACGCGCCGATCGTCGAGAGCCTCTCGGGGACGCGCTGGGGCCCGTCGTACTCGAACGCCTCCGCCGACGAGGCGGTCCGGCGGGCCGCGGTGCAGGAGGCCGACGCCGCGCTGAACGTCGCGCGCCGGATTCCGGCAGACTACCTCGTAGTGCATCTCGGCCGGCCCTACCGGGAGGCCGCGCCCGCGGGCGACAACAGCCGCGCCGCTGCCGCCCGGAGCCTCGAGGAGCTCCAGGCGCTGGTCCGGCCGATCGGCATCCGGCTGGCGCTCGAGATCATCCCGAACGATCTGTCGAGGCCCGAGGCGCTGGTCCACCTGCTCGAAGAGGAGGTCGACCTGCCGGACGCCGGCCTCTGCTTCGACTTCGGCCACGCGCACCTGTTCGGCGACGTCCTCGACGCGGTCGAGACCGCGTCGGGACACCTCGTCACGACGCACGTGCACGACAACGGCGGCCGCAGCGACGATCACCTCGTGCCGTTCGAGGGGACCATCGACTGGCACGCGGCGCTCACCGCCGTGCAGAAGGTGGGTTACGAGGGAACGTTCATGCTGGAGCTGGCGGCACGGGGGACCCCGCGCCAGACGCTCGAGCGGGCGCAGACCGCCCGCGATCGCTTCGAGAAGATACTCGGGGGCTGACGCATTGTCAGTTCTGAGTTCTGAGTTGTCAGTTCTGAGTGAGGTTTCCTGCTCAAAACTCAATACTCATAACTCATAACTCACAACTTGGGTAACTCCCGACGGGCACAGACATGACTGACGCCTACATCCAGGACATCGATCGCTACGAGGGGCAGCCGGTCACCATCCGCGGCTGGCTCCACAACCGCCGCTCGAGCGGCAAGATCCACTTCCTGATCGTGCGCGACGGCACCGGCTTCCTCCAGGCGGTGATGTCGAAGAAGGCGGTGGGCGACGAGGTGTTCACCCGCGCCGATCACATCGGCCAGGAGACCTCCATCATCGTCACCGGGACCGTCCGGGCCGACGCGCGCGCGCCCGGCGGGTTCGAGCTCGACGTCAGCGGCTTCGAGGTCGTCAGCCCCTCGGCCGACTACCCGATCACGCCGAAGGAGCACGGCGTCGACTTCCTGCTCGACCGCCGGCACCTGTGGATCCGCGCCGAGCGGCAGCAGGCGATCCTGCGCGTGCGGCACGAGGTGATCAACGCCGTCCGCGACTTCTTCAACAGCCGCGACTTCATCCTGGCCGACACGCCGATTTTCACACCGGCGGCCTGCGAGGGGACGACGACGCTCTTCCCGGTGCAGTACTTCGAGGACACGACGGCGTACCTCACGCAGAGCGGCCAGCTCTACAACGAGGCCAACGCGATGGCCCTCGGCCGCGTCTACTGCTTCGGGCCGACCTTCCGCGCCGAGAAGTCGAAGACGCGGCGGCACCTCACCGAGTTCTGGATGGTGGAGCCGGAGGTCGCCTGGGCGAACCTCGACGACGTCATCGAGCTGGCCGAGGGGCTGGTCGCCTCGGTCGTGGCGCGCGTGCTCGACCGGCGCCAGCGCGAGCTGAAGGTCCTCGAGCGCAACACCTCGAAGCTCGAGGCCGTGAAGGCGCCGTTCCCGCGCGTCTCCTACGACGAGGCGGCGCAGCTGCTGAAGGACAAGGGGCTGCCGTTCGAGTGGGGCGGCGACTTCGGCGGGCCCGACGAAACGGCCCTCTCGGAACACTTCGATCGTCCGGTGGCGGTCCACCGCTATCCGAGCGCGATCAAAGCCTTCTACATGAAGCCGGACCCGGCGAGGCCCGAGGTGGCGCTGTGCGTCGACGTCCTGGCCCCCGAGGGCTACGGCGAGATCATCGGCGGCGGCCAGCGGCTCGACGACTACGACCTGCTGCTGCAGCGGATCAAGGAACACGGCCTGCCGCAGGAGGCCTTCGAGTGGTACCTCGACCTGCGCCGCTACGGATCGGTGCCGCACAGCGGCTTCGGCATGGGGATCGAGCGGGTGGTGGCCTGGCTGTGCGGCCTCGAGCACGTCCGCGAAACCATTCCGTATCCGAGGATGTTGTACAGACTGTATCCATGAAGATCGGTTTCCTCTCCCTCGGCTGCC
>JAGWRA010000249.1 GCA_028876655.1 Acidobacteriota bacterium | reverse complement strand
GGCGGCGCGGGTGCGGCCTTCGGGGCCGGCGCGGCCTGCGCCGGAGGCGGCGCCGGCGGCTGGAGAGCGGCGGCGGAGACGCGCACGCTGGCGGCCGCGCCGAACCCGGCGGCGGCGAGGAGAGCGGCGACACACAGGCCGGCGCACAGGCGAACCGGCCGGCTGAGACCCGGGGACTGGGACGTCATATTGACCTCGCAGAATATGCGTGAACGGATCGGACGACGGGACCGGGCCTACTGGCGGGGGTCCGGGCTCTCCTGCAGCATCTGCTTCATGCGGGCGATCTCGATCGACTGGTCGGCGTACACGTCGCTGGCGAACTTGTAGATCGTCTCGTCCTGCGCCGCGCCGTACGACTTGAACAGCGTGTTGACCATGTCGACGGCCCCCTGGTGATGCCTGATCATGCCGATGAGGAAGAGGCGGTCGAACTCGGGACCGCGCGCGCGGTCGAGCGCCGCCATCTCCTCGTCGCTCAGCATGCCGGGCATCAGCATGTCGTGCTCCTGGCCGTTCATCATCATCTTCATGCGCGTCGACGTGGCGTCGGGGACCGGCAGGCCGCGGTCGCGCAACCACCCCTGCATCATCCTGATCTCGTCGCGCTGCGCGACGACGATCCGCTCGCAGAGGATCGCCACGTCCTTCCGCGCACCGTGCGTCGGCGCCCAGCCGGCCATGATCACCGCCTGCGCGTGATGGGGAATCATGCCGGTCATGAAGGCGACGTCGGCGTCGCTGTACGGATAACGACCGAGCCCGGGCGGCGTGGCATGCAGCCCCGGCGGCAGCGGCTCGGGCGCCTGCGGGGCCGGAGCGGCCTGCGCGGCCGCCCCGGCCCCGAGGCCCAGGCACAGGGCGAAGGCGAGCGTCCCGCCGAGGACACGATATGAGGGACCGTACGCGCGAAAGGTCATGGTCAGGCTCCCGGCGTCTGTGAATCCAGCCGGCTCAACAATAATACAGAACGGCTGAGCTCTGTACAGGTCCTTCGCGGGCCACCCGGGCTTCCCCGGGCGCGGTCAGTGGGCGCTCGAACGGGCCGGCTGCGGGAACTGCTCCGCCGCCGCAATCCGCTCGCGGATCGGGGGGTGGGTGTAGAAGAGCGTGCGGACGAGCCGTGACGGGGACTCCTCGGCGAGGTTCTGAGCGCCAAGGCGGCGCATGGCCGAGACGAAGGCGGCGGCATTCTTCGTCAGATCGAGGGCGTACCGGTCGGCCTGCCGCTCGTGCCGCCGCGACAGCCCGTTGGCAACCGGCACGAGCAGCAGCGACACGCCGCCGGCCGCCAGCAGCAGCAGCGGCAACCCCGCCACGTCGGCCGGCCCCAGCAGCCCGAAGGCGGGGGCGAGCGTCCGCAGCACCAGATCGGCCAGCCGGAACCCGCCGGCGATCAGGAGCACCTCGAAGGCAATCCCCTTCCAGATGTCGCCGTGGACGTGATGCGCCAGCTCGTGCGCCAGGATCACCTCGATCTCATCGTCCGAGTACTCGGCCAGCAGCGTGTCCGAGACGATGATCCGGCGCGTCCGGCCCAGCCCCGTCAGCGCGGCGTTCGCCTTCCGCGTCCGCTCGCCGAGGTGCCAGGTGTAGACCCCCATCACGCGCGTGCCGGCCCGCGCGGCCAGCCGGAGCAGCCGCTGCCGCAGCTCCTCGCGGTCGAGCGGCTCGAACGTATAGAAGATCGGCAGCAGCAGCACCGGTGCCAGGTTCGCGAGGACGATGATGACGAGGGAGAAGATCCCGGCCGCGATCGCCCACCACCACGCCGGCCAGAGCCGCAGCGTCGCGTACACCGCTTCGGCCGCCAACAGGGCCATCACCAGCCCCACGGCCAGGGCCTTCGCCTGGTCGGTCAGCCAGTGGCCGAACGTCTCGCGGGAGAGCCCGTACCGATGCTCGAGCACGTGCCCGCTGTAGAACGCCAGCGGTAGCGACCCGGCTTCGTTGAGGAGGAAGAGGCAGAGGACGTAGAGCGCCACGTCGAGCGGCGGCGAGGCGCCGGCAGGGCCGGCTGCCCCGATCCAGGTCCGGAGGGCCACGCTCCCGCCCGAGAGCAGCAGGCCGGCCAGGAGGATGGTGCTCCAGGCGAGCGACGCCACGCTGACGCGCCGCTTGAGGCGATGGTAGCGCGTCGCCTTGTCTTCGTTCATCAGGGGCGCGACCCGATGCGGATGGACCCGTTGCCGGTCTCCATCACGAGCCGCGCGCCACCGCCGTTCAACCGTCCCTCGAACCGGTGCGGCGCCTGGACGTCGAGCTCGATCGGCAGTTTCCCGGACACGTCGATGCCGCCGTGCCCGGCCCGGGCGGACAGGTCCACCTTCCCGTTGCGCGGCATGGTCACGTCGATGCCGCCGTTGACCGTCTGCAGCCGCATCGGCCCGGCGGTGAGGCCGATCGCATCGAAGTCGACCGCGATACGGCCGTTGGTCGTCCGGGCGCTCACCGGCCCCGCCATCACCCGGGCGTCGATCGGACCGTTGGTCGTCTGCAGGTCGGCCGGGCCGGCCACGTTGGCGACCTGCAGCCGGCCATCGGCCACCGTCAGCCGCAGGCCCGCCAGCCTGGGCACCTTCACGTGGAAGGTCAGCAACACGCGGACGTCACCGGGCGGGTTCGCCACGTCGAGGCCGACGCGGTCCGGGGCGATCGATTCCTTGATGACGAGGGACCGGAGGGCCTCGCGTGCGGCGTCTTGCGAGGAGGCGCGCACGGACCGGTCGACCGTCACCTCGACCGTCGGGCCGTCCCAGCCCTGCGCGTCGATATCACCGTCGGTGTTGGCGATGTCGACCTGGCCGCCCGGCTGGAGCGGGTAGCTGCGCGTCCAGGTATCGCCGGCCGAGCCGATGAACACGGGAAGGGCCGACTCGCACGAGGCCGACAGCAGCGCCGCGCAGGCGAGCGCCACCGTCAGGACCGCGACTGCCGCGCGATCACGCGTCATCGGCAAGGCCCCCCCGGGATCCGGCTAGTTCAACCGCACCGAAATCAGCTTCGACACGCCCGGCTCCTCCATCGTCACGCCGTACAGCCGGTCGGCGATCTCCATCGTCTTCCGGTGGTGCGTGATGAGGATGAACTGGGTGTGCTCCTGCATGCCGCGCAGCATCTCGATGAACCGGCCGATGTTGGCGTCGTCGAGCGGCGCGTCGATCTCGTCGAGCACGCAGAACGGGCTCGGCTTGTACTGGAAGATGCTGAACATCAGCGCGATGGCGGTCATCGCCTTCTCGCCGCCCGACAGCAGCTGCACGCTCTGCAGGCGCTTGCCCGGCGGCTGCGCGATGATCTCGATCCCGCTCTCGAGCGGGTTCGTCTCGTCGATCAGCGCGAGCCCCGCCCGGCCGCCCCCGAACAGCGTGCTGAAGGTCTGCTGGAAGTTCCGGTTGATCGCCGCGAACGCCTCCGTGAAGCGCTGCCGCGTCGTCTCGTCGATCCGCTTGATCGCCTCGCTCGTCTGGGCGATCGAGTCGACGAGGTCCTTGCGCTGGGTCGTCAGGAACGCGTGGCGCGACTCGAGCTCGTCGAACTGCTCGATGGCCATCATGTTCACCGGGCCGAGCCGGTCGATCTTCGCCCGTAATCCGGCAATGGCCTCCTCGGCCGTCAGCACGCGGGCCGCCGCCGCGCTGCCGACCGCGTCCGGAGCGGCCGCCGTCATCTCTCCGCCGGCGCCGGCGCTGCTGCCGGCCTCGTCAGCCGCGTCCTCGGCCTCGTCGCTCTCCAGGTCGGCGGCCGAGCCGTCCGGTCCCGTCCCCTCGCTCGCCTCGCGCTCGACCTGCGCCACGACCTCTTCGAGCGTCGCCTGCACCGCCTCGTAGCACGCGCTTGCAAGATGCGACAGCTCGTGCTCGGCCGTCGCGCGGCTCACTTCGAGCTCGGACACGCGGGTGCGCACCGCGTCGAGCGCCGTGCGGGCTCCCTTCAGCGTCAGCTCGTGCCCGTCTGCCTGCGCGCGCAGCGCCGC
>JAGWRA010000248.1 GCA_028876655.1 Acidobacteriota bacterium | reverse complement strand
CCGGCACGGCCTGGCCGGCGGCCGGCTGCTGAGCGGCCGGCTGCGAGGCGCGGCCGTCGGTGGACGGCGCGGCCGGAGGCGGCGCCTGCGGTGCCGAGGGCTGCTGGTTCGACCCGCCGCCCGGCGTGGGAAACGGCTGGGGCACCGGCGGCGACTGCTGGGCGGCCCGGCCCGTGAACGGCACGCCGAGCGTCAGCAGGCACACGCTGAAAGCCGCAAGCAGGGTCTTACGCATATCCGGATTATACGATGGCATCATTCAGTTCGCGCGGGGCCCCACCCCCGCGCGTGGCCGTCGCTGACGCTCCGGATCTTGCGAGCGGCGGCGTGGCTGCTTGGACCTGCGCTCCGGGCCCCACCCCCGCGCGTGGCCGTCGCTGACGCTCCGGACCTTGCGACTGACGATCGGGGGACCTGATCATCGGCGCCCTGCGGGGCGGCGCGCTCCGCCGCCGCTGAGCCAATCCCGAGTCCCCAATCCCGGTACAATCGCACCCATGTCCACGCACCTCGCCTTCTGCCAATCCCAGCGGCCCTGGCTGCTCGACACCATCGAAGCCCTCGTCCGGCTGGAGTCGCCGACGCCGGACAAGACCGCCGTCGATCGCTGCGGCGCCGAGCTGGCGCGGCGGCTCGAGGCGATCGGCGGACGGGTGACGCGCCTGCCCCGCGATCGGGCCGGCGATCACCTGCGCGTCGAGTTCGCGCCGGCCGCTGCGTCGGCCGCCGGGAAGCCGGTGCTGCTGCTCGGCCACTTCGACACGGTCTGGCCGATCGGCCAGCTCGAACGGATGCCGCTACGCACGGAGGACGGCCGGTTGCACGGACCCGGCGTCTTCGACATGAAGGCCGGGGTCGCACTGGGGATGCTCGCGGTCCGCGCGCTCCGCGAGCGGGGTGGGCTGACGCGTGGCGTCACCATGCTCTGGACGGCCGACGAGGAGACGGGCAGCGCGACGTCCCGCGAGGCCATCGAGGACGAAGCACGGCGCAGCGCCGCCGTCCTGGTGCTGGAGCCGTCGCTGCCCGGCGGCGTGGTCAAGACCGCTCGCAAGGGGTGCGGGCAGTTCGAGCTGACCGTCCACGGCATCTCGGCACACGCCGGCGTCGATCCCGGCAAGGGGGCCAGCGCGATTCACGAACTGGCCGCGCAGATCGGCGCCATCGCGGCGCTGCAGGATCTCGATCGCGGCATCTCGGTGAACGTCGGCCTCGTCGACGGCGGTTCGCGGCCCAACGTGGTCGCCGAGCGGGCGCACGCCGTCATCGACGCGCGGGTCCCCCGGCGCGAGGACGAGGCGCGCCTCGTCTCGGCGCTCGCCGCGCTCCGGCCGACCCGGCCGGGCATCCGCCTGGAGGTCACCGGCGGTTTCAGCCGTCCGCCCCTGGAACGGACCCCGGCCGTCGCGCGTCTTTATGAGCAGGCGCGGGCGGTGGCGGTCGAACTCGGCGCCGATCTCCAGGAAGGAGCGACGGGCGGCGGGTCGGACGGGAATTTCACGGCCGCGCTCGGCGTTCCCACACTGGATGGGCTGGGGGCCGTCGGCGACGGCGCGCACGCACTGCACGAGCACGTCGTCATCGATGCGCTCCCGGGGCGGGCGGCCCTGCTGGCGGGGCTCATCGCCCGTCTGGACGTCTCCGGATCGCCGGACTAACATGGTTTCACGGGGGCCGGGTCACCGGTTTCCTGCAAGGGCGGGCACGATGGGCAATACCCTCAAGACCACGGCGCTGCTCGGAGCGCTGAGCGCGCTGCTGCTGATCATTGGACAGGCACTGGGCGGCCAGCAGGGCCTGGTGCTGGCGTTCGTCCTGGCGGCCGGGATGAACTTCGGATCCTACTGGTTCTCCGACCGGCTCGTGCTGCGCATGTACCGCGCGCAGGAGGTGGGCCCCGATCACCGGCTCTACCGGATCGTCAGCGAGCTGGCCCGGCGCGCGAATCTTCCGCAGCCGCGCGTGTACGTGATTCCAAACCCGTCACCCAACGCCTTCGCCACCGGCCGGAATCCGCAGCACGCGGCGGTGGCGGCGACGGAAGGGATCTTGCAACTGCTGGACGACCGGGAGCTCGAGGGCGTCATTGCACACGAGCTCGGCCACGTGCGGCATCGGGACATTCTCACCAGCTCGGTGGCCGCGACCATCGCGGCCGCGATCATCATGCTGGCGCGGATGGCCGAGTTCGCGATGCTGTTCGGCGGTGTCGGCGGCCGTGACGAGCGCAGCGGCCAGAACGCGTTCGGCCTGCTGGCGACGATGATCCTCGGGCCGATGGCGGCCATGCTGATTCAGGCCGCGATCTCGCGCTCGCGCGAGTACGCCGCCGACGCGGCGGGCGCCGAGCTGGCGGGCAGCCCCGACGGGCTGATCGACGCGCTGCGCAAGATCGAGACGGTGTCGAAGCGGGTCCCGCTCGCGGCCAACCCGGCGACGGCCCACCTCTTCATCGTCAAGCCGTTCCGGGGCGGCGGGTGGCTGTCGCTCTTCAGCACCCACCCGCCGACCGAGCAGCGGATCGCGGCGCTGCAGCGGCACCGGCCGGCCACGACGCCCGCCGCCCTGGCCTGAAGCCGAGCGCGGTCCCGCGGGCCGGCGGCGGGCCTTGCTCGCGCCTCGAGCCTCCCACTCCGCCGATGCGCGGCCGGGTTCCGCCGCGGCGCGGAAGGGCCGGGTCCGCGGCCGCAATCCGCCGGAAAGGGGGAGGGCTCCGTGCACGTCGACGAATTCGACATCGCCCCCAGCAAGATCGGCGAGAGCGCCCAGCGGGTGTTCGACCGAGCCTTCGACGAGGCGCGGCGGCGCCAGCAGCCGCTGCTCACCAACGAGCACGTCTTCCTGGGGTTCGCGCAGGTCGAGTGGGAGCTCTACGCGCAGGTCATGCGCGACCTCGGCCTCGACCCGCGCGCCATCGTCGTCGAGGTGGAGCAGCGGATCCAGGGCGGGCCCGCGCGCGCGCAACACGAGCCCCAGGTCTCCACGGCGACGAAGCTCCTCTGCAAGCTCGCCTTCCATCACGCCAGCCGGAGCGGGCGCCAGGCGCTCGAGGCGGCCGACCTGTTCTCGGCGATCTTCGAGGACGCCCAGGCGCTCCCGGCCGCCATCCTGCGGCGCCAGGCGATCGACCCGCAGCAGGTGACGACGCGCGTCGCCGCCCGCGTGCGCGACCTCGAGCTGCGCGACGAGCGGCTGCGGAAGCGGTTCGAGCTGCCGCCGTTCCTGAAGCACTTCGCCGTCAACCTGAACCTGCTCGCCGAACAGGACCGGCTGCCCCCCGTCTACGGCCGCGACAGCGAGATCCAGCAGGTCGTCGAGATCCTCTGTCACCGCGAGCGGGCCAATTCGGTCATGCTCATCGGCGAGCCGGGCGTCGGCAAGACGGCCATCGTCGAGGGGCTGGCGCGCCGGATCGAGTTCGACCCCGAGTCGGTCCCCGTGCGCCTGCGCGACTGCCAGGTGGTGAACCTGCAGATGAACAGCATGGTCGCCGGGACCATGCTGCGCGGCATGTTCGAGGACCGGATGCAGAACGTCCTGCGCGAGCTCCGCGAGCGGCCGCACCTCATCCTCTTCGTCGACGAGGCGCACACGATGGTTGGCGCCGGCTCCGCCCTCGGCGCTCCGTCGGACGCGGCCAACGTGCTGAAGTCGGTGCTCGCCCGCGGCGAGGTCCGGATGATTGCCGCGACGACGCTCAGCGAGTACCGGCAGCACATCCAGGAGGACGAGGCCCTGGCCCGCCGGTTCCGGACGGTCACCGTGCCCGAGCCGTCGCTCGACGAGACGCGCCACATCCTCGAGGAGCTGCGGCCGCGCCTCGAGCGCAGCTACTCGGTCCGCATCGACGACGCCGCGCTCGACATGGCGCTGGAGCTGGCGCCGCGCTACCTGCGCCACCTCCACCTGCCCGACAAGGTGATCGGCTGGCTCGACACGGCGTCGGTGAAGGCCGAAATCAGCCGGCGCGGCACGGTCACCGGCCCCGACGTCGTCTCGGTCGTCTCCGGCGCCGCGCAGATCCCCGAGGACATGGTCTTCCGCGACGTGACGGATCGCTTCCGCGACATCGAGGCGCGGCTGCAGGCGCGCGTCATCGGCCAGGCGCCCGCGATCCGTGCCGTGGCGCGCCGACTGATCCTGAACAAGGGGCCGCTGAAGGGCCGCTTCGACCGGCCCGATGGGGTGCTGCTGTTCCTCGGACCGACCGGCGTCGGCAAGACCGAGCTGGCCAAGGCGGTCGCCGAATTCCTCTTCGGCGACGAGAAGAAGATGATCCGGATCGACATGTCCGAGTACCAGGACGGATCGGTCTCGGTCGACAAGCTGATCGGCATGCCCCGGGGCATCGTCGGCGCCGAACGCGGCGGCATCCTCACCAACCAGCTCCGCGACACCCCCTACACGGTGCTGCTGCTCGACGAAATCGAGAAGGCCAGCCAGCCGATGCTGCACCTGTTCCTCCAGGCCTTCGACGAAGGCTGGCTGACCGACGGCCGCGGCCGGCGCGTCTACCTGAGCGACGCCATCGTCATCATGACGTCGAACCTCGGGTCGGAGCACTTCCGCCGGTTGACCAACCCGCTCGGCTTCCTGGCGCAGGAGGTGCGCCTCGAGCAGGTGCAGGGCGACGTCACGCGCGAGCTCGAGCGGCGGTTCCCGCCGGAGTTCCGCAACCGGATCGACGAGGTGATCCTGTTCGCGCCGCTGAGCCGCGACGAAGTGCGGGCGATTGCGCAGCTGGAAATCCAGCGGATCGCCGCGCTGCTCGCGAAGTCGGGCCGGACGATCGCCATCGACGAGGACGCCCTGGACCTGCTGATGCACGAAGGCTACAGCCTGGCCTACGGGGCCCGGTTCCTGAAGCGGGTGATCGACGAACGGATCAAGCTGCCGATCAGCGAGCGGTGGCGCGAGGGGGTGCACTTCCAGGTGCGGGCGCACGACGGCCAGCTGGCGATCGATCCCGATCCGCTGCCACACCCCGAGGCGCTGCCCGGCTCTCTCTGCGAAACCTAGTGGCCGCGCCGGACGGGGCCTACCGACGCCCGAACGACAGCCGTTCCTGGGTGGGCTCGGGCGGCAGCGCCGGTCCGGGAACGCTCGCCTCCTCCTCGCCGGTGCGCGACGACCCGCGCCTGACGCCGTAGCGCTCCTGCAGCAGGCCGATCACCCCCTGCACCTCCGCGACGTACGGCTTCGACGCGTACTTGCCGGCGTAGAGCCGCTCGTAGCGCGGCACCAGCGTCGGGTACTCCTGCTGCAGGAAGCTCATGAAGTGGGCGCGCGTCCCTGCCTCGAGGTGCAGCACCATGGCGCCCACGAAGCGCGCACCGTGATCGGCAATCGCCTTCACCGTCCGCTCCAGCTTCGCCGGCTGCGACGTGAGCCCCGGGACGATGGGCGCTATCAGGACGCCGGCGTTGACGCCGGCATCGACCAGCTCGCGCACGGCCCGCAGGCGTTGCAGCGGAGGCGCCGTCCCGGGCTCCAGCCGCCGCCAGGCCTCCTCGTCGACCGTCGGCACGCTGAAGTACACCGTGCAGCGGCTGCGCCCGTTGATGTCGAGGAACAGGTCGCGGTCGCGAACGGCCATCGGACCCTTGGTGACGATGCCCACCGGCGTCGCGCTGTCGCGCAGCGCCTCGAGCGCGCCGCGCGTGAGGCGATAGTGGCCCTCGATCGGCTGATACGGATCGGTCGCCGTCCCCAGCGCCACCAGCTCGCGCGTCCACGAGGGCCGGTCGAGCTCGCGCCGGAGGACGTCGACCAGGTTGGTCTTCACCAGGATCACCGACGCGAAGTGGTCGCCGCTGTTCAGCTCGAACTGCGTGTGATACCGGCGGGCGAAGCAGTAGTGGCAGGCATGCGTGCAGCCGCGGTACGGGTTCAGCGTCCAGCGGAAGAACGGCATTCCGTCGACCTTGTTCAGCGCCGAACGGCACCGGACCTCCTGGTAGGTGGCCTGATCGGCGCGGCGCTGCGCCTCGGACAGGGCGCCGACGCCCCCCAGCTTGATCTGCCGGGCCACGTCGCGCGTCGTTGTCGGCCGAGTCACCGGGAAGAGCACCGGATCTGTAGCCATGCCTGAGGAATTCTCCACATATTCGTATTTTGTTCGCCATCATGTTCCCGGTGGCCGGTGACTGTCAAGCCGCGCCTCGGCCATAATCGGGCCGCGCCCGCGGAGGACGCCGGCGTGGGAAACACGATGGCTGCACAGGAAACGAAGAGCGAGTCCGCCGGTGCCCCGGCACTGCGGATGCGGCTGGCCCGGCGGATCGCGGGTGAGCGCGCCTCGATGGCGGAGCTGATCGAGCGTCTGATCAGGATCCCGACCGAGAACCCGCCCGGCGTCCGCTATCACGACTGCGCGGCGCTGCTGGCCTCGGCGCTCGAGGCCCTGGGCTTCGCTTCGCGGACGATCGAGATCCCCGCGCCCGATCCGTCGTCGGAGAAACGTTACGCGGTCGTGGCCGAGTACGGCACCGGCGCGCGTGTCGTCTGCTTCCATGGACACTACGACGTGGTGCCGGCGTCGGTGGAGGGGCAGTTCGAGCCGCGGTGGCAGGGCGACGCGCTGTTCGGGCGCGGGTCGTCCGACATGAAGAGCGGGCTCGTCGCGATGCTGTACGCGGTGAAGGCCCTGCGCGACGAAGGGACGCTGCTCGACGGCCGGATCCGCCTGCTGTTCGTGCCGGACGAAGAGACCGGCGGCGTCCGCGGATCGGGGCATCTCGCCGCCGACGGCTGGCTCGCGCGCGACGTCATCGCCATGTTCCTGCCGGAGCCGACGAGTGGGGTCGTCTGGCACGCGAACCGCGGCGCGATCACGATGCAGGTGACGGTGAAGGGTCGTCCGGCGCACGTCAGCCTGCAGCATCAGGGCGTGAACGCCTTCGAGCAGGCCATCCGCGTCGTCGAGCGGCTGCAGCGGCTGCGCGCGGAGGTGGCGCAGCGACGGACCGCCCTCGCCCTGAAGCCGGACGAGGCGCGCCCGTCGATCCTGCTCATCGGCGGCCAGGTCGCCGCCGGGACGAACTTCAACGTGGTCCCCGCGGAGTGCCGGTTCACGATCGATCGCCGGATCAATCCCGAAGAGGATCTCGACGAGGAGCGGCGGCGGCTGGACGAGCTCTTCGACGCGGCGCGGCGAGACGGCATCGACGTGACCGCGGAGCTGCTGCAGGAAGGACGATCGTCGCTGACGCCGGCCGACACGCCGGCCGCACAGGCGCTGGCTGCCGCCGTGGAGCAGGTGACCGGCCGCACGGCGGCGTTCGAGCTGTGCCCCGGCCTGCTGGAGATCCGGTTCTACGCGGCGCAGGGTGTGCCCGCCTTCGCCTACGGTCCGGGGATCCTCGCCGTGTCGCACGGCCCGAAGGAGTTCGTTCGCATGGACCGCGTCGTCGAGTGCGCGGCGATTTACGCGCTGATGGCTGCCAGTCTCCTGGCTCCTGAACCGGCCCTGCCGCGCTGATCGCTTCGCGCGTCGACAGTGCCGGGAAGGAATGTGCGTCGGCGGTCAGCCTACAGCAGGTACGCGACCGCGAAGCCGATCTGGGCGACGAACATCATGCGGTACATGTGCGCCCACGAGACGTGGTTCGCTTCGACGGCGAGATCCTCGGGACGCCGCAGCATGAGGTAGCAGACGTAGATGCCGTACACGGTCATCACGATGCCGAGGATGTTCAGCAGCCAGAAATTGCCGGTCAGGACGTGCGTCCACGCGCCGACAGGGATCATCAGGAACGGGACGACGAACGAGGGCGAGATCATCCAGGCGGCCTTCGTGACGCCGTAGCGGATCGGCAGCGTCCGGCAGCCGCCGCGCCGGTCCCCCTCCATGTCGGCGAAGTCCTTCGTCGTCGAGGCGCCGAGCAGGAACAGGCCGAAGATGAGGCCGATGTACCACGGCTCGAGGCCGAAGACCGTCTTCACGGCTGACCAGCCGGCGACCTTCAGCAGCGTGCCGCGCGGGATGGCGATGGTGAGGTTGGCCCAGATGCCACGCGCCTTGGTCCGCAGCGGGGGCGCCGAGTACACGAACGTGGCCACCACCGCCGCCAGCACCAGCCAGAAGCACTCGTGGCGGCCGCCCGGCATGACGAGCCAGGCGAGCACGAGCGACACGGCGTAGGTGATCCAGGTGAACACCCACGCCTCGTGCACGCACAACCGTCCGCTCGGCAGCGGGCGCTTCGGCTTGTTCACCCGGTCGATCTCGAGGTCGTAAATCTGATTCAGGGCGTTGTTGCCGGCGTTCAGCACGGCGGCCATCAGCGCGCCGATAAGGGGGTAGCCGACGAGCGCCCAGTGCCACGTCTCCCGGGGATGGGCGCCGATCGCGCTCGCCGCGCCAGACAGCATGCCGAGCGCCGGCGCCACCAGCGTGAACGGCCGGCCGAGCTCCAGGTACACGGGCCAGCGCGCGCCCGCACGATCGGAAGTGGAGGGTTCTCTCATAGCGGCGCCGCGGCCAGCAGCAGTGTCACCAGCGCCGACACGGCCGTGTTGATGAAGTTCAGCGCGTCGTTGTCGAGCAGCCCCGACGCTTCCACCGTCGCGCCGAGCACGCTCTCGACGAGCGACCCGGCCGTCGCCCCGACGACCAGAATCCAGATCGACGACCAGGAGACCATCCCCATGGCTGCGCCCAGGGCTGCCAGGAGCAGCGCGGCGATCAGGCCGGCGGCGGTCCCCTCGAGGGACATCGCGCCGGATGTCCCTGGCCGGACGCGTGTGAGCCGGGTGATGAGGAAGGTGCGGCTGCCCCAGGCCTTCCCGACCTCGCTCGCCACGGTATCACTGCCGGCGGCCGCCAGCGCTGCCACGAGCGCGAGCCTCGCCAGTCCGGCGTACGGCGTCAGCACCGAGAGGATCGCGGCGCCCGCCGCGACCCCGCAATTGGCGATGGCGTTGCCCGGGCCGCGGCGCCCGCCACGCGCTTCCGCGATGCCGAGCAGCACCTTGCGCCGCAGGCCGAGCCGCGACGTGATCGCCGCCGCCGCGAACGTGGCCAGCAGCAGGACCCACGCCGCCGGCCCTCCGCAGGCATAGATGACGACCCCGATCGCGCCGCCGACGATGGCGCCTGGTGTGGAGACGGTGCGGAGCCGCCAGCCCGCCCAGCCGACCACCGCGTTGACGATCAGCGCAGGGCCCAGCGCTCGCTCGAGGTCGGGCCAGGCGGCCGCGGCCAGCGGCGTCGACATCAGGCTGAGCGCCCACAGCGAGGTGGCCGCGAACGCGGGCACGGTGAGGTTGTCGTCCAGCCTGATCGGCGCCGTCTCGGCGAACCCGGCCACGAGCGCGGCGACGATCGGCGCGCCCAGGGCGAAGGCGAGCGACGGCACTGGATGCACCGCGGGCCGTACCCACCAGGAGAGCAGTGCACCACCGACACCGCCACAGACGACGAAAGCCGCCAGGCCCGCTGCCGTTTTCTCGGGGTTCCAGGGCAGCTGTCCGCTCCCCGCCCGCCGGCCGGCGATCGTCGCCATCCCGTCGCCGAAGGCCATCACGCCCCAGGCACCGGCCACGATGTCGAGGCGATCGGGGAAGACCAGAATCAGGAACGCCACTGCGAGCGGATAGAAGACGATGCCGAGCGGGTAGCCGCGTGCCTGGTCCGCCGGTCGATAGAACTGCCGGCCGCCGAGGCGGGGCAGCAGCGCCACGTTGAAGACGAGCGCGATCAGCGCGCACGCCAGCGCCCATTCCCAGGTCAGCACGCGCAGCAGCAGGGCGAAGGCCGCCATGCTCATGTGCAGGAACTGACGCCGGTCCTCCGAGAACGATCGCGACGAGGGGGTCATCGCTCCGCGTCCCCCGGCGTCCTGCCGGATCCCGTCAGGGCGGCCACCGTGCGACCGAGGCCCTCGGCCAGCGGCGTGATGCGGTAGCCGAGGTCGGCCACCGCCGCGGCCGAGTCGAGCGACCAGTCATGCTGGAAGATCTCCACCGTCCCGCGCGTCAGCAGCGGCGCGCGCCCTGAGATCCGCGCCCGCAGTTCCTCGGCCAGTCCGATGGCGCGGGCGACGCCGAACGGGATGCGCCGCGGCAGCCGGTGCCCGGTGATGGCGCGCACGGTCTCGAACAGGCGCATCTGCGGCACGTTCTCGCCCCCCAGGCGGTACTGTGCGCCGATCCGCCCCTGCTCCAGCGCCGCCACGTGACCGCGCGCCACGTCGTCGATGTCGGCGTAGGACCAGATGTGCTCGGGGCCGATGACGCCGGGCAGCCGGCCGGCCAGGTGATCGGCGATCAGTCGGCCGACGAGGTTGCCTTCGGTCGGCGCGCCGGGGCCGTACACGACGCCGGGATACACGCGGACGAGTGGCGCGCCGTCCCGCGCGGCTGCGGCTGCGACGTGTTCCGCCTCGACCTTGGTTCGCTGGTAGTCGTTGGCGCGCAGCGGCGTGGTGCCGCCGGCGGGCGGCAGGGCGAGGAACGACGAGGTGTACACGATGCGGCGGATGCCACGGGCCGCGGCCGCCGCCAGCGCCTGTTCGAGCCCGCCGACGTTCACCTCGTCGAAGTCCTGCCGCCTGGGCCGCCACTGGCTGACCACCGCCGCCATGTGACAGAGCGCCTCGCAGCCCTCGGCCGCCTGATGCAGGGCCGCCCCGTTCCGGACGTCGCCATTGACCAGCAGCCCCGGCAGGCCGCTGGCGATCGCGGTCCGGGCGAACACCACCGGCTCGTGACCGGCGACGGCCAGCGCGTGCACGACGGCACGTCCCAGGTAGCCGGTGCCGCCGGTGACCAGCACCCTCACGCGCCCGCTCCGATCCGGGTGCGCCAGTAGGCCAGCAGATCGGCGGCCGTCCGTTCGAGGGGGATTCGCGGCGCCCAGCCGAGCTCGGTGCGCAGCCGGGTGTTGTCGCCGACGAGCCGCCGGGCGTCGTGCGGGCGGTACCGCGCGGGATCGACCTCCACCGCGATCGGCACGCGGGCGTGCGACAGCAGCAGGTCGAGCAGCTGCCGGATCGGCACCGCCCGTCCGGAGCAGACGTTGTAGGTGTCGCCGGGCCGGCCCCGCTCGGCGATCGCGCGGTAGGCGAGGACGGTGTCACGGACGTCGGTCAGGTCGCGCTCGGCGTCGAGGTTGCCCACCCGCAGCACGGGTGGCGCGAGACCGTGTTCGATCCCCGCGATCTGGCGGGCGAAGCTCGCGCCTGAGAACGACGGATCCTGCCGCGGGCCCAGGTGGTTGAAGGCCCGGGCGATCAGCGCGGGCGGCGCGCCGTCGCGGGCGTGGGCGCCGACCAGTTCCTGCGCGAGTTTGCTCAGCGCGTACGGGCTGCGCGGCGCCACGCGATGCGTCTCGTCCACGGGGCTGTCGCTCGGCTCGTACACGAGCGCGGAACTGGGGATGAGGATCCGCGGCGTGAGCCGCGCCAGCCGCACGCCCTCCAGCAGGTGATGGGTGCCCAGGACGTTCACGCGAAGTGTGGTCTCCGCCGTGTTCCAGGACTCGCCGACGTGGGCCGCGCCCGCGCAGTGATAGATCACCGCGGGCTGGATGGCGGCAACGGCCTCGCGCACGGCGCGCGCGTCCAGCAGATCGACCGCCTGCCACCGGACGCCGGCCGGGTGCTCCGGCGGCGGTGCGGCGCGGTGCTGCCAGGCGACGATGGGCGCTGGGGACCCCTGGAGCGCATCCAGCAGGTGACTGCCGGCGAAGCCCGCGGCGCCGGTGACCAGGACGGTGTCTGTCATCGGATGCGCGCGGTCAGCCCCGGTTCTGATAGTGCGCGTCGTAGTAGGCCCGGAACGCCGGATCGGCGTCCTTGATCGGGCGCCACCACCACTCGTTCTCGCGGTACCACGCGACCGTCGAGGCCAGCCCCTGGTCGAACGGCATCTGCGGCCGCCAGCCCATGGCGTGCAGCTTGGACGAGTCGAGGCAGTAGCGCCGGTCGTGGCCGAGGCGGTCGGCGACCGGCTTGATGAGCGACGCCGGCCGGTCCAGCAGCTCCAGGATTCGTCGCGTCAGGTCGACGTTGCGGACCTCGTTGCCGCCACCGATGTTGTACACCTCCCCCGGCACGCCGCGGCCGATGAGGAGGTCGAGCGCCCGGCAGTGGTCCTCCACGTGCAGCCAGTCGCGGACGTTCTGGCCGTCGCCGTAGAGCGGCAGCGGCAGGCCGTCGATCGCGTTGGTGACGAACAGCGGGATCACCTTCTCGGGGTACTGGTACGGGCCGTAGTTGTTCGACGGCCGTGCGATGACCACCGGCACGTCGTAGGTCGCCCAGTAGCTGTAGGCCAGCCGGTCGGCGGCCGCCTTGCTGGCCGAGTACGGGTTGCGGGGCTTCAGTTCGTCGGTCTCGCGGCTGGCGCCGGTCGCCACCGAGCCGTAGACCTCGTCGGTGGAGATCTGGATGAACCGGTGCAGCCCTGGCGCGCTGCGCGCCGCCTCCAGCAGGACCGCCGTGCCGAGCACGTCGGTCCGGACGAACTGCAGGGCGCCCGAGATCGATCGGTCCACGTGGGTCTCGGCGGCGAAGTGGACGACGACGTTCGCGCGGGCGAGCAGCGGCCCGACCAGCGCGGCGTCGCCGACGTCGCCGCGGATGAAGGTGTGCCGCGGGTCGTCGAGCACGTCCTTCAGGTTCTCGGACCGGCCGGCGTAGGTCAGCTTGTCCAGCGTGGTGACGTGCCAGTCCGGATGCGCCGCCAGGGCGTGGCGCACGAAGTTGCTGCCGATGAACCCGGCCCCGCCGGTGACGAGAACCTCAGTCATGGACCGACTCCTGCCGGGCGGAGGCCCGCCCGCGGTCAGCGCGAGCCGTACGACACGCTGCCCGTGTTGTTGCCGCTCAGGGCGCCGAAGAAGTTGCCGAAGGTGCCGATGCCCGCGAGCGTGAACGAGATGTTGAAGCGGTGATCCTGCGCGACGGGCAGATAGGTGTTGATGCCCGACAGGTTGTAGCTCTGGTAGTCGAACACGATGCCGCAGCACTGCGCGTTGTAGTAGGCCGAGAAGCGCTGCTGCAGCCAGGTGTCGCGCAGGATGTCGTAGTTGAAGGAATAGGTGCCGCCCACCCGGTTGTCGCGCGTGTGCGCGTTGGCCGAGCCGTTCAGGTAGTTGTCCAGCTGCGTGGGATCGTTGAAGCCCGGCAGCTGCGCGATGTAGCCCTTGTGGCTCCACCCCAGCGTCGTCTGCAGCAGGCCGCGGAGGGACGCCGTCCCGTTCACCGAGATCGTCCGCAGTTCGTGGTACTGGCTGTCGAGCTCCGCGCGGACGTTCGCCGAGTACGCCGCGTCGGGCACGGCCCGCAGGGAGAAGACGATCGGAGAGAAGTGGCTCGGCGGCGCGCCGGTGAAGCTCGTCTCGTAGTTCTGGTCGTACTGCGCCGTCAGCGCGTTCGTGTAGTACGACTGCGCCACGCCGATGTCCAGGATGTCGCGTGCCACGCCGCCGCCGTCGCGCACCTTCGCGAACAGCCGGCTGTTCACGCCGTAGCTGTAGCTCGTGGCGCTGCCGACGACCGCGTCGGTGCCGTCCAGCTGCACGATCTGGCTGAAGTTGTCGATCGACGAGATCCGGCTGATGTTGAAGTACGGCTCGATCGAGTGCTTGAACTTCTCGGCGTAGCCGCTGTTCGGCGTGTTGAAGATCCGCTGGAAGATCGGCCCGCTGAACTGGGCCTGCAGGTTCCAGTACCGGCGGTTCAGCCCGGCGTCGGTGATCGCCCCCGTCACCGGATCCAGGCTGCGGGTGTAGAACGTGTCGCGCCACGAGAGCGACGAGTTGACCGTGAAGAACTGCCACTTCGTGAACGGAAACCGGATCGTCGGCTGCAGGTCGAAGCGGTTCAGGCCGTTGTCCTGCACCGTCGTCCCCTGCTGCGCGGTCCGGACGAGGTCCGCGTACTGGCCGGCCACCGAGACGTAGAGCGGCGTGTTGAACAGCCGCGCCTCCCCGCGGTTGAGCCCGATGGTCGGCGTCCCGCCGGTCAGCGCCGAGCTCTGCGTGCCGTAGAAGTACTCCGCCCGGCTGTAGGTCCCGTTCAGGCTGTAGGGGCCCCACGCGCCCGAGACGTTCACCCCGTAGTTCCGCTGGTTCAGCGACGCGTTGTAGATGTTCGTGTTGTAGGTCTGGAGCGCCGTCAGGCTCGAGAAGTAGTCGACGTTCGCCCGCGCCCGCAGCCCCGCGAACAGCGCCTGGTTCATCGCGCCGTGGATCTCGTAGCTCTGCTGGCCCGGCACCGTCGTCGTCCCCGTCGCGGTCTGGTAGGTCGCTTCGTGCTGGTTCAGCGCGTATGCCCGGATCGTGCCGTTCGACCCTGCCCCGTAGTTGTAGCGGTACTCGCCCCCGTTGCCGAAGCCGGTCTTGGAGTACCAGTCGTCGTAGAACGTCGCGTCCTGGCTGCGGTTGATCGCCCAGAAGAAGGCGTTGCTGATCGACTGCCCCCGGATCGTCGACATGCCGTACTGCGGGATCAGGAAGCCCGTCGCCCGGTCGTCCTTCTTGGTCGGGTAATAGAGGATCGGCAGGTAGAGCAGCGGGACGTTCTTCACCTCGAGCAGCGAGTTGTGCAGGATGGTGTAGTGCCCGAGGTTCACCGTGGCCGTGCTCGCCACGATCTGCCAGCGCGGCGTCGGCTGGACGCACGTCGTGAACCCGCCGTGATGGATCCGGTACTTCTTCGGGCCGATCTTGTCGATCTGGGTGCCGTAGAAGTACACGTCCGGTTCCTGCGTCCCGAACATCCCCTTCGCCTGCTGCGGGCCGAGCACCGTGATCCCCGTCGCGTTGTAGAACGTGCCGGTCCGCTTCTGGTAGTCGAACACCGCCCGATCGGCCGAGATGCGGCTCCCGCCCTGCGTGAAGACGACGTTGCCGACCGCCACCGCCTGGTGCGTGTTGGTGTAGATGTCGACCTGCCCCGAGGCGTACAGCGTCATGTCCAGCCGCTGCAGCTCCACGTCGCCGGTGAGCCGCCAGTGCGTGTCGCCGATCCGCTCGCGCTTCAGGCTGACCGAGCGATCGAAGCCGGGCACGCCCTCCTGGGCCGATACCGGGGCGATCGCGGACGTGGCGATGAGGCTGATACCGAGGATGAGGAGCAGCAGCCGCTTCATCGGGGGAGCCGGGCGACACGTGTGTCTACGGGGGAACCGTCGAAACGACTTGAAGAATAGCACGCGCCGCAGGCCACGGCAATTGAAACAGGCCCGCGACGCGCCCCCCCGCCGGGCGCCGCGCGGCGCCGATCAGCCGCGCGCGACGACGGCCGCCACGTCCCCGAGCAGGAAGATCGACCCCGCCACGCAGATCTCCGGCGCGCGCTGCCACGCCTCGCGCACGGCCGCCGCAGGATCGGCCTCGATCGCCACCGGCAGGCCTGGGCGGATCGCGCGGGCCAGCGCGGCGACCGCCTCGGGCTCGAGTGCGCGCGGGTTCGACGGGCGCGTCGCCACGAGCGCCGCGGCCGCCGGCAGCAGCCGCTCGAGGATGCCGCGCGCATCCTTGTCGCGCATCACGCCGAAGACGATCGGCAGTCCCGCGGGCCGCACGTGCCGGAGGTAGGCCGCCAGCGCTTCGGCCCCGGCCGGGTTGTGCGCCGCGTCCAGCAGCACGCGCCCGCGGTCCGTCGCCCGCCACTCGAGGCGTCCCGGCCACCGGACGTCGCGCAGCCCCGCCACGATCGCCGCGCGCGGCACGTCGAGGCCCGCGGCCCGCAGCGTCTCGAGCAGGCGCACGGCCACCACCGCATTGCCCGCCTGATGGCGGCCGGCCAGCCCCAGCGCGACGGTGCCGTAATCATCGGCCGGCGTCCGCAGCGTCAGCTCGGTCGCCTCCGCGGTGACGCGCGTGTCGACGGTGACGCCGTCGTCGGCCCGCACGAGCCGTCCGCCGCGCGCCGCGCAGACCTCCGCGATCGCCGCCAGCGCCTCGGCCTTCCGCTCGCCCACGACCACCGGCATCCCCGGCTTGACGATGCCCGCCTTCTCACGCGCGATCGCTGCCAGCGTCGAGCCCAGGTAGCGCTCGTGATCGAAGTCGATCGTCGTGATGGCGCCGGCCACCGGACGGGCCACGTTGGTCGCATCCAGCCGCCCGCCGAGGCCCACCTCCAGCACCGCGATGTCGACCCCCGCGCGCCGGAACACCTCGAAGGCCGCCGCCGTCGTCGCCTCGAAGAACGTCGGTTCGGTGTCGAGCGCCCCCGTCCGCCGCAGGTCCGCGATCCCGGCGGCGACGTCGGCGGCCACGTCGCGGAGCAGGGCCGTCGCCACGGGCTGCCCGTCGACGGCGAAGCGCTCCTCCAGCCGCACCAGGTGCGGTGACGTGTAGCGACCGGTCCGCCGCCCGGCGGCGCGCAGCGCCGCCTCGGTCATGGCCGTCACCGATCCCTTGCCGTTCGTGCCGGCAACGATCACCGTGACGTACGCCGTCTCCGGGTGGCCGAGATGGGCGCAGAGCGTGCGGATGTTGTCGAGGCCGAACTTGATGCCGAATTGTTCGAGGCTGAACAGGTACTGGACGGGATCCATGACCGGAAGGGCGCCGTGACGCCGACGCGTCCAGGCGCGATCAGCGGGGCGCGCCCGGGGCCTCGGCCGACTCGGGCTCGACCGCCGGCTCGGCCGCCGGGTGGCCCGTCGCGCCCATGAAGCGCAGCGCGCTCGCCAGCGTGGCCTTCATCTCCCGCCGATCGACGACCAGGTCGATGAAGCCGTGATCCAGCAGGAACTCGCTGCGCTGGAAACCCTCGGGCAGCTTCTGGCGGATCGTCTGCTCGATCACGCGCGGGCCGGCAAACCCGATGAGCGCCTTCGGCTCCGCGATGTTCAGATCCCCCAGCATCGCGAAGCTCGCCGTCACGCCGCCCGTCGTCGGATCGGTGAGGACGGCGATGTACGGCAGCCGTGCGCGATCCAGCCGCGCCAGCGCCGCGCTGATCTTCGCCATCTGCATCAGCGAGAGCGCCCCTTCCATCATGCGGGCGCCGCCCGAGCAGCAGACGACGACGACCGGGATGCGGTCGGCGGCCGCGCGCTCGATGGCGCGGGTGATCTTCTCGCCGACGACCACGCCCATGCTGCCGCCGATGAAGCTGTAGTCCATCGCGGCGACCATCGTGTCGATGCCGTCGATGCGGCCCCGGCCGACGATCACCGCGTCCTTCCGGCCCGTCGCGGCGATCGTGCTGCGGAGGCGATCGCGGTACGGCTTGGTGTCGGTGAACCCGAGCGGATCGGTCGACACCAGTCCGGCGTCGTACTCCTGCCAGTCGCCGTCGAACAGCGACTGGATCCGCTCGATCGCGCTCAGCCGGAAGTGATGGCCGCACTTCGGGCAGACGCTGAGGTTCGCCGCGAGATCCTTGTTGTAGATGATCTGCGCGCAGCCGGGACACTTCACCCAGAGGCCTTCGGGCACGCGGCTCGACTTGTCGGTGGCCGCGATCGGCGTGCGGGTCTTCTTGAACCAGGCCATGAAAGGCGAGCTTAGCACAAGGCGGGCCGCCGGGGGACCGGGGCGACCGCGCGACCGCGACCGGCCGCGCGAGGCTATTTCGTCCGCGGCACGTAGTACTGCGTGCCCGGACCCATGTGGCGGATCTGGCGGAGCAGATCGTCGAGCGCCTGGTCGTCGGCGGCGGGCGAGAACTGGGAGGTCTCGACCACGAGCAGCGGCGTCGCCGTGTAGTGGAAGAAGAAGTGCTGGTACGCCTCGTTGAGCTCGCGCAGATAGTCGGCGTCGGGCTGCGGAGCTGTCTGCTCGGGATCCGCCGGCCGGCTCCGCAGCCGGCGCAGCAGGACGTCGGTCGGCGCCTGCAGGTAGACGACGAGATCGGGCGGCGGCACGTCGGGCGCCAGCAGGTCGTAGAGCCGCTGGTAGATGAACAGCTCGTTGTCGTCGAGGTTCAGGTACGCGTAGATGCGGTCCTTGTCGAACAGGTAGTCGCAGATGGTGACCTGGCTGAACAGGTCGGTCTGCTGCAGCGCCGTGAGCTGGCGGTGGCGGTTCAGCAGGTAGAACAGCTGCGACTGGAGCGCGGCGCCGGGCCGGTCGGCGTAGAAGTCCCCCAGGAACGGGTTCTCCGTGTCCTCGAGGACGACGGTCGCGTCGAGCCGCGTCGCGAGCCGTTCGGCCAGCGCCGACTTGCCGACCCCGATGGGGCCCTCGATGGCCAGGTAGCGGAAGTCCAAGACCCGCGCAGTATACCGGCCGGTTTTCGGCACAGGCAAGCGTCGCGCGCCGCCGCCGGCCGGCCGGCCCGCGTGATATCATCCCGCCTGTGTCCCGCGCCGGCCGCGGGTGAGCCGCCGATCGTGAGAATCGAACGCCTCGAGCTCCGCCTGTTGCGCCTCCGGCTCGTCCACTTCTTCGAAACGAGCTTCGGGCGCGCGTACGACCGCACGTTCGTCCTCGTCCGCCTCGACGGGGACGGGGCCTCGGGCTACGGCGAATGCGTCGCCGACCAGACGCCGTTCTACAGCCCTGAGACGACCGAAACCTCCTGGCACATCCTCAGCCGGTTCATCGCGCCGCTCGTGCTGGGCGTCGACTTCGCCCACCCGCGCGACGTCTTCCCCGCCCTGCACGCCATCCGGGGCCACAACATGGCCAAGGCCGGGCTGGAGATGGCGGCGTGGGACCTGTACGCGCGTCAGCAGGGCCAGCCGCTCTGGAAGCTGCTCGGCGGCAACGGCCAGCCGATCGCCGCGGGCGTCTCCATCGGCATCCAGGACTCGCTCGACCAGCTCGCCGCGAAGGTCGAGAAGGAGCTGGCGGCCGGCTACCGGCGGATCAAGATCAAGGTCAAGCCCGGCTGGGACCTCGCCGCCGTCGAGACGGTGCGGTCGCGGTTCGGCGCGATCCCGCTCATGGTCGACGCCAACGCCGCGTACCGGCTGGAGGACGCCCCGCACCTGAAGCGGCTCGACGCGTTCGATCTGATGATGATCGAACAGCCGCTCGACGACGACGACATCCGCGACCACGCGAAGCTCCAGGCGCAGCTGAAGACGTCGATCTGCCTCGACGAGTCGATCAAGAGCCTCCCGCTCGCCGAGGAGGCCATCGAGACCCGCGCCTGCCGCATCATCAACATCAAGCCGGGCCGCATCGGCGGCTTCCGCGAATCGATCCGCCTCCACGACCTGTGCGCCGCCAGCGGCCTGCCGGTCTGGCACGGCGGCATGCTCGAGTCGGGCATCGGACGGGCGCACAACATCCACCTGTCGACCCTGCCGAACTTCCGGCTGCCGGGCGACGTCGCGGCGAGCCGGCGCTACTACGTGCCCGACCTGATCGAGCCGCCGATCGACGTGCGGCCGGACGGCACGATCGCCGTCCCGGACGGCCCCGGCATCGGCGTGACGATCGTGCCCGAGCGCGTCGACGCCGCGACCGAGCGCCGGCTCGAACTCGATCCGGCCTCGTTCCGCTGAACGGAGGGGCATGCCCACTCGACGCCTCACCCCCGCCCGGACCCGGCTCGCGGTCCGGCTGCTGGCCGCCCTGCTGACGGCGACCGGCGCGGCTTCCTGCGTGCCGCCCGCGCGCGTCGTCGTGACGCCGCAGCCGGTGCTCACCTACCAGCAGAAGATGGCGTGGATCCTCCAGCTGGAGGACGAGCGGATCCTGCGCGCCCCCGCGCCGGCGCCCGCGCCGGCCCCGGCCGTCGTGCCGGACCTCATGGCCGCGCTGCAGGCGAGCATCGCCGCCGTCGGCGAGCACGCCGAGCGCTGGG
>JAGWRA010000247.1 GCA_028876655.1 Acidobacteriota bacterium | reverse complement strand
GCCGCAGTCGCCGCAGATCTTCAAGCAGATCCTGATGATCGCCGGGACCGATCGCTACTTCCAGATCGTGAAGTGCTTCCGCGACGAGGACCTGCGCGCCGACCGGCAGCCGGAGTTCACGCAGGTCGACATCGAGATCTCCTTTGCGACCATGCCGCTCGTCTTCAGCCTGATCGAGCCGCTCATCCAGGAGATCTTCCGGCAGGCCGGCCACGAGGTCGCCGCGCCGTTCCGGCAGATGGCCTACGACGAGGCCATGGCCCGGTACGGCAGCGACAAGCCCGACCTGCGCTGCGGCATGGCAATCGCCGACCTCTCGGAGGTCTTCCGCGAGTCCGAGTTCCGCGTCTTCAAGCAGATCGTCAGTGAAGGCGGCGTGGTCCGGGGCTTCGCGGTCCCGGGCGGCAACAAGTACACCCGCAGCGCCATCGACGCCCTGGTCGATCAGGCCAAGCAGATGGGCTTCTCGGGGCTGATCTGGGTCCGGCCCGGCGAGCCCCCGGTGAGCTCGGTGAAGGCGCTCACCGAAGGGACGCTGACGGCGGCGCTGGCCGCGGCCGGCGCGACGAAGGACGACCTGCTCCTGATGGCCGCCGGCCCGGGCGAGGCGACCTCGAAGCTGCTCGGCCAGTTGCGGCTCGTGCTGGCGAAGAAGGAACAGCTGCTCCGGCCGAACGACTTCCAGTTCCTCTGGGTCACCGGATTTCCGCTGCTCGAGTGGAGCGAGGACGAGCGGCGCTGGTTCTCGATGCACCATCCGTTCACGGCGCCCGTCGACGAGGACGTCGAGCACCTCGATCGGGACCCGTCGCTGCTGCGGGCGAAGGCGTACGATCTCGTCCTGAACGGCAGCGAGATCGGCGGGGGGAGCATCCGGATCCACGACTCGGCGCTGCAGGGGCGGATCTTCTCGCTGCTCGGGATTGGCGAAGAAGAAGCCCGCCTGCGGTTCGGCTTCTTCCTGGACGCGCTCCAGTACGGAACGCCGCCGCACGGGGGCATCGCCCTCGGGCTGGACCGGATCGTGGCGCTGCTGGCGGGCGAGGCGTCCATCCGCGAGGTCATCGCCTTTCCGAAGACGGCCAACGCCGTCGATCTGATGGCGGGGGCCCCGTCGGTCGTCGACGAACGCCAGCTGCGGGAACTGCACATCCGGCTCCGCGGTTGACCCCCGGGGACCCCGTATGCTAGTATTCTTTGTTAAATCACTGTGAAACAAGGAGATACGAACGGCTCGCCGATGAGGAAGATTGCCGTGCCCGACGAGGCGATCGAGACGCTGTTCGGCCTCTACGACGAGAACCTCAGGAACCTCGAAGCGCAGTTCCACGTCCAGATCCGGACCCAGGGGCACGAACTCATCGTCGAGGGCGAGCCCGGAGCCGTGAGCCGCGTCGAATGGCTGATCGGCGAGCTGTCGTCGCTGGTGGGCGAGGGCTACAAGCTGTCGACCGCGGACGTGAAGACGGCGGCCCAGCTGGCGGCGGCCGGCGAGCCGGTCGACCTCCGCGACTACTTCCTCAAGAATACCCTCACGCAGTCCGGCCGCCGGCGCGTGGCGCCCAAGAGCGTCAACCAGCGGCGGTACCTGGACGCCATCGAGAAGTACGACATCGTGTTCGGCGTCGGGCCGGCCGGCACCGGGAAGACGTACCTGGCCATGGCGCAGGCCGTCTCGTTCCTGATGGCCAAGAAGGTGACGCGCATCATCCTGGCGCGGCCGGCCGTGGAGGCGGGCGAGAAGCTCGGTTTCCTGCCGGGCGATCTCCAGGAGAAGGTGAACCCGTACCTCCGGCCGCTCTACGACGCGCTCTACGACATGCTGGACGTCGAGCGGGTGGCGCGGCTCATCGAGCGGGGGACCATCGAGATCGCCCCGATCGCCTTCATGCGCGGCCGGACGCTCAACGACTCGTTCGTGATCCTGGACGAGGCGCAGAACACGACCTCCGAGCAGATGAAGATGTTCCTCACGCGGCTCGGGTTCGGGTCGAAGGCCGTGGTGACGGGCGACGTCACGCAGATCGACCTGCCGGCCGGGCGGATGTCAGGGCTCGTGGAGGCCACGAAGGTGCTGGGCGGGATCGAGGGGATTGCCTTCGTCCAGTTCGACGATCGCGACGTGGTGCGGCACCGGCTGGTGCAGCAGATCGTCAAGGCCTACGAGGCGTTCTCGACCGGCTACGAGACGGCCAGTCGCAAGTCTTCCTGACGATGTCACCCTCTGACCCAGCGGGCCGGCGCGGGCTGCAGGTGCTGGTGGCCGACGAGAGCGGCCGTCGGCCGGTGGGCCGCGCCCTGACGGACTGGCTCGCCTCGGTGGCGCCCGCGCGCCTGCGGGGCCGCGTGACGGTGGCGGTGGTCGGCGACGCGCGCGTGCGCGCGCTCAACCGGCGGTACCGCGGGATCGACAAGGTGACCGACGTCCTGTCGTTCCCCGCGCGGGACGATCGCGGGCGAGCCGGGGGCGACTGGCCGGAGCCGGCCGGCGCGCGGCCCGAGCTGGGCGACATCGTGATTGCGGCCGGCGTGGCGGAGCGCCAGGCGCGGGCCGCCGGGCACTCGCGGCTCACCGAGCTGCGCGTGCTGGCGCTGCACGGCCTGCTGCACCTGGCCGGCTACGATCACGAGCGGGACGATGGCGCGATGGCGCGGCTGGAGCGGCGGCTCCGGCGGAAGGGCGGCCTCCGCGAGGGGCTGATCGAGCGCAGCGCATGACCCCCCTGGCGATCTTCCTGCTGGCGTGCGCGGCGGTCTACCTCGGCACGATCGAGATCGCCTTCACGGGACAACTGCGCCTGTGGGGGCGTCTGCTGACCGAGCGCAGCGACCGGACGGCACGGCTGAGTCCGTACCTGGACGAGCCGATCCGGCTGTTCGTCCCCCTCCGGCTGCTGGTCGGCCTGATCGTGGTGCTGGCGGCGGCGCTGCTGGCGCACCACTTCGGGCTCACCGGCTGGCGCTCGTTCTCGTTGCTCACGGTCGCCATGGTCGGCTTCGTGGTCGTCTGCGAGCACCTGGTGCCGGTGCTCATCGTCCGGCGGAATCCCGAGCGGGTGCTGGAACTGCTGATGCCGTCCTTCGAGGCGCTGGCGCGGCCGCTGCAGCCGGTGACCAGCGGCCTGATCGGGCTGCTGGAGGGCTGGCGCGATCGGCCGGCGGGCAACGGCACCGAGGCGCACGAAGCCGACGGCGCGACGGCCGCCGGCGCGGGCGAGGCGCCCGCCGACGAGGCGCGCGACACGGGCGAGGAGCGGCGGCTGATCCAGTCGATCGTCGACTTCGGCGGGGCGCTGGTCCGCGAGGTGATGACGCCGCGGCCCGACATCGTCGCCATCCGGGCCGGGGCGACGCTGAACGACCTGCGGGCGCTGTTCGGCGAGCAGGAGTACTCGCGCTTCCCGGTCTATCGCGACAACCTCGACAACATCGTCGGCATCGTCTTCGTGAAGGACCTGATCGCGCAGCAGCCGGATCGCGAGCCGAAGACGGTCGGCGAGCTGATGCGGCCGGCCTACTTCGTGCCCGAGTCGAAGCGGGTGCCGGAACTGCTGAAGGAGTTCCAGCGCAAGCGCGTGCAGTGCGCGATCGTGGTCGACGAGTACGGCGGCACGGCGGGGCTGGTGACGCTGGAGGATCTGCTCGAGGAGATCGTCGGGGAGATCCGCGACGAGTACGACGAGGAGACCGATCCGATCGTCGACGAAGGCCACGGCTCGTTCCTCTTCTCGGGCAAGGTGAACATCGACGAGGTCAGCGAGCGGCTGAGCGTGCCGATCGCGCCCCAGGGGTTCGAGACCGTCGGCGGCTATGTGATGTCGCACCTCGGGCGCGTGCCGGCCGTCGGCGAGGTCGTCGAGATCGACGGCCTGGTCATCGAGGTCGTCGAGGCCGAGCGACGGCGGGTGAACAAGGTCCGCGTCCGCCGCCAGACGACCGAGCCGGTCGTCCAGGGCCCGGAATGATGAAGTTCGGGTACGTCGCGCTCATCGGCCGGCCCAACGCCGGTAAGTCGACCCTGCTGAACCGCCTCGCCGGCACCAAGCTGGCCATCGTCTCCGACAAGCCGCAGACGACGCGCACCCGCATCCTGGCGGTGCAGAACTACCCGGATGCGCAGGTGGTCTTCATCGACACCCCCGGCATCCACCGGCCGCTGCACCGGATGAACGTCCGGATGGTGCAGACGGCGATCGACAGCATCCGAGACGTGGACGTGCTGTGCGTGGTCGTCGACGCGTCGGAGGCGCCGGGTGGCGGCGAGCGCTTCCTGATGACGCTGCTGGCGGAGGCGACCCTGCCGGTCGTCCTCGTGCTGAACAAGATCGACCGGATCCAGAAGACGCAGCTGCTGCCGGCCATCGACCGCTATCGCGCGCTGCGGCCGTTCGCGGCGATCGTCCCCGTGTCGGCCCTGACGGGGGAGAACGTGGACCGGCTGGAGGCCGTGCTGCGGGAGCAGCTGCCGGAGGGGCCGGCGCTGTACCCGGTCGACTACCTGACCGACCAGCCGGAGCGGTTCTTCGTCGCCGAGATCGTCCGGGAGAAGGTGCTCCAGCTCACGCACGCCGAGATCCCCTTCGCGACCGCGGTGGCCGTCGACCGGTTCGAGGAGCCGGACGAGCGCGGGCTGCTGCGGCTGTTCTGCACCATCCTCGTCGACCGCGAGTCCCAGAAGCCGATCATCGTCGGGCGCCAGGGGGCGATGATCAAGGCAATCGGCACGGCAGCCCGGGAGGATCTCGAGCGGTTCTTCCAGGCGCGCGTCTTCCTCGACCTCCACGTGAAGGTGCGATCCCGCTGGCGCGACGACGACCAGCTGCTCGACGAGCTGGGGCTGCCGCGCAGAGGCCGCTGACGTCCCGGCCGCCGTGACCCGTTGGTGACTTGGCCCGGCGCGTCGGGCTGTGCTAGCGTGAACGATTCACGCATCGGCACCGGGCCGGACGCGCGCGCTGCCGCGGGTCGCCGGCAGGGGAGGACGTTCCGCGATGGCCGCACCGCGCAAAATCGACGTCGTACTCGATTCGGTCCGGCGGCTGCTCCGGATCGGGGCGACGGCCAACCTGCTGAACCTCCTGCAGAAGCAGCACCCGGCAGACGTCGCGCAGCTGTTCGGCGAGCTGCACGACCGCGAGCGGACGGCCGTCTTCAACCTCCTCGTCGAGCGCCACGGCCGGCTGGCCATGGAGGCGGTCAGCGAGATGGGGCCCGAGCTGGCGGCGTCGCTGATGGCGGGACGCTCGGCCGAGGAGATCGCCAGGCTGCTGGCGGAGATCCCGTCCGACGACGCGGCGGCTCTGATCGACTACCTGCCCAAGGAACTGGCGACCTCGGTGCTGGAGATGATGGGGCAGCGGGCGTCGGCCGACGTCGAGAACCTGCTCGAGTACGACGAGCAGACGGCGGGCCGCATCATGAACCCGCACGTCTTCGCGCTGCAGGAGGACCTGACCGCCGGCGAGGCGATCGCGGCGCTGCAGGGGCTGCGCGAAGTCGAGATGGTGTTCTACCTCTACGTCGTCGACGCGCGGCGGCACCTGGTCGGCGTCGTCTCGCTCCGCCGGCTGCTGCTGGTGTCGCCCGAGACCCCGCTGAAGCGGATCATGACGACCGACCTGATCAGCGCGCGGGTCGACATGGACCAGGAGGAGGTGGCGCGGCAGGTCGCCTCGTACAACCTGCTGGCGATCCCGGTCGTCGACCAGGAGAACAAGCTGGTCGGGATCATCACGGTCGACGACGTGATCGACGTCATCAAGGACGAGGCCACCGAGGACATCTACCGGCTGGCCGGCGTGAGCAGCGACGAGCACGTCTTCACGCCGCCCGTCGTCTCGCTGCGCAAGCGGCTGCCGTGGCTGGTGATCAACCTCGCGACGGCCTTCCTGGCGTCGGGGGTGGTGGCGATCTTCTCGGGGACGATCAGCGCCTGGGTGGCGCTGGCCGTCTTCATGCCGATCGTCGCCGGCATGGGCGGCAACGCCGCCACGCAGACGCTGACCGTCATCGTGCGGGGGATTGCCCTGGGCGAGCTGACGTGGAGCAACTCGCGCCACGCGCTGGTCAAGGAGCTGCTCGTGGGGGTCGGCAACGGCCTGGCCACGGGGCTGGTGGCGGCCGTCGTGGCCTGGCTGATGATCGGGTCGCCCAGCCTGGGGGTCATCCTCGCCCTGGCCATGGTGATGAACCTGTTCGTGGCGGGGGCGGCCGGCACGCTGATCCCGCTGGGGCTGCGCGCCCTGAAGATCGATCCGGCCCTGGCGTCCACGGTGATCATCACCACGTTCACCGATTGCTGCGGGTTCGCGTCCTTCCTCGGCCTGGCAGCGCTGTTCCTGCGCTACGCGCACAAAGCGGGATAGAATAGGGCCCGGTGCCGCTCTACACCGCCGACGCCCTGATCCTGCGCACCTACACGCTCGGCGAGGCCGATCGCATCGTGGTCTTCCTGACGAGCGACCGGGGCAAGCGGCGCGGCGTCGCGAAGAATGCCTCCCGCAGCCGCCGCCGGTTCGGCGGGGGCCTGGAGCCGCTGACCCGCGGCCAGGTCGCCTACGTCGAGCGCGAGCGGCGCGACCTGGTGTTCCTGAACTACGTCGAGCCGCACCGATCCCCGCTGGCGGGGACGCAGGCCGAGGCGCCCGGCTACGCGAGCTATTTCGCGGAGCTCATCGACGAGTGGGCGCCGGAAGCCGACCCGAACGACCGGCTGTACCGGCTCGGGGCCTCCACGGTCGACGCCATCGCGGATGGCGTGCCGCTCGAGCCGCTGGCGCGTTACTTCGAGTACTGGCTGCTGCGGCTGCAGGGCGTCTATCCGGCGCACGGCGTCTGCCGCGCGTGCGGACGGACGCTGGACGACGTCGAGAACGGCGCACGGCTGGTGCTCGCCGACCACGCGTTCGTGTGCGACCGCTGTGACGCGGGGCGGGTCGAGCGGGGCGCGATCGGGCTGTCGGGCGGCGCGCTGGCGTTCCTGCGGCTCGCCCGGACGGCGCCGCCGGCGGCCCTGGGCGCCGTCGCGT
>JAGWRA010000246.1 GCA_028876655.1 Acidobacteriota bacterium | reverse complement strand
GCACGTCAATCACAAAGCCGAAGTCGGTCGGCAGGTTCCCGCTGACCTCTTGCCAGGAGTCGCCGGCATTGGCCGAGGCGTAGACCTGACCGCCGGTCGTCCCGAAATATACCCCGCACGGATCGAGTCGATCGATCGCCATCGAGTCGCGCAGGACGTTCACGTAGCAGTCGCGCTGCGGCAGCCCCTTGGTGAGCGGCTCCCACTCGTTCCCGCCCGTCCGGCTGCGGTACACGCTGAGCTGGCCGTCGAGCGGATAGTGCTCGGAGTCGCTCTTGATCGGGACGACGTAGATCGTCTCGGGCTCGTGCGCGTGGACGTCGATGACGAAGCCGAAGTCGGTCGGCAGGTTCCCGCTGACCTCCGTCCACTGATCGCCGGCGTTGTCGGTCCGCATCACGTCCCAGTGCTTCTGCATGAAGAGCGTGTTCGGCCGCGACGGGTGCATCGCGATCCGGTGGACGCAGTGGCCGACCTCGGCCTCCGGATCGGGAATGTACTTGGAGTGCAATCCCTTGTTGATCGGCTTCCACGTCTTGCCCGCATCGTCCGACCGGAAGGCGCCGGCCGCAGAGATGGCGATGAAGATCCGGTTCTTGTTCACCGGGTCCAGCAGGATCGTGTGCAGGCAGAGGCCGCCCGCGCCCGGCTGCCAGCCCGACCCCGACTGGTGCGTCCGCAGCCCCGGCAGTTCCTCCCACGTCTTCGCGCCGTCGGTCGAACGGAACAGCCCCGCGTCCTCGATGCCGGCGTAGACCACGTCGGGATCGGTGAGCGACGGCTCGAGGTGCCAGACCCGCTTGAACTCCCAGGGGTGCGGCGTCCCGTCGTACCACTTGTGCGGCCCCGGCGTCCCTTCGTAGGCGAACTTGTTGCCGACCGTCTCCCACGTCTTCCCGCCGTCGCCCGAGCGGTGCACGACCTGGCCGAACCAGCTGCTCGACTGCGAGGCGTACAGGCGGTTCGGATCGACGGGCGACCCCTTGAGGTGATAGATCTCCCACCCGCCGAAGTGGGGACCGCTGATGTCCCACTGGCGGCGCGCGCCATCGGACGTCAGGATGAAGGCCCCCTTGCGGGTGCCGACCAGGACTCGCACGCTGCTCATGCTCGCCTCACTTGTTCGATGCCGGTGATCGGGGTTTCCCTACGCTCGGGCCTTCTTCTTCCGCCTGGCGGGCTTCCCGTCGAACGGGGGGAGCAGCGGCGTCGGATCGCGTGCCTCCCACCGCCGCCGGACGTCCGCCAGCACCTCGTCGCGGTGCCGCTCCATCTCGTCGATGACCGCGGCCGGCGCCGCCGTCTCCTCGTGCCGCGCCCCCCAGATGAGCAGGTCGAGCAGCACGGGCGCCAGATCGATCCCCTTCGGGGTGAGCCGGTAGTTCATCCGACGACGATCGGCCTCGTCGGGTTCCGCACTGATGAGGCCGGCCGCCTCGAGGCGGCGCAGCCGGTCGGCCAGGACGTTGGTGGCAATCCCTTCGCCCGACCGCTGGAACTCGCCGAAGGTCCGGTAGCCGCGCACCATCAGGTCGCGGACGATGAGCAGCGACCAGCGGTCTCCGAAGATCTCCAGGGAGATGCTGACCGGACAGAGGGATCGGAGGTTCGATTTCAGCTCGTCCCGCACGTTCGGGGGAGGATATCCCTGTTACTTGCAAAAAGCAAGTAACACTCCCGTGTCGGGGCGTTCCGGTGGGCCCGTCCCGGCGCTCCGCGGAAATTCTGCCTGCGGCCGGCCCCCGGCCGGCCCGCGTGGTCGCCCGGCCTCACGTCCGGCGCCGATCCGCTCATGGCTGAGCTGGTCCGGGGTTTGCTGCTGATCTGCCGGGAGGCTCTGATCATGCAGAAGTCCGTGCGTCCGCAATTCTGGCTGGCCGCGCTGCTCGTCCTGGCAGCGGCGGGCCCGGCCCTGGCGCAGTCGGCGCGTCCCACGGTGGCCGTGCTGAACTTCGACTACGGCACGGTGCAGAAATGGTGGAGCGGGAATCAGGACATCGGGCAGGGGATTTCCGACCTGATCGTCGATGAACTGGTGAACGACGGGTCCTACCGGGTGATCGAGCGGAAGCGGCTCGATGCCATCCTGGCCGAGCAGGACTTCTCGAACAGCGAGCGGGCCGATCCCAGCGCGAAGACGCTGGCGGCGGTCGGCAAGGCGCTCGGCGTGAAGTACCTGATCGTCGGGTCGATCACGAAGTTCGGCACCGAGGACAGCAGCAAGAAGGTCGGCGGCGGCCTGTTCGGGGGCGGCAAGTTCGGCCTCGGCGCCGTCGGGACGAAGGAAGGCAAGGCGAACGTGGCGGTGACCGCCCGCATCATCGACACGACGACGGGCGAGATCATGGCGAGCGCGAAGGGTGAGGGGACGTCGAAGCG
The DNA here is from genome assembly GCA_028876655.1 of Acidobacteriota bacterium. Lineage (GTDB taxonomy): Bacteria > Acidobacteriota > Vicinamibacteria > Vicinamibacterales > CAVVIG01 > JAGWRA01. Next base: position 11,209 of record JAGWRA010000246.1, on the reverse strand, counting down.
GAGCGGCCTGCTGCTCGGCGGCGCCGGCGGTGGCGGCGGCGCGGGCGGCGGGGGGATGATCGACTTCAGTTCGTCCGACTTCCGCGACACGATCCTCGGCGAGGCGACCGAAGCGGCCGTGAAGCAGACGGCCGAGAAGCTGATCGCCGCCAAGGCGCGGCTGGCGGCCGAGAGCAGCAAACAGTAGGAGGCGTCAGTTCCCGATCACCACCACCCACTCCTTGACCGACCACTTCGCGATCAACCCGTTCTTCACGTACGGGTCGTTTTTCGCGAACTCCGCCGCATCGTCCGGATTGTCGGTCTTGAAGACGAGGAGGGCGCCGTCGGGCTTCGTCGCGCCGGCGAGGATCAGCTTGCCCTGGTCGCGCCAGCCGCTGGCGTACTTCAGGTGCAACTCGCGGAACGGCTGCCGCCGCTCCACGTAGTTCTCGACGGTTTCGTAGAAGAGGGCGAGGTACATGGGGGATCTCCTGACGCTTGTCATCTGTCACGTACGACGTGCGATGCCCGGCAAGACCCATCGCTCGTTGCCCATTGCCCGTTGCTGACTCAGTCCACCGCCACCATCCAGCCGTGGGTGTCTTCGGCCGCGCCGCGGCGGAGGTCGGCGAGGCGGGTCTTCGCGAAGGGGGCGACGGTCCAGCGATCGACCGGCGGCAGCTGCGCCGCGTGCCCCTCGTGCATGATGCCGGCGATCGGCGAGACGACGGCCGCCGTGCCGACCCCGAAGGCTTCCTGCAGCCGGCCGTGGTCGGCCGCCTCGAAGACCTCGTCGATGGCGATGCGCCGCTCGTCGACGGCGTAGCCCTGGTCGCGCAGCAGCGTGATCACGCTGTCGCGCGTGATGCCGGGGAGGATCGTGCCGCCGAGCGCCGGCGTCACCACCGTGCCGTCGATGACGAAGAAGACGTTCATGACGCCGCACTCCTCGACCCAGCGATGCTCGCGGCCGTCCAGCCAGAGCACGGAATCGGCGCCGGCCGCCCGGGCCAGCTGCTCGGCCAGCAGCGCCGGCGCATAGTTGCCGGCCGGCTTCACGTCGCCGGTCCCTCCCTCGAACGCGCGCGAGAACTGCGGCATGGTGCGGACCTTCACCGGCTTGTCGTAGTACGCGCCGGCGGGGCAGGCGATGATCATGAACAGGTACCGGTCGGCCGGCCGGGCCCGGATCCCCTCGTCGGCGCCGAAGGCGAACGGCCGGATGTACAGCGCCCCCTGGTCGGCCGCCGGGACCCAGGCCGCGTCGAGGGCGACCAGGCGGTGCAGCGCCTCGAGGAAGAGGTCCTCGGGGACGGGCGGCATCGCCAGCCGGGTCATCGACCGCGAGAACCGGGCGGCGTTGGCCGCGGGGCGGAACAGCACCACCCGCCCGTTGTCCTGGCGGAACGCCTTCAGCCCCTCGAAGACCGACTGCGCGTAGTGCAGGGCGCTCAGCGACGGCCACAGCTCGACCGGGCCGTAGGGCTCGATGCGCGGATGCCCCCAGGCGCCGTCCATGTAGGACGCCAGGAACATGTGGTCGGTGAAGACGGTGCCGAAGGGGGCCTGCTGCCAGCGGGAGGAGGCGAGGCGCGACTCGGGGACCCGGTTGATGGCGATGTCGATCATGTCCTGAGCCTATCGCGCAATAGTTGACACAGTCAACTAATTGATGGACGCTGGAGGGCGGGCGGGAACCGGGTCGGCCGCCCGCTGTCCTCATGAGCCGCGCCAAGACACCCGCCCGCCTGCCGCCGCCCGCCGGCGCGCCTGCCACCGTCGCGCCGGTGGTCGATCGGATCCGTGCGTTCAACCGCTTCTACACCCGGCAGATCGGCGTCGTCTCGCCGCATCACCTGGCAACGCCCTTCTCGCTCGCCGAGGTCCGCGTCCTGTTCGAGCTGGCCCACCGCGACCACCCGTCGGCGGTCGACCTGGCGCGCGACCTGGCCATCGATCCCGGGTACCTGAGCCGGACGCTGCAGGCGTTCGAACGCCGGGGGCTCGTGCGCCGCCGGGCCGCCCCGCAGGACGCCCGCGTGCGGCTGCTCGAGCTGACCCCGCGCGGCCGCGCCGTCTTCGCCGACCTGAACCGGCGCGCCGCCGACGCCATCCGGCAGATCGTCGGCCCGTTGTCGGAAGCGCACCGCCAGCAGATCGTCGAGGCGATGGATGCCATCGAGGGGACCTTCGGCGGCGCGTCCGACGAGCAGGCGCCGGTCACGCTCCGCGCGCCGCGGCCGGGCGACCTGGGCTACGTCGTGCAGCGCCACGGTGTCTTGTACGCGCGCGAGCAGGGGCTCGCGGCCGGCTTCGAGGGGTTCATCGCCGGCCAGCTGGCACGCTTCGGCACGCGCTGGGACCCGGCCCGGGAGGCGGTCTGGATCGCCGAGCGTCAGGGAGCCCGGCTCGGCTCGGCGGCCGTGACGCGCGAGTCGGCCGCCACCGCGCGGCTCGTCGCCCTCATCGTCGAGCCCGAGGTGCGGGCGCAGGGGATCGGACGGCTGCTGCTCGATCGCGCCCTCACGTTTTCGCAGGGGGCCGGCTACCGGGCGATGATCATCGACGTGTATCGGGCGGCGCGGCCGCCGCACGCGCTGCTCGCGCGCGGCGGCTTCCGGAAGACCGGCGAGCGGCGGGTCGTGCGCTGGGGACAGCAGGTGACGGTCGAGCGCTGGCGGCGGACGCTGGCGCCCGCGTCGCCGGGAGGAACGCGATGATCGCACGCGTGTGGCACGGATCGACACGGCCGGCCGACGCCGGCCGCTACGAGGCGCACCTGAACACTGCCACGCTGCCGGGGTTGACGGGCATCGCCGGCTATCGCGGCGCGTACGTGCTGCGCCGGCCGGGCGCCGACACGGTCGACTTCGTGGTGATGACGCTGTGGGAGTCGGTCGAGGCGATCCAGGCGTTCGCCGGCGCCGACGTCGAGGCGGCGGTGCTGCCGTCCGAGGCGCGCGCGGTGCTGGTCGCGGCCGAGCCGCGCGCCGTCCATTACGAGATCGTCGTCGCACACGCCGCTTGTGCACCGAGCTGACCGCCTCCGCCAGCGAACGGATCCATGCGCAAATCAGATGCCTCCCATCAGTTCATTCTGCTTGTGAAATGCACGCGCGCGTCGGATGATGGTCGGGTTCCGAACGGGAGAAATCACCGAAGTGGAATCCGGAGTTCTGGCGAGCGGGCTCTTTCTCGCAGTCGTCACCGTTGGTGTGGCGGCCGGCCTGACGGACACGTTGGGCCTGCTGCTGAGCGTCACGGCTGCCGTGACGGCACTGGTGGCTGGCGGCTCCTTCCTGGTGGTGTACTGGCGTCGCGGCAGCCGGGCTGGCCGCCAGCGCCGTTGACTCGCAGGCCCGTACGTACGTCCCCCTCGTTCTTATTTCGATAATCACCTCTGAACTTCCGCCCGCCGGACTCCGGCTCCCGAACAGGGAGCCGGAGTGCGTCTTGGTGCTGGATCCTGCCTTGTACCCCGGTTGCTGCTCTGAGTGCGTCGCCGGAGGCCATGCCGAGCCGAGGACGGACGGGCATTATTCAGTTCGCGCGGGGCCCCACCCCCGCGCGGAGCTGACGCCGATGCCTCGCCTCGGATTCGCATGTCCTCGGCTCGGCATGGCCTTCGGCGAAGTTCTCTTCTCAGGACCGGAGACTGGAGCCCGCAGCCCGGAGCCCGCAGCCTGTCGTTACTTCCTGGTCGCGTGGATGATGGCTTCCATGTGGCCGAGGTAGCGCTCGAGGGCGCGGCGGCCGGCGGCGGTGAGGCGGTATTCCGTGCGGGGAAGGCGTCCGGCGAACGACTTGCTGCAGACGATGTAGCCGGCGTCCTCGAGCTTGCGGGCGTGGACGCTCAGGTTGCCGTCGGTCGTGCCGAGCAGCCGCTTGAGATCGTTGAAGGTCAGCGCCTCGTTGACGGCCAGCGCCGACACGATGCCCAGCCGCAGCCGCTCGTGGATCAGGCGGTCCAGGTCGAGCGGACTGCTGGGGGCCGGCCGTGCGGGGGCGGGGTCGGCGACCCGTTCGCGCCGGGCGTGTCCGGCCTTAGCCGCCATACTTCCTCGCGATGAACAGGCCGAAGACGACGTGCAGCGCGCCGAAGCCGCCGGCCATCCACCAGTTGCCCCAGCCGGCCGGGCCGAAGAGCGCCAGCGCCCCGACCAGCATGAAGCACATCCCCATGAAGGGGACGATGCGGACGGAGAAGGCGCCGCCGGCGACGACACCGGTGCCGTAGAGCAGGAGCCAGACGCCGGGCAGGCGGCCGGCGAGGCCGGCCTGGTAGAGAACGATCGTCAGCATGGCGCCGGCCACGAGCGGCGGCGACAGGCTGAGGGCGAACTTCCGGGCCGGAGCGGCCAGCAGTGGCGTCCCGCCGTGCCGCGCCTTGCGGCGGACGGCGGCCGTGGCGATGGCGACGGCGACGACGGCCTCGGCGATCCAGATGGCGAGCCAGCGGGCGGCGGTCGGCTGCACGGCGGCCAGCGGGGCGGCCGCGAGCACGGTGGTCCCCATGGCGACGCCGCCCCAGCCGGGGACGGCGGTGAACGATCCGGCCCGCTCCATCGTGTCGCGGATGAAGCGCAGGTTGTCCATGGCGCGGGCGTGCAGCGCCGGCGGATCGGTCAGCGAGTCCTGCAGGGGGTCGGTCCGGAGCATGGGGGCATCCTAGCGCGGAAGTTCCCGGGCGGACAAGGAGAACTTTGCGGGATAAAGTCTGATGGGATTGGGGATTGGGGATTCGGGATTGGCTGCGTCGGGACGCGGACGCGGACGTGGACGTCGGACGTGCGTCACTGTGCCCGCAGCAGCAGCACCGGGATCTTCACTTCGTGCCGGACGCGGCTGACGGTCGTCCCGAACGCGAGGTCCTTGATGAAGCGGTGGCCGTGGGTGGCCATGGCAATCAGGTCGACGCCGCTCTCGCCGGCCACCTTGATCAGCTGATCCGCCGGATCGCCGAGCGCCAGGCGCGGCTCGGCCTCGAGCCCGACCTGCCGGCACTCGGCGGCCATCCGTTCCAGGTAGGCGAGGTCGTCGCGCATCTCCTCGGACGCGCGCAGCTTCAGCCGATCGAAGTTGCGCGCCGCCCAGCCGTCGGCCACGTGCACGAGCAGCAGCCGCGCGCCCGTCAGGCGCGCCAGCGCCTGGACGTGATCGAGGATGGTCCGATCGGCCTCGGAGTGCTCGAGCGCGACGAGGATGTGCTTGTACACGGGTCAGTTCATCATACCCCGCCGACCGCCACCAGATAGAGCAGCCAGGCGTTCAGCACGGCAATGACGACGGCCACCGTCCAGGCCAGCCCCTTCAGCCAGCCCGGGCTGGCGAACGGGCCCATCGTCGCCGGATCGCCGGTGAACTGCACGAGCGGGAAGACCGCGAACGACAGCTGCAGGCTGAGGATGACCTGGCTCAGGATGAGCAGCGGGCCGGCCCCGGCATCGCCAGCCACCGCGACGACGATGACCGTCGGCACGATGGCGAGCAGGCGGGTGATGAGCCGGCGCAGCCACGGGCGGAGCCGGATGTTGATGAAGCCCTCCATCACGACCTGGCCGGCCAGCGTGCCGGTCAGCGTGGCGTTCTGTCCCGAGGCCAGCAGCGCGACGGCGAAGAGCACGCTCGCCGCGCCCGTGCCGAGCAGCGGCGCCAGCAGCTTGTAGGCCTGCGTGATGTCGGCGACGTCCTGGTGGCCGCTGCCGTGGAACACGGCCGCCGACATGATCAGGATCGCGGCGTTGACGAACAGCGCGAACATCAGCGCGACGGCCGAGTCGAGCGACGCGAAGTCGATCGCCTCGCGCCGGCTCGCCACCGAGTCGGTGTACTTCCGCGTCTGCACGATCGACGAGTGCAGGTAGAGGTTGTGCGGCATCACCGTGGCGCCCAGGATGCCGATGGCGATGTAGAACATGTCGCGGTTGCGGACGATCGCCGCCTGTGGCAGGAAGCCGTGCGCCACCGCGAGCAGGTCCGGCCGCGACAGCCAGAGCTCCACGGCGAACGCCGCCGCGATCACCCCGATGAGCGTCAGGACGAACGCCTCGATGTAGCGGAAGCCGTGATGCTGCAGGTAGAGGATGATGAGGACGTCGGAGGCCGTGAGGCAGACGCCCCAGATGAGCGGCAGCCCGAAGAGCAGCTGCAGCGCGACGGCCGACCCGATCACCTCGGCCAGGTCGCAGGCCGCAATCGCGATCTCGGCCCCCATCCACAGCGCGACCGTCGTCCCCCGCGAGTAGCGATCGCGGCAGGCCTGCGCGAGGTCGCGGCCACTGGCAATCCCGAGCCGCGCCGCGAGCGCCTGCAGCAGGATCGCCATGAAGTTCGAGATCATGATCACGCTGAGCAGCGTGTAGCCGTAGCGCGCGCCGCCGGCGAGATCGGTGGCCCAGTTGCCCGGGTCCATGTAGCCGACCGCCACGAGGAAGCCCGGGCCGGCGAAGGCGAAGAACTTCCGCCAGAAGCCGGCGTGCGCCGGAATCGGCACCGTCCCGTGGACCTCGGGCAGACTGCGGGTCGACTCGGTGGGAGACCAGATGGGTGACGGGGAGGGGCGCCCGGGGGTGGCGGACATCGGCGTATGACTGAGGCTATTTGACCAATCAAAACTGATTCTATGCACGCTCAAAAGCCGCGTCAAGGTCCGTCTTCGCCGCGAGAGGGTCCGGGACCGCGCGTGCTAGCATCGGCCCATATGGCTGCGATCCCGCCGGGCCGCGCGCTGGCCACCGATCTCTACGAGCTGACGATGATGGCCGGCTACCTGGCGGGCGGGATGACCGGCCAGAGCTCGTTCGAGCTGTACGTCCGCTCGCTCCCGGCGCGCCGCGCCTACCTGGTGGCCGCGGGCCTCGAGCAGGCGCTCGACTATCTCGAGTCGCTCGCCTTCACCCCCGATCAGATCGCGTACCTGCGGACCGTGCCGGCGCTGAAGGATGTCCCCGACACCTTCTTCACGCGCGACCTGCCGGCCTTCCGCTTCACCGGCGAGGTGTGGGCGGTCGCGGAGGGGACGCCGGTCTTCGCGCACGAGCCGATCCTGCGCGTCACGGCGCCGGCGCCCGAGGCCCAGCTGGTGGAGACGGCGCTGCTGGCGATCATCACGTTCCAGACCTCGATCGCCACCAAGGGGGCTCGGGTGGTCGATGCGGCGGCGGGCGTGCCGGTGATCGAGTTCGGCAGCCGGCGGGCGCACGGGCTGGATGCGGGGCTGCACGCGGCGCGCGCGGCGTTCGTGGCCGGCTGCGCCGGGACGTCGAACGTCGAGGCCGGCTTCGCCTTCGGCATTCCGGTGTCGGGGACGATGGCGCACTCGTGGGTGATGAGCTTCGACGACGAGGTCGAGGCCTTCCGCCGCTACTGCGACCTCTTCGGCCACCAGGCGGTGCTGCTCATCGACACCTACGACACCGAGGAGGCGGCGCGGCGGATCGTGGACGCCGGCCTGCGGCCGGCCGCCGTGCGGCTCGACAGCGGCGACTTCGTGGCGCTCAGCGTCTCGGTGCGGCGGATCCTCGATGCCGGCGGCCTGCACGACACCGGCATCTTCGTCAGCGGCGACCTCGACGAGGACAAGATCGCCGCGCTGATGAAGGCGAAGGCGCCGGTGAACGGGTTCGGGGTCGGGACGGCGCTCAGCACGTCGAACGACGCGCCGGCGCTCGGGGGCGTCTACAAGCTGGTCGAAGTGGAGCGCGACGGGCAGCGCGTGCCCGTGCTGAAGCTGAGCGCGGGCAAGCGGACGTATCCGGCCCGCAAGCAGGTCTGGCGGATCGTGCGCGACGGCCGGGCGCAGCACGATCTGATCGGGCTGGCCGGCGAACCGGCGCCCGACGAGGGGCGGCCGCTGCTGACGCAGGTGATGCGGGGCGGACGGCGCGTGGCGCCGTCACCACCGCTGCCGGCGGTACAGGAGGCCTGTCGCGCCGCGCGCGCAGAGCTGCCGCCGGAGCTGCGCGAGCTGGACGCGGCGCCGGACTATCCGGTGGAGATCAGCCCGACGCTGAACGCGCTGACCGAGCGGATCAGCGAGGCGATCGAGGGGGAACGATCGCGGTGAGCACGAGACGGGGGTTGTCTCCGGTCTTCGGTCTTCAGTCTCCAGTCCTGGTCCGTTGCCGGACCGAAGACCGTAGACGGGAGACTGTAGACGGCCCCTACGCGCCTTGGTCCGGCGGCCGGTAGTCCTTGAACCGCTCGCGCAGCTCGGACTTCTTGAACTTGCCGGCCGACGTCCGCGGGATCCTGTCGAGGAACTCGAAGGCGGCCGGCAGCCACCACTTCGGGAAGCTGGCGGCGAGGAAGGCCGTCAGCTCCTCCGGCGTAGCCGTCTGTCCTGGCTTCAGCACTACGGCCGCCAGCGGCCGCTCGCCCCAGCGCGCGTCGGGAATCGGGACGACGGCGGCCTCGGCGACGGCGGCGTGTCCCATCAGCGCATTCTCCAGCGTCACCGAGCAGATCCATTCGCCGCCCGACTTGATCAGATCCTTCGCGCGATCCTTGATCTCGATCGAGCCGCTGGCATCGATGGCCACGATATCCCCGGTCCGGAACCAGCCGTCCTCGGTGAACCGGTCGTCCGCGTCGGGCGCGTCGAAGTACGCCGCCGCCACCCACGGTCCCCGCACCTCGAGCTCGCCCATTGTCTCGCCGTCCCAGGGGACGAGGCCGCCCGCGCCGCGCGCGCGGATGTCGATGAAGGGGAAGGGGCGGCCCTGGCGCGCCCGGGCGCGGTAGCGTTCCGCGGGGCTCGCGTGCTCGACGCCGGGCGCGAGGTGCGCGATCGTCCCGGCGGGCGTCATCTCGGTCATGCCCCAGGCATGGACGACGTGCAGGCCGTGGCGCTCGTCGAACGCCTCGATCATCGCCTGCGGCGCGGCGGCGCCGCCGACGATGAGGGCGCGGAGGCTGGAGAGGTCGAAGCGGCCGGGCTGCTGATCGAGCAGCTGCAGCAGGCCCATCCAGATGGTCGGCACGCCGGCGGTGACCGTCACGCGTTCGGCCTGATAGAGCTCGGCGAGGCTCTCCGGGTCGAGGTGCGGGCCCGGCAGCACGAGCTTTGCGCCGACCATCGCTGCGGCGTACGGCAGCCCCCACGCGTTGGCGTGGAACATCGGGACGACGGGCAGCAGGGTGTCGCGCTCGCGCAGGTCCATGCCGTCGGGCAGCGCGATGGCGAGCGAATGGAGCACCAGCGCGCGGTGCGAGTAGAGGACCCCTTTCGGCCGGCCGGTCGTGCCGGTCGTGTAGCACATGGCGGCCGCGTCGCGCTCGTCCGGCTCGGGAAACGCGGCCGCGTGCGGGCCGGCGCCGGCGAGGAGGGCCTCGTAGTCGAGCAGCAGGTCGGTCAGGTGGCCGTGCGTGCCGACGACGATGACCGCGCGGACGCCGATGAGGTCCTTGATCCGTTCGAAGAGCGGGAGCAGGGCGGCGTCGACGAGCAGCGCGCGATCGCCGGCATGATTGATGATGTAGGCCAGGTCCTCGGGAGGGAGCCGGAGGTTCAGCGTGTGGAGCACGGCGCCGGCGAGCGGCGCGGCGAAATAGGTCTCGAGGTGCGGCGCGTGGTTCCAGCAGAGGGTGGCGACGCGATCGCCGGGCTCGACCCCCAGCTGGCGGAGGGCGGCGGCGAGGCGGCGGACGCGGGCGGCGACCTCGCCCCAGGTGGTGCGGTGCAGGCGGCGGTCGGGCAGGCGGGTGACGATCTCCCGGCTCCCGAACAGCGTCTCGGCGCGCCGGAGCAGCGCCGGGATGGTCAGCTGGTAGTCCATCATCAGGCCGCGCATGGGGGGATTGTATATCCCGAGCCTTGCTCCCTGTGTCCCCGGCACGGTACACTGAGGGCTTGCACGCGACCGATTGCACCGCGGCTCGGAACCTGTGCAATCTCAGCCTATGAACCGCGTCAGGGCCGGAAGGCAGCAGCGCTAAGTAGTCACTGACATGTGCCGCAGCCATTCCGGGCCGCGGTGGAGTCGGTCGCGGCGGGGTCGGCACGTCTCCTGTCCCAGTTCATGTCCTACCAGGTCATCGCCCGGAAGTGGCGTCCGCAGCGGTTCGACGAGGTCGTCGGCCAGCACGCGGTCACGCGCACGCTGAAGAACGCGATCGCCAGCGGCCGCATCGCGCAGGCGTTCGTGTTCGCGGGCCCGCGCGGCGTCGGCAAGACGACGACGGCGCGGATCCTGGCGCGGGCGCTGAACTGCGTGCACGGGCCGACGGTCGATCCGTGCGGCACGTGCGACGCCTGCGTGGAGATCGCCGAGGGGCGCGACATCGACGTCCTCGAGATCGACGCGGCGACGCACACCAAGGTGGAAACCGTCCGCGAGGTGATCATCGGCGGCCTGTCGCTGGCGCCGGTGCGCGATCGCTACAAGGTCTTCATCATCGACGAGGTCCACCAGCTCTCGACCCCGTCGTTCAACGCGCTGCTGAAGTCGATCGAGGAGCCGCCGCCGCACGTTGCCTTCATCATGGCGACGACCGAGCTGCCGAAGATCCCCGAGACGATCCTCTCGCGGTCGCAGGTCTACGAGTTCCGGACGATCCCGACGCCGGCCATCGCCGCCCAGCTCCGGACGATCGCCGATGCCGAGGGGATCGTGGTGTCGGACGAGGCGCTGGCGCTGGTGGCGCGCGGCGCCGACGGCAGCATGCGCGACGCGCAGAGCGCGTTCGACCAGGTGATCGCCTATGCCGGCCAGACGATCGGCGCCGAGGACGTCTCGACGGTGCTCGGCCTGGTGGGCCGCGACCTGCTGCTCGACACCGTGCAGGCGGTGGCCGACGAGGACGCGTCGATGGCGTTCGCGGTGGCGGGCCGCGCGGTGGAGGCCGGCTACGACCTGCGGGTGGTCTGCCGCGAGCTGACGCGGGTGGTGCGCGACCTGCTGGTGCTCTCGGTCGATCCGACGCGCGCCGGCGATCCCGACATCGCCCCCGAAGGCGAGGCCGAGCGGCTGCAGGCGCTGGCGGCCCGCTTCTCGCGCGAGGACCTGCTGCGGGCGTTCGACGTGCTGTCGCGCGCCGAGTTCGAGATCCGCAACGCCGCGCAGCCGCGCTACTACCTGGAGATGGCGCTGCTGCGCTGGATCCACCTGCGCCAGCTGACGCCGCTGGCCGATCTCATCGACCAGATGGGCGCCGGCGGCGGAGCCCGGCCCGCGGTCGCACGGCCGGCCGCGCCGGCCGGCAGTGCCGCCAGCGTGGCCTCGCGCCT
>JAGWRA010000245.1 GCA_028876655.1 Acidobacteriota bacterium | reverse complement strand
GACGTTCCGGCCCTTGGGGCCGAGGGTCACCTTGACGGCGTCCGCCAGGGCGTTCACCCCGCGGAGAATCGCCTGGCGCGACTGCTCGCCGTAGACAATCTGCTTGGCCATTGCTGTGTGCTCCGTTCTGCTGCTGATGAAATCCGTGCCAGCGGCGGCCGGCAGCCCGCGGACTTGCGGGCCGGGCGCGGCCGGCGGCATCCGTCAACCGACGTCCGGCGCGGGTGGCGCCGGTCGCGGGGTTACTTCTTCTTCGCGCTCCCCTCGATCACCGCGAGGACCTCGTCCTCCCGCATGATCAGGTACTCCTCGCCGTCGATCTTGATCTCCTGGCCGGAGTACTTGCCGAAGAGGATGGTGTCGCCGGCCTGGACGTCCAGGGGCACGCGCTTGCCGTCATCCTTCGTCTTGCCGGCGCCCACGGCAATCACCTTGCCCTGCTGCGGCTTCTCCTTGGCCGTGTCGGGGATGATGATCCCGCCGATCTTCTGCTCGCCTTCCTCGATGCGCTGGACGATGATGCGGTCGTGTAGCGGTCTGACGTTCATGGGCTGTCAACTCCGTGTCTGACGTGACTGATGAGAAAGCCTGATTAAGGCGCCGGAACCCTCTGCGGATTAGCACTCAAAGCGTGCGACTGCTAATTATAGTGCAGCCCGGATTGAAGTCAAGACGGCGGGGCGGGGGCCGGCGCGCCGCCGGGGGTCAGCGGCGCTTCAGGCGGTGCTCGACGAGCTTGCGGCTGAGCGTGTTGCGGTGGATGCCGAGGGCCTTGGCCGCCTTCAGCAGGCAGCCGTCCTGACGGTCGAGCACCTGGGCGATGAACCGGCGCTCGAACTCCCGCTGGGCGTCGGCGTAGCGGATGCCCTTGTCGACCATCTCCGCGATGAGGCTGTCGAGCTGCTCGCGCACGGTCAGCTGAGCTCGCGGCCGGTGAGCCGGCGGAAGGCTTCCAGGTACTTCTCGCGCGTCCGCGCCACCACGTCGTCGGGCAGCGACGGGACGGGCGGCTGCTTGTTCCACTTGATCGACTCGAGATAGTCGCGGACGTACTGCTTGTCGAAGCTCGGCTGCGCGTGGCCCGGCTCGTACAGGTCCTTCGGCCAGAAGCGCGACGAGTCGGGCGTCAGCATCTCGTCGATCAGGATGAGCCGCGAGGTCGCCGGGCCCTCGCCCTCGATCAGGCCGAATTCGAACTTCGTGTCGGCGACGATGATGCCGCACGCGTCGGCGTGGGCCGCCCCGGCGCGGTAGAGCCGGAGCGTCAGGTCGCGCACCGCGTTCAGCACGTCGCGGCCGACGAGCGTGGCCGCCTCGTCCTCCGAGATGTTGAGGTCGTGACCGCTCTCGGCCTTGGTCGCCGGCGTGAAGATCGGTTCGGGCAGCCGGTCCGACTCGCGCAGGCCGGCCGGCAGCCTGATGCCGCACACGGCGCCCGTCGCCCGGTAATCCTTCCAGCCCGACCCCGACAGGTACCCGCGCGCCACGCACTCCACCGGCAGCGGCGTCGTCCGCCGCACCAGCATCGAGCGGCCCGCCAGCAGGCCGGCGGCGTGCCGCGCCGGCTCGGGGTAATCGGCGGGGTCGGTCGACAGCAGGTGGTTCCGCACGAGATCCCGCGTCCGATCGAACCAGAACGTCGAGATCTGCGTCAGCACCTTGCCCTTGTCGGGGATGCCCGAGCCCAGGATGTAGTCGAACGCGGAAATGCGATCGGTCGCGACGATGAGCAGGCGATCGCCGAAGTCGTAGAGATCGCGCACCTTGCCCTGGCGCGTCGGCGTCAGGCCGTTGAACGACGTCTGCAGAATGGCGGGGCTGAGCGGCAAGGCTGGTTCCTCGCGGGAAAGCTTCAGATATTACTCGCCCGCGTGGCGCGTCGCAAGAGGTCGATCGCGCCCGTCCTGCGCCGTCGAGGTGCATCCGGCCTCGGCCGTACGTGCCGCGAACACGATGGATCGCCCCGGGCGCATATAGTACAGTGCGGTCGGACCGGAGCCGGGACAGCGCCACGTGGCATGCGCAGAACGATCAGACTGATGCTCGTGCTCGGGGTGACGGCCGGCCTGCTGGCCGTCTTCCTGTGGCATGCCGACCTGCGGCGCGTCGGGGCGGACCTGCGCGGCGCCCGGCTCGACCTGATCGTCCTGTCGGCGGGCCTGATCGGCGTGAACATGATCGTGCGGAGCCTGCGCTGGCAGTACCTGCTGGCGCCGCTCGGGCCGACGCGCCTGTGGGAGGCGTTCCACGCCACGGTGCTCGGCTTCGCCGCGAATGCGGTGCTGCCGGCGCGGGCGGGCGAGGTCATCCGCCCCTGGGTGCTCGCGCGCCGCGAGCAGCTGCCGCCGGCCGGCGCCTTCGCCACGATCGTGGTCGAGCGGTTGCTCGACATGGTGACGGTGCTTGTCCTCTTCGGGGTCTTCGTCCTGTTCCTCGGCGGCAACCCGGCCGGCCGCGACGACGCGCTGATGCACGCCGTACAGATCGGTGGGTTGATCGCGGCGCTGGGAGCGGGGGGGCTGCTGGTCGGGCTGGTCGTGCTGGCCGGAGACACCGGCCGGCTGTGGCGGCTGGCCCGGTGGATCGAGCGCTGGTTGCCCGAGCGGGCCGCGCGCACGGCCGAGCACGTCGCCGGCACCTTCGCCAGCGGCCTCGCGGTCGTCCGGCAGCCGCGGCGGCTGCTGCTGGCCTTCGCGCTGTCGGTGGTGTTGTGGCTGTCGATCGGGCTCGGGGCCTGGCTGGTGACGACGGCCTTCGCGATCGCCATGCCGTTCCCGGGCAGCTTCCTCCTGCTGATGCTGCTCGTTGTCGGCGTGGCGGTGCCGACCCCGGGCGGCGTCGGCGGCTTCGACGAAGCGTTCCGGCTCGGCGCCGTGGCGTTCTTCGGGGCGTCGGCCGACCGGGCGGTGGCCGCCGCGATCGTGCTCCACGCGGTGTCGTTCGTGCCGGTCACGCTGGCCGGCCTGGCGTTGGCGGCGCGCGACGGGATGAATCTGGCGCGGATGCGCCAACTGGCGCAGCAGCAGGCGCCCGGAGGACAAACGGCGTGAAGTGCCCCTATTGCGCCCATCTCGGCGACAAGGTGGTCGACTCCCGGGAAAGCAAGGAAGGGGAGGTCATCCGCCGGCGGCGCGAGTGCCTGAACTGCGGCCGCCGCTTCACCAGCTACGAGCGGATCGACGAGATCCCCTACATGGTGGTGAAGAAGGACGGCAGCCGCGAGCGCTTCGAACGGCAGAAGCTGATTGCCGGCCTGTTGAAGGCCTGCGAGAAGCGTCCGGTGAGCGTCGCCGCCCTCGAGGCGGTGGCCGACCGGGTGGAGGCGACGCTCCAGGAGCGGCCCGAGAAGGAGATCTCGACCGCCGAAATCGGATCGTTCGTCATGCAGGAGTTGAAGCGCCTCGACAAGGTCGCCTACGTCCGCTTCGCCTCCGTCTACCGCCACTTCCGCGACATCGGCGAGTTCATGACCGAGCTGAAGGACCTGCTGAACGTGAAGGAATAGGGGCGAGCCGCGCATGAAGTGCCCCAAGTGCGGTTACCTCGGCTTCGAGAGCGGCGACCGCTGCCGCAACTGCGGCTACGACTTCTCCTTGGCCGGCGGCCTCGATCTGCCCGACCTCGAGATCGCCCCTGATCGCGACCGGGCGGGCGAGCCGCTGCTCGATCTCCCGATCGCCGCGACGCCCTCGCCCGACCGCGTCGCCGAGGACCGCCTGCGGATCGCGCCGCCCGATCCGGTGCCGCCACCTGTGGTGCGGGAGCCGGCGCCACAAGCCGGGTCTCCCGCGCCCCCTGCGCACGCACGGGAGCAGACGCCGGCGCCAGAGGTCGACGTGGCTGCCGGCGCGACCGGGCCGGCCGCGCCGCCGATGTCGCGCCGCGACACGGTCGAGGCGCTGCGCCGGGTCGCGGACGAGCGGACGGCGAAGACTGCGACCGGCGCGACGCCGACCCGCCTGCCGCTCTTCGCGGAGCCGGACGACGACGATGCGCCCCTGATTACGCCGCCGGCGCGGCCGCGGGCGCCACTGGCGGTCCGCCGGGCCACGCCGGAAGTGCCGCGCGTCCGCTCGGAGCCGCGCACGATGCCGCCCCTCGATCGGACCCCGGCGCCCACGGACGAGGTGCGTCCGGCCGCCCGCGCGGTCGTGCCCGAGGCGGCTGACGAGCCGGCACGCCCGGGTGCGCGCCTCATGGCGGGCGCCATCGACGTCATCCTGCTGCTGGGACTCGACGCCGTCGTGCTGTACTTCACGCTGCGGATTGCCGGCCTGAGCCCGGCGCAGGTGCGGATCCTGCCGAAGATCCCGCTGGCCGGCTTCCTGCTGCTGCTCAATGGCGGCTACCTGGCGGCGTTCACGGCTGGTGGCCAGACGATCGGCAAGATGGTCGGGGGGCTGCAGGTCGTGAGCGACAACGACGACCCGGTCACGATCGGCCGCGCACTGCTGCGCACGCTGCTGTGGGGGCTCGAGGCCCTGCCGGTGGGTCTCGGCTTCCTGTCGATCGTCATCAGCCGGGATCGTCAGGCGCTGCACGATCGCGTCGCGCACACCCGCGTCGTCACAGTATCATCCTCCTAGTCCGATGCGCCGGCCGACCGGCGCCCGTCCACGGCCTCGACTCATGACACGTCTCGCCGTCTTCATCGCGACCTTCTTCCATGTCGGCGACATCCCGTTCGCCCCGGGCACGTTCGGCTCGGCGGCCGGGCTGGTCGTCTTCTACCTGGTTGGCCAGGGCCGGCTCCCCGAGGCGATTGCCATCGGCGTGCTGTTCGCGCTCGGCACCTGGAGCGGCACGCTGGCCGAGCGGCACTTCGGGATGGAGGATCCGGGCCCGGTGGTCATTGACGAGGTGATGGGGATGCTCATCACGCTCTGGGGCATTCCGGTGGGCTGGCCCGGCGTCCTGGCGGGCTTCGTCATCTTCCGGGCCATGGACGTGGTGAAGCCGTTCCCGGCCAACCGGCTCGAACACCTGCACGGCGGGCTCGGTGTCATGGCCGACGATGCGATGGCGGCGGTGTACGGCAACCTGCTCCTGCGGTTGGCGGTCTGGGCGCTGCCGGTGCTGCAGGCGGTGCGGCGGTAGGACCGCGCGGAGCCTGGAGCGCAACGGCCCGCACGGCGGGCCCGCGAACGGAACGGAGCGAGCCGCGTGAGGCGAGCGAGTGCAGTGAGCCGGGGTGCGGGGCGGAGCCCCGCTCGAACATGAACGCACGGATCATCGCGGTGGGCAGCGAGCTGTTGACGCCGCTGCGGATGGACACGAACTCGCTCGCCATCACCGAGCGGCTCAATGCCATCGGGATCGACGTGCGGGCGAAGGCCGTGGTCGGCGACGACCTGGCCGACCTGGCTGCGGCCATCCGCGAGGCCCTGGCGCACGCGGACCTGGTCGTGATGACGGGCGGACTGGGGCCGACGGCCGACGACCTGACGCGCGAGGCGGTGCGCGACGTACTCGGCCTGCCGCTCGTCGAGGACGAGACGATCGTCGAGCGCATCCGCGCGCGTTTTGCACGCCGCGGCTGGCAGATGCCCGAGATCAACCGGCGGCAGGCGCTCGTCCCGCAGGGGGCGGTCGTCCTGCCGAACGCCAACGGCACGGCGCCGGGGCTCTGGATCGAACGGGGCGCGGGCGGCCTGCTGCTCCTGCCGGGGCCGCCACGCGAGCTCCTCCCGATTCTCGACACGCTGATCGCGGAGCGGCTGGAGCCGCGCGCGGGCGGCCGGCGTGTGTACCGCCGGGTGATCAAGATCACCGGCCGCGCCGAGTCGCACGTCGATCAACTGGCCCAGCCCGTCTACGGCCCGTGGCTCGCCTGGGATCCGCCGATTGCCACGACCATCCTGGCAGCGCTCGGACAGATCGAGCTGCATCTCCGGCTGCAGTCGGACGACCCGGCACGCGCCGCCGCCACGCTCGACGGCGCCGTCGGTGCGCTCGAGGCCGTGCTCGGCGATGCGGTGTTCAGCGACGACGGGCGGACGCTCGAGCAGGTCGTCGGCGACCGGCTGCGGGCGGAACGGCTGTGGATTGCGACCGCCGAGTCCTGCACCGGCGGCCTGATGGCCTCGCGGCTGACCGACGTCGCCGGCAGCTCCGACTACGTGGAGCGTGGGGTGGTCTGCTACAGCAACCGCGCGAAGACCGAACTGCTCGGTGTGCCCGGGACGCTGATCGACGAGCACGGCGCGGTGAGCGAGCCGGTCGCGCAGGCGATGGCGCGCGGCATCCGCGACCGGGCGGGCGTCGACATCGGGGTGGGCATCACCGGCATCGCCGGCCCCGGCGGCGGCACCGAGGCCAAGCCGGTCGGCACCGTGGCGGTCGCCGCGGTGCTGCGCGAGCGGGAGATGGTGAAGACCTTCCGGTTCATCGGTGCGCGCGAACAGGTGAAGTATCAGGCGGCGCAGGCGGGGCTCGACATGGTGCGGCGCCTGCTGGAGCCGCCGCGGGACTGAGCCGATGAACGGCCCCCACCGCCTCTTCGTGGCGATCGACCTCGACGAGGCGGCGCGCGCCGCGGTGTCGCGCGTGATGCGGCACCTGGCGCACGCACTGGCGTCCGGCCCGGGTCGGCGCGGCGTCCGGTGGGTGGCTGCCGATCAGCTGCACCTGACGCTGGCCTTCATGGCCGCCGTCGCCGACGCCGATCTCCCCGCCATCCGCCAGGCGATGGGCCAGCCGCTGGCGACCGCCGCCTTCGAGGCGGAGTTCAGGGACGTCGGCCTGTTCCCGCCGGCGGGACCGCCACGCGTGGTCTGGATCGGTATCGGCGAGGGTGACGCGTCGGTCCACGCGGTGTCCCGCGAAGTGCGCGACCGGCTGGCCGCGCTCGGCGTGCCGCCGGAGTCGCGGCCGTTCACGGCGCATCTCACGCTGGGCCGCTGGCGCGAGAGCCGGGTGGCCGATCGGACCACCGTCACGGCGGCGGCGCCCCACGGGAGCGTGGCCCGCGTCCGGGTGGATCGTGTCACACTGTATGAGAGCCATCTGTCGCCCGATGGCCCGTCGCACGTCGTGGTGACGCAGGCGGCGCTCGGACTGTCACCGGATCGCGGGAAGCAGCCATGATGTTCGGCCTTTTGATGCCCGTTCTCCTCGTGCTCACCGGCTATCTGCTGGGATCGATCCCGTTCGCGTTCCTGCTGGGGCGGGCCGGCGGGCGCGATCTGCGGCGGGAGGGGAGCGGCAATCTCGGGGCTGCCAATGTCTTCCGCACCCGTGGACCGTCGAGGGCGCTCGCCGTCCTGGCGCTGGACGTCAGCAAGGGGGCGGCGGCGGTGCTGCTGGCCTCGCGCTTCACCGGCGCCGATGCCGCGCCGGCGGCGGCGGGGGTGGCGGCGGTGCTGGGACACATCTACCCGGTGTGGCTGCGGTTCCGCGGCGGCAAGGGGGTGGCGACCGCCTGTGGCGTCTTCTCCGTGCTCGCACCGGTGGCGGTGGTGCCGGCCGTGCTCGTCTTCGGCACCACGCTGTGGTTCTCCCGGTACGTCTCGCTGGGGTCGGTGCTCGCCGCCGTCTCGCTGCCGCCGATCACCTGGGCCATCCACGCACCCGGGCCGTCGATCGCGGCAGCCCTCATCATCGCGGCGGTCGTCGTCCAGCGGCACCGTGGCAATCTCGCGCGGCTGCAGGCCGGGACCGAGCGGCGGCTCGGGCAACGGGTGACCGGGCCATGACGCACCGGCGGACGGCGGCGGTGCTCGGCGCGGGCAGCTGGGGGACCGCGCTCGCGATCCACCTGGCGCGGGCGGGGCACGAGGTCCGGTTGTGGGCCCGCGACCCGGCGCTCGTCGACGACATGCAGGCCCGCCGCGCCAACGCGGTGTACCTGCCGGACGTCACGCTGCCCGACGGCGTGCACGTGACGGCGTCGATCGAGGAGGCGCTGCACCGCGCCCGGCTCGTCGTCGCGGCGGTGCCGTCGCACGGGACCCGGAGCGTGCTGCGGCGCGCCGCCCGCTTCGTCGCCGACGAGGCGACGGTCGTCAGCGCGACGAAGGGGCTCGAAGCGGCCACGCTCCAGCGGCCCTCCCAGATCATTGCGGAGGAGCTGGACGGCCGGCACCGGCCGATCGTCGTGCTGTCGGGCCCCAGTTTCGCCGCCGAGGTCGCCCGGCAGCTGCCGACGGCCATCTGCGCCGCCTCCGAGGACGCCGCGGCCGCCGAACGCGTGCAGGAGGAGTTCCGGTCGCGCTACTTCCGGCTCTACGCCAGCAACGACGTCGCCGGGGTCGAGATCGGCGGTGCGATGAAGAACGTCATCGCCATTGCCGCCGGTGCGGTCGAGGGGCTCGGCCTCGGGCAGAATGCGCTCGCCGCCCTCATCACGCGCGGCCTGGCCGAGATCAGCCGCCTGGCCTGCGCCGTGGGCGGGCAGCGCGACACGCTCGCCGGCCTCTCGGGGCTCGGCGACCTGGTGCTGACCTGCACCGGCACGCTCAGCCGCAACCGCCACGTCGGCGTCGAACTCGCCCGCGGGCGCCGGCTCGAGGACGTGCTGGCGAGCATGAAGATGATCGCCGAGGGGGTCCGCACCACCGATGCCGCCCTGGCGCTCGGCGCCCGCTGCGGCGTCGAGCTGCCGATCACCGAGCAGATTGCCGACGTCCTGGCCGGCCGCCGCGGTGTGCCGGCGGCGGTCGAGGAACTGATGCTCCGGCGGCAGCGGGCCGAGGCCGAGACCGGGTGATAGAATCGATCGAATGAGCTTTCTCGGCCGCCTCCGCCAGGGACTCTCCCGCACCAAGAACCAGCTGGTCGAACGCTTCGACGACATCGTCCGCCGGGCCGATACCCCGGAACGGCGGAGCCGCCCCGTCGATGTGGAGACGATCGACGCGCTCGAGGAACTGCTGATCTCGGCCGACATCGGCATGCCGGCCACCGAACGGATCATCGAGGCCGTGCGCCGGCGCAGCCGGCGGGGCGAGAGCCTCCGGGACCTGGTGAAGGAGGAGCTGCGGGCGATCTTCGACGCGGCCGACCGGCCGGTGCCCGACGAGGTGCGCCCGCACGTCGTGCTCATCGTGGGTGTCAACGGCACGGGCAAGACCACGACCGTGGGGAAGCTGGCGAGCCTGGCACGGGCGCAGGGGGCGCAGCCGCTCGTCTGCGCCGCCGACACCTACCGCGCGGCGGCCGTCGAACAGCTGGAAATCTGGGCGAAGCGGGCCGGCGTCGACATCGTCCGCGCGCGCGAGGGGTCGGATCCCGCGGCGGTCGTCTACGACGCGCTCAGCGCCGGGCGGGCGCGCGACCGCAGCCCGATCCTCGTCGACACGGCCGGCCGGCTGCACACGCGCGTCAACCTGATGAACGAACTCGAGAAGATCCGCCGGATCGCGGCGCGCGAGGTCTCCGGGGCGCCGCACGAGGTGCTGCTGGTGCTCGATGCCACGGTGGGCCAGAACGGGCTGACGCAGGCGCGCGAGTTCATGGGGGCGTCTGGCGTGAACGGCATCGTCCTGACCAAGCTCGACGGCACCGCGAAGGGCGGCGTCGCCGTGGCGATCGCGCACGACCTGCAGCTGCCGATCCGGTACGTGGGCGTCGGGGAAGGGATGGACGACCTGATCCCCTTCGCGCCGGCCGAGTACATCGACGCGCTGTTCGAAGAGAAGTGGTGAGGCCGTGAACGCCGACCTGGACTTCATGCGCCGGGCGCTGTTCCTGGCGACGCGCGGGTCGGGGCGCACGAGCCCGAATCCGCTGGTCGGAGCCGTCGTGGTGAGCCCCGACGGGGTTGTCGTGGGGCACGGGGCCCACGAACGGGCCGGCGAGCCGCACGCCGAGGTGCACGCGCTGAACGAGGCGGGCCCGCGCGCGCGGGGCGGGACGCTCTACTGCACGCTGGAGCCCTGCAGCCACACGGGCCGGACGGGGCCGTGCGTGGTCCGGATCGCCGAGGCGGGCATCGCCCGCGTCGTGGCGGCCGTCCAGGATCCCAATCCGCGGGTGCAGGGACGGGGGTTCGCCTCCCTGCGCGCGCGGGGGATTGCCGTCGACACCGGCGTGGGCGAGGAGGCGGCCATCCGGTTGAACCAGCCCTTCTTCACCTTCATCCGCGAGCAGCGGCCGTTCGTGATCCTGAAGGCCGCAACCAGCCTCGACGGGCGGATTGCGGCGGCGGCGGGACGGCGCACGCCCCTGACCTCGGCGGCTGCGGATCGCCGCACGCATCGCCTGCGAGCGACGGTGGACGCCATCGCCGTCGGAGCCGGGACGATGCGGGCCGACGACCCGCTGCTGACGGTGCGCGGCGTCTATCGCGAGCGCCCCTTCGTGCGTGTCGTCTTCGACCGCCGCCTGCAGACGCCGGCGTCGGCGCGGATCTTCTCGACGCTCGACCAGGGGCCGGTCATAATGATGGCGTCGGCGGAAGCGGCCGCCGACCCGCGCCTGGCGGGCCCGTTGCAGGACGCCGGGGCCGAGCTGGTGGTCGTCGATCCGGCCGGCGGGGTGCGGGCGGCGCTGGCCGGGCTGGCGGCGCGCGACATCACCTCGCTGCTCGTGGAGGGCGGCGCGGCGCTGCACGCGGCGTTCTGGGATGCCGGGCTCGTGGATTACCTCCACGTCTACGTCACCCCCCATGCGCTCGGCGCGGAGGGCGTGCCGTTCGCCGGGGGACGGCCGGTGCCGCTCGCCGGTCTGTTCGATCGACGCGTCGAGCCCTGCGGCCCCGACGTCCTCATCGAGGGTTATGTTCACCGGCCTCATTGAATCGGTCGGCGAAGTCATCGAGCTGAAGCCGACCAGCGCGGGCTACCGGCTGCGGATCGCCACCGACCTCGCCCGGACGGCGCGCGAGGGCGACAGCCTGGCGGTCAACGGCGTCTGTCTCACCGTCATCGTCGCGACCGCCGGCGAGGTGCACGCCGACGTCGGCCCCGAGACGGCCCGCGTCACGACGATCGGCGGGCTGACCCGCGGCGGACTGGTCAATCTCGAACGGCCGGTGCGGGCCGACGGCCGGATGGGCGGTCACTTCGTGCAGGGGCACGTCGACGGCACCGGGACGATCGAGGAGATTCGCGAGGATGCCGGCTTCTACTGGCTGACCGTGTCGTACCCCGCGCTGCTGGCCCCCTACTTCGTGCACCGCGGGTCGGTGGCGGTCGACGGCATCAGCCTGACGGTGGCCGGACTGGGCGAGGACCGCTTCGACGTCCAGCTGGTGCCGTTCACCTGGCAGCACACGAACCTGCACGCGCGGCGGACGCGCGACCGGGTGAACCTCGAGTGCGACGTGATCGGCAAGTACGTCGTCCGGGCCGTCGAGATTGCCGGCGGGCGCGGCGGCGGGAGCACGCTGCATTGAGGCGGCGTCGCGGGGCGGCGGCCGGACGCGTGGAGCGAGACATGACGCAGCACCTGCGGATTGCGAAGGGGGCGCGCAAGCGCACCAACCCGTTCGCCCCGATCGAGGACGCGGTCGAGGCGATCCGGGCGGGCCGGATGGTCATCGTCGTCGACGATGAGGACCGTGAGAACGAAGGCGACCTGACGATTGCCGCCGAGAAGATCACCCCGGAGGCGATCAACTTCATGGCGCGGTACGGGCGCGGGCTGATCTGCCTGCCGATGACGGGCGAGCGGCTCGACGAGCTCGACCTGCCGCTGATGGTCAACCAGAACACGGCACGGTTCGGCACGGCGTTCTGCGTGTCGGTGGAAGCGAAGGGGAAGACGAGCACCGGCATCTCGGCGGAGGATCGTGCCAACACGGTGCTGGCCTGCATCGATCCGCAGACGCGGCCGGGCGACCTGGCGCGGCCGGGGCACACCTTCCCGCTGCGCGCGCGCCGGGGCGGCGTGATGGTGCGCGCCGGGCAGACGGAAGCGGCGGTCGACCTGGCGCGGATTGCCGGCCTGTACCCGGCCGGCGTCATCTGCGAGATCATGAACGACGACGGCACGATGGCGCGCGTGCCGCAGCTGACCCGCTTCGCGAAGAAGCACGGGCTGCTGGTCGTCACGATCGCGGATCTGATCAAGTACCGCATGCGCACCGAGCGCCTGGTCCGGGCGGTCGAGTCGGCCGACCTGCCGACCCGCTTCGGGCCGTTCCGGATCCACGCCTTCGAGAGCCTGATCGACGGCGAGACCCACACCGCGCTGGTGCGGGGCGAGATCGGCGACGGCGAGGACCTGCTCGTGCGCGTCCACTCGCGCTGCCTCACGGGCGACGTGTTCCATTCGGCGCGCTGCGACTGCGGCGAGCAGCTCGAGACCGCCATGGAGCGGATCGCCGCCGAGGGGCGCGGCGTCCTGCTGTACCTGAACCAGGAAGGGCGGGGCATCGGCCTCGCCAACAAGATCCGGGCCTACGCCCTGCAGGACCAGGGGCTGGACACCGTCGAGGCCAACGAGCGGCTCGGGTTCAAGCCCGACCAGCGGGATTACGGCATCGGCGCGCAGATCCTCGGCGAGCTGGGGGTCCGGACCATGCGGCTGCTGACGAACAATCCACGAAAGTTCGTGGGGCTCGAGGGCTACGGCCTCTCGGTGCTGTCCACGGTTCCCCTGGAAATCCCGCCGTCGGAGTCGACCCGCCGCTATCTGAAGACCAAGAAGGAGAAGCTGGGGCACAAGCTGTCGTCGGTCTAAGGCGCGCGTTGACACCTCAGCGGTCGCTCGATTACCATAAGGGTTTGCGCTCGTTGGCTTTAGGCGCGACGTCCCCCGGTGGGGGGCGCGGGACTCCGGGATCGGTACGGACGGGGACTCATGTTCGACTCGCTCAGTGATCGCCTGCAGGGCGTCTTCAAGTCGCTGCGCGGCCAGGCGCGGCTGACCGAGTCGAACGTCGAATCGGTGCTGCGCGAGATCCGGCTCGCGCTGCTCGAGGCCGACGTCAACTTCAAGGTCGTCAAGGCCTTCATCGATCGCGTGCGCGATCGGGCGATGGGCCAGGACGTCCTGCGCAGCCTGACGCCGGCCCAGCACGTCGTCAAGATCGTGCGCGAGGAGATGCTCGCGCTGTTCGGCGACACCGACGGCGGCCTGCCGCCCGCGCCGCGCAGCCCGCGTGTGGTCCTGCTGCTCGGTCTGCAGGGGTCGGGCAAGACGACGACCGCAGCGAAGCTGGCGGCGTGGCTGGCGCGGCAGGGGCGGCACCCGATCCTGGTGTCGACCGACGTGCGGCGGCCCGCGGCCATCCAGCAGCTGAACGTGCTGGGGGCCAAGGCGAAGATCCGGGTCCACGACCCGGCGGGCGAGATGGACCCGGTGGTCCGTGCGGCCGGCGCGCTGCGCGAGGCCCGGAACACCGGCTTCGACGTCGTCATCGTCGACACCGCCGGCCGGCTGCACATCGACGACGACCTGATGGTGGAACTGCAGGCCATCCAGTCGGCCGTCGAGCCGACCGACCGGCTCTTCGTGGCCGACGCGATGACCGGGCAGGACGCCATCAAGAGCGCCGGCGAGTTCAACCGGCGGGTGGGCGTCACCGGCGTGGTGCTGACCAAGCTGGACGGCGACGCGCGCGGGGGCGCGGCGCTCTCGGTGGTCTCGGTCGTCGGCGTGCCGATCGCCTTCGTGGGCAGCGGCGAGCGGCTCGAGGACCTGGAGCCGTTCCACCCGGATCGGGTCGTCTCGCGGATCCTCGGCATGGGCGACGTGCTGTCGCTCATCGAGAAGGCCGAGGCGGCCATCGATCGCGATCAGGCCGAGCGGCTCGAGCAGAAGATCCGGCTCGACGACTTCACGCTCGACGACTTCCGCGATCAGCTGCGGACGATCCGGAAGATGGGGCCGCTCGAGAGCATCATGGGGATGCTGCCCGGGCTGGGCAACCTGAAGCAGCTGGCCGACAACAAGCCGGACGAGAAGCAGCTGGCGCGCATCGAGGCGATCATCGGCTCGATGACGCCGCAGGAGCGGCGGCGGCAGGACATCATCAACGGCAGCCGGCGGAAGCGGATCGCACGGGGCAGCGGCACGACGGTCGAAGAGGTGAACAAGCTGCTGAAGCAGTTCGTGCAGATGCGCAAGATGTTGAAGTCGATTGGCGGAATGGGCGGCGGCAGGAAGGGGCGCCGGAAGGCGCTCGGCATGCTGCAGTCGCTGGGACAGAGACGGTAAGGTACTGGAGAGCACATGCTGGCCATTCGTATGAGACGGACGGGTTCGAAGAAGCGGCCCTTCTTCCGCGTGGTGGTGGCCACGTCGGAGGCGGCGCGCGACGGCAGCTTCGTCGAGATTCTCGGGCACTACGATCCCCGCTCGCAGCCGGAGACCTTCCAGGTCAACCACGAGCGCGTGGACTACTGGCTGGCGAAGGGCGCCCGTCCGTCCGACAGCGTGCGGACGCTGCTGGCGCGGCACCCGGCGGCCGCCGCGGCGCCCGCCGAGGCGACGGCGACCGGATCGGCGCAATGAGCCGGGCTCGTGACGTGGTGGAGGTGCTGGCCCGCGCCCTCACCGACCACCCGGATGCCGTGACGGTGACCGAGAGCGACCATCGCGGCACGACGGTCCTGGAACTGTTCGTGGCGCCGGGCGACGCCGGCAAGGTGATCGGCCGGCAGGGCCGCACCATTGCCGCGCTCCGGACGCTGGTCTCGGCCACGGCGGAGCACGAAGGCCTGAAGGCCACCCTCGAGGTGCGGGACGAGCCGGCCCGCCGCTGACGCGGAGCGGCGGTGGGAGGCGATGGTGACCGTGGGGCGGATCGCCCGCACCCATGGCAATCGCGGGCAGGTGATCGTCAATCCCGAGACCGACTTCCCGGAGCAACGCTTCCGCCCGGGAGCCGTGCTCTACCTGGCGCGTGACGGCCAGGCCGCGCCCGTGACGGTCACCGCGGTCCGCCTGCACCAGGGGCGCCCGATCATCGGCCTCGACGGCGTCGCGACGATGAACGACGCCGAGGCGCTGGCCGGTGCGGAACTGCGGGTGCCGCCGGGGGAGTTGACGCCGCTGCCCGAGGCCACCTACTACCGTCACGATCTGGTCGGATGTGCGGTGGAGACGGTTGATGGCGTCGCGGTGGGCACGGTGACCGCGGTCGAGGGGACGATCGACAGCAGCCGGCTGGTCATCGGCGGCGCTCGCGGCGAGGTCCTGGTACCGCTGGTCGCCGGCATCTGCGTGGACGTCGACCCGGCTGCGCGACGGATCGTGATCGATCCGCCAGACGGGCTGCTCGATCTGAATGCCTAAGGGTGGCCCGGGTCGGGGACAAGGGTCGAGGGACAAGCTCGCAGCGCCGCGCCGAGCGCAGCCGAGGTCGAAGGAGAACGGCGAGCGCGGAGCGGCCCGGGATGCCGGTCCAAGCGGCCACAGCGGTGATCTCAGGATCCGGAGCGTGAGCGACGGTAACGCGTGGGGGTGGGGCCCCACGCGGATTGAATAATGTGAAGTTCGACATCATCACCATCTTCCCGCGGATGGTTGAGGGCCCGCTCGGCGAGGGGATCATCCGGCGGGCGATGGATCGCGGCGTGCTCGACATCCGGGTGCACGATCTGCGGGACTTCACGGAGGACCGCCACCGGGTCGTCGATGACATGCCGTACGGCGGCGGTCCGGGGATGGTGCTGAAGCCCGAGCCGCTCTTCCGGGCGATCGAGGCGGCCGGCCGGCCGGACGGCGGGCCGCAGGCCGTGGTGCTGATGTCGCCGCAGGGCCGGCGGTTCTGCCAGGCCGAGGCCGAGCGACTCAGCCGGCTGTCGCACGTCGTGCTGGTGTGCGGACGCTACGAGGGGATCGACGAGCGGGTCCGCGAGCAGCTGGCGACCGACGAGATCTCGATCGGGGACTACGTGCTGAGCGGCGGGGAGCTGCCGGCGCTGGTGGTGCTCGACGCGGTGGCCCGGCTGGTGCCTGGCGTGGTCGGTGACGAGCAGTCGGTGGCGGGCGATTCGTTCGCGCGCGGGCTGCTCGACTTCCCGCACTACACGCGGCCGGCGAGCTTCCGGGGGGCGGACGTCCCCGAGGTGCTGTTATCGGGCAATCACGCGGCGGTGCGGCACTGGCGCAAGCGCCAGGCCGTGGCGCGGACGCTGGCGCGGCGGCCGGACCTGCTCGCGCAGGCGGCGCTCGATGAGGAAGAACGCGAGATCCTGCGGGAGCTCGTCGCGGAACGGACAAAAGGAGACGGAGATGGGCGCGATTGAAGTGCTTGAGAAGGGGCAGCTCAGCGAGCGGCCGCAGCTGAAGGCCGGCGACACCGTGCGCGTGCACGTGCGGGTCCGCGAGGGCGACAAGGAGCGGATCCAGGTGTTCGAGGGAACGATCATCGGCATGCACCGCGGCGGCGCCCGGGCGTCGTTCACGGTGCGCAAGGTGTCGTTCGGGCAGGGCGTCGAGCGCATCTTCCCGCTGCACTCGCCGAGCATCCAGAAGATCGACGTCGTCCGTTCGGCCAAGGTCCGCCGGGCGAAGCTGTACTTCCTGCGGGAGCGCCGCGGCAAGGCCGCCCGGATGAAGGAAACGACCCGGCACGAACTCTAGTTCAATCGGGGCTCCGCCCCGAGCCCCGGCTCCCTTCACTCGCTCGCGACACGGCTCGCGCCGTTCCGGTCGCGGGCCCGCGGTGCGGGCCGTTACGCGGTTCAGGCGGCGGCGCCCGGCGGAGGAGCCGCCGACGCCCGGCCGCCCTCCGCCGTTGCGAGTGAACGCATGGTCCGCCCGCGTGCCCGCCGGACGATCGAGAACGCGCTCCGGCGGTTCGGGTTCGACCGGATCGCCGGCGTCGATGAAGTCGGGCGCGGCTGCCTGGCCGGTCCGGTCACGGCCGCCGCGGTCGTCCTGCCGGCCCGCTGCCGCATCTCCGGGATCGCCGATTCCAAGCTGCTGACCGCCCGCGCGCGCGAGCGGCTGCACGACGAGATCCTGGAGCAGGCCCTCGCCTGGGCCGTCGCCTCGTCCACCCCCGAAGAGATCGACCGCCTCAACATCCACCGGGCCTCGCTGCAGGCGATGCGCCGGGCCGTGCTCGCCCTCGTGCCGCTGCCCGATCTCGTCCTCATCGATGCGTTCCACCTGGCCGGGTTGCCGATGGCGCAGCGCAGCGTCGTGCACGGCGATCGGCTCTGCACGGCCATCGCGGCGGCGTCGATCGTCGCCAAGGTCGTGCGCGACCGCGAAATGGCCGGGCATCACGCCGCCGACCCGCGCTACGGCTTCGACCGGCACAAGGGGTACGCCACCCGGACCCACCTCGAGGCGGTGGCGCGGTTCGGGTACTCGCCGTTGCACAGGCGTTCGTTCCGGCCGTCCTCGCTCTTTGATACCATTGATACAGAGGGAGTTAGGCCCGGTCCTGACGATCCGGCCGACTGACACGTGGCCATCGATCGCGAGTCTGCGCTCCGGAAGGCTGAGAAGCTGCTGCGTCAGGGTCGGCTGGACCAGGCGATCGAGGAGTACGTGCGGCTGGTCGAGGATCAGCCGCGCGACCTGACGACCGCGAATGCGCTGGGCGATCTCTGCGTGCGGGCCGGGCGGATCGAACAGGCCGTGGCGCAGTACGCACGCATCGCCGGGTACCTCGCCCGCGAAGGCTTCCTGCCGAAGGCCGCCGCGCTCTACAAGAAGATCCTGAAGGTCAGTCCGCACGACGAGAGCGCGCTGCTGCAGGCCGCCGACCTCGCGGCCCGGCAGGGCCTGCTCGCCGACGCGCGCGGATATCTGACGGCCGTCATCGAGCGGCGGACGGCCCGGGGCGACCTGCGCGGCGCGGCCGAGATCCGGGTCCGCCTGGGCGGCATCGATCCGGCCGACGTTCCGTCGAACGTCCGCGCGGCGCGCGCGCGCGCCGAACTGGGCGATGGCGCCGGCGCGGCCGCGGCGCTGCGGGCGCTGGCGGCCGACCTGCGGGCGAAGCACCGCGATGACGAGGCGCGGAACGTGCTCGAGGAGGCGGTCCACCTGGATGCCGGCGATGGCGAGGGGCGGATCGGCCTCGCCGCACTCTATGCGGCGCAGGGGGCCTGGGAGCGTGCAGCCGCGCTGCTGCCCGACAACCCCGGTGCGGATCCCGAGATCCGGGTGCTGGCCGTGGAGGTCCGCCTGCGCACGGGCGCCGGGGACGCGGTCGCGGAAGAACTCGGCTCGCTCGCCGAGGAGCGGCCCGAGCTGGTGGCGAAACTGGCTGAACGGCTCGCCGCGGATGCGCCGGAGAGCGCCTTCAGGTGCGCCGAGGCGGTGTGCGAGCGCGGCGTCGTCCGGCAGGACTGGCCGGCCGCCCTGGCGCCGCTTCAGGCGTTCGTGGCGCAGGTGCCCGATCACGTGCCGGCGCTGATGAAGCTGGTGGAGGTCTGCGTCGACGCGGGGCTCGAGGTCGAGGTCGCGGCCGCGCAGGCGCAACTGGCCGACGCGTACCTCCTGCGCGGCTCCGGACACGAGGCACGGGTCATCGCCGAGGACCTGGTGGCGCGCGATCCACTGAACCCGGCGCATCGAGCGCGGCTGCGTCAGGCGCTGGTGCTGCTCGGCGAACCGGATCCCGACCGGGCCGTGGCCGAGCGGTTGACCGGTCCCGCGCCGATTCTGGTGCCGGCGCTCGATTTCGATCTGAGCGACCTGCCGGCCTCCGACCGAGGACCGGCCGTGGCAGGGCCGCCAGACGTCATCGAAGTGGACCTGAGTCAGGCCCTCGAAGGACTGGTCGTGGAAGCGGTGGAACCGCCCGGCGGGGACGCTGCGGCCGAGGAGCCCCCGCTCGACGAGGTCTTCCAGCACCTGCGAGTGGCGGCCGACCGCCTGTCGGCTGCCGACGCGGCGCGGGATCAGTATCAGCGGGCGCTGCAGCTGGAAGCGGCCGGCCGGGACGTCGAGGCCGCGGCGCTGCTGGAGCTGGCCGCGCGGTCGCCCCGGTTGCGGTTCGAAGCGGCCGGCCGGCTGGCGCGGCTGCTGGTCCGGTGTGGACGGCCTCAGCAGGCGGTGGACTGGTTCGAGCGGGCCGCCCAGGCGCCGGCCCCGACACCGGACGCGAACCTCGAGCTGCTGTACGATCTGGGGCTGCTGCTCGAGGAGAACGGCGAATGGGCGCGCGCCCTGGCGGTCTACCTCGAACTGCAGACCGATACCGGCGCCTATCGCGACGTGGACGCCCGGGTGGA
Organism: Acidobacteriota bacterium; assembly: GCA_028876655.1. Classification (GTDB taxonomy): domain Bacteria; phylum Acidobacteriota; class Vicinamibacteria; order Vicinamibacterales; family CAVVIG01; genus JAGWRA01. The sequence goes on along the minus strand of JAGWRA010000245.1, from coordinate 16,127 downwards.
CCGGCTGACGAAGTCCGAGATGCGAGGGTAGTGTCCTGTTCAGGCGTCTTCTCCTCATCGCGTTGTTCATCGAGATCGGGCTCCTGCTCATCGCGGTGCCGTGGACGCCGTTCTGGGAACGCAACTACTTCACCGATTCGATCCCGCTGCTGCGCCTGGTGCTGACCAACAATTTCGCCCGCGGCGCGATCACGGGCCTGGGACTCGTCAACCTCTACGTCGGCCTCGTCGACCTGGCCTACCTGGTCGGCGGTGCCGTCCGGTCGGCCAGCGAGCCGCCGTTCAGGGCTCCGGGGCCTGACGCGGGCGGGCCGCCCCGGTCGGGCGAGGCGGGCGGCTCGGAATCGACCGGGCTGCCGCTCGAGGAGTAGCCGGCGTGCTCTGCCTGGTGACCGACCGGCGCCGGCTGGCTCCGGTGCGCGGCACGAGCGATCCCGGTGCCGAGGCGATGCTGGACCAGATCGCGGAGGCCGCAGCGGCCGGCCTCGATCTGGTGCAGATCCGCGAGCCCGATCTCGAGGCTGGCGCGCTGGCCGCGCTGGTGGCCAGGGCGGTGGCGGTCGTGCGGGGGACGCGCACGCGGATCCTCGTCAACGAGCGGGCGGACGTGGCCCTCGCCGCCGGTGCGCACGGCGTCCACCTGCGCGCGGCGTCGATGGACGCGCGGCGGGTGAGGGCGCTGGTCCCGCCGGGGTTCCTCATCGGACGATCGGTGCATGGCGCCGCCGAGGCGATGCGCGTCGACGAGGAGGGCGGGGTCGACTTCCTGGTGCTCGGCACGATCTTCCCGTCGGCGTCCAAGCCCGCAGGTCATCCCACGCTGGGGCTGTCGACACTCGCCGCCGTGACGCGCCGCTGCACCGTGCCCGTCCTGGCGATCGGCGGCATCACGCTCGTGTCGGCTCCCGCCGTGGCGCGGGCCGGTGCGGCGGGCGTTGCCGCGATCGGGCTCTTTCAACCCGTTGGATCGCGTGGCGAAGATCGAGCGAAGAGCCTGGCAGAGATTGTGCAAGACCTTCGTGTCCTGTTTGACACACCGGCACAAAGTTCCCTACCATAGGTCCCGATGAACCCGCTGGGGCCGCTCACGCCCTGATCTCGAAGTGCGTGAGGGTGTTACAGTTCGAGACAGCTTCCAGTTCCACCGAGGATGCCTGACCGGTCCGCTCCCGACTTCGGCACCCGCCTGAAGGTTGCCCGCGAGGCGCGCGACGTGTCGCTGCGTCGCATCGCGAACGTCACCAAGATATCCATCCCGGCTCTCGAAGCGCTCGAACGCAACGACATCTCCCGTCTCCCGGGCGGCATCTTCACCCGCGCCTTCGTCCGCGCCTACGCCGTCGAAGTCGGCCTCGATCCCGAAGACACGCTGCGGGACTTCCTCGCGAGCTTTCCTCAGGAGTCCGTGCGGGCCGGTCATCCGGAAGTGCACGAGCGCGAGCAGCGGCAGGTGCGCGAGCGCGAAGCACGCAAGCACGGCCGGATCGCCCGGGTCGCCGGCCTCGGGATCGCGCTCGTCGCCATCCTGCTGTACGTGGCGATCGCCGGATTCCGCAACTCCAGCCCGTCCGACGGCATCGATGCCGCCGAGGCGGCGCCGATCGCCTCGTCGCCGATCGTGCCGACGTCGAACACCGGTTCGCTGCCCGACGGCACCCTGGGCGCCTCGCTCAGCGTGCGGCTCGAAGCCCGGGCGCCGTGCTGGGTGTCGGCGACGGTCGACGGCGTCCGCTCGATGCAGCGGTTGATGCAGCCGGGCGAGCAGACGGTGTTGCGCGGCCACGACGAAGTGGTGCTGACGGCCGGCGATGCCGGTGCGCTCGGCCTGACGATCAACGGGATGCCGGCACGCCCCATCGGGCGATCGGGCCAGGTCGTGACCATCCGGATCGATCCGGACAACTACCGGTCGTTCGTCGAGGGCAACTAGCCCCGTCTCTTCCTGCCCGGCGCGTCCGGGTGCACCTTCGACTCAGACCCTCGTATGGAAACCGGACTCCGGAGTCCGCTGGTGGACTTCTTCCGCCGCGGCGAGGTGGCGCGTGACATCCGGCTGCTGGCCGCCCAGGGGGCCCTCGCCCCGCGGGCGCTCGAGCAACTGGCGCTGCTCGTCCTGCTGGTCGACGATCCGGACCCGGCGATCCGGAGCACGGCCGCGCAGACGCTGGCGCGGATTCCTGAGCCGACGCTGGCGGCCTTCCTGGGTCGGCCGGAGGTGCCCGAGGCCCTCCGGGCCTTCTTCGCGGCGCGCGGCGTCGAGGCGGCGGCCGTTCCGTCCCCGGATGCCGACGCCCCGCTGATCGAGGGCGGGGAAACGGTGGGCGAGGCGCTGGGGCCTGAGCAGGAGGCGCGTGACGAGGCGCGGTTGCCCGCCGCGCAGCGGCTCGCGGGACTGAACGTCGTCGAGAAGATGACTTGCGCGCTGAAGGGGAGCCGCGAGGAGCGGGCTATCCTCGTCCGCGATCCCAACAAGATGGTGGCGCTCGCCGTCCTGAGCAGCCCGCGGGTCAACGAGGACGAGATCGAGTCGTTCGCGCGGATGGCGACCGTGCCCGAGGACGTGCTGCGATCGATTGCGGCCAACCGGGCCTGGATGCGGAATTACGGGGTCGTGCAGGGGCTCTCGCGGAACCCGAAGACCCCGGTCGCGATCGCCCTGAACCTGCTCGTGCGGCTGAACGACCGCGACCTGACCGCCCTGTCGATGGATCGGAACGTGCCCGAGCCGGTCAGGGTGGCGGCGCGTAAGAAGGTCGTGAACGCCGCCAGCCGGCACTGACCGCTCAGCGCGCCGGCTTCTTCGGCCGGCCGCCCGCTCGCCGGTGCCCCCGCGGCCCGGGAGCGTTGCTGGTGTCCCCGCCCCGCACGCCCCATTCCGACCGCATCTGCGACAGCCCGTCCATGAAGGCGGCCGCGCGCTCGCGCGCCTCCTCAGACGGCAGCGACTTGAGCAGTTCGACGGCCCGTGCGAGATCGCGGGCGATCGTCGCGCGCGTCGTCTCGTAATAGAGGCGCTTGATTTCGTCGACGGGATCCATGGTGTGTCTAGCTTAGCAGGAGGCCAGGAGTTTCACACAGGAGCGCAGGAGACCAGGAGGGGTAAAGCAGGAGATCAGGAGATCAGGAGGGATGGAGCAGGAGGTCAGGAGATCGGGAGGGATGGAGCAGGAGGTCAGGAGATCAGGAGGAATCCCAAGGGGAAGCGCTCCTGAACTCCTGAGCCTCCTGTGAAGACTCCGGTGAACTCCTGACCTCCTGCGAGCGTTATCGGGCGGCCGGTCGCCTGTGGCGGCGGAGACTCGCCCGGAAGGCCTCGATCGGCCGGGTGTTGAGGACGTCGTCCGCCGTGAGCCAGGCGCGCCGGGCGGTCTGGACGCCCCAGCGCAGCAGGCTGAAGGCGCCGCGGGCGTGGGCGTCGGTCGCAATCGTCAGTGTTATGCCGCGGTCGCGGGCGAGCCTGGCCTGGACGTCGTTCAGGTCCCGGCGTTCGATCTGGCTGTTGATCTCGAGCGCGACCCCAGCCGCGGCGGCGTCGTGGAGCACGGCATCGAGGTCCAGTTGGTAGGGCTCGCGCCGGAGCAGCAGCCGTCCCGTCGGATGGCCGATGATGTCGACGTACGGGCAGGCGATGGCGCGCCGCAGCCGGTCGGTCATCTGTGAGGCCTCCTGGTTGAACGCCGAGTGGACCGAGGCGATCACGAGATCCAGCTCCGCGAGGCAGTCGTCGGCGAGGTCCATCGTGCCGTCCGGCCGGATGTCGCATTCGATGCCGGCCAGCAGCGTGATGCCGTCGAGGCGCCGGCCGACCTCGCGCACGCGGGCGGCATGCGCGAGGGCGCGCCGCTCGTCGAGCCCGTTGGCCATGGCCAGCGCCTGACTGTGATCGGTGATCGCCAGGTACTCCAGGCCGGCGGCTCGCGCGGCCAGGGCCATCGTCTCGATGTCGTCGCGGCCGTCGGTTGCCGTCGTGTGCGCGTGGAGGTCGCCACGCAGGTCGGACCGCTCGATCAGGCGGGGCAGCGAACCGGCCGCCGCGGCGTCGATCTCGCCGCGGTTCTCGCGCAGTTCGGGCGGGACGAACGGCAGGCCGAGTGCGGCGTAGATGGCTTCCTCTGTCTCGGAGGCGACCGGGGCGGACGTGGCCGCGTCGAAGAGGCCGTACTCGTTCAGCGTCAGGCCCCGGGCGAGCGCCCGGTCCCGCAGGGCGATGTTGTGCGCCTTCGAGCCGGTGAAGTACTGGAGAGCGGCACCGCGGCTCCCGGGCGGGACCAGCCGGAGGTCGGCCTGGAGGCCGCCATGGAGCAGCACGCTCGCTTTCGTCTCGCCGCGGCCCAGCACCCGCTCGACGAGACGGTCGCCGGTGAAGGCATCCATCAGCGACGGCGGGGCGCCGACGGCGAGGATGTCGAGGTCGCCGCACGTCTCGGCCCCGCGGCGCAGGCTGCCGACCGGCGTGAAGTCCGCGCCCGGCGCGGCCTCCTGCAGGCGCGCGATCAGGGCCGCCGCGGTGTCGGCGACCTCCGGCGCGAGGTACCGGGAGGCGTGCCGTCGCCGTTCGTCGATGGCGCGCAGGATGAGCGCCGTCTTCTTCGGGCCCATGCCGCGCACCGAGGCGAGCTGTCCGGCCCGGGCCGCCCGCTCGAGGTCGTCGAGCGACCCGATGCCCAGCTCGCGGTAAACCGTGGCCGCCGTCTTCGGGCCCACCCCCTGCAGGTGGAGCAACTCGAGGATCGTCGGCGGGAACTCGGCGACGAGCTCGCGATGGACCCCGGCGTCGCCCGTCTCGACGATTTCCCGGATGCGAGCGGCCAGGTCGCGGCCCACGCCCGGCAGTTCGCGCAACCGGGCCTCGTCGAACGCGGCCACGCGCTCGCCGGTGTTGGCGATCGTCTCGGCGGCGTTGCGGTACGCCCGGATCTTGAACGGGTTGGCTTCCTTGAGCTCGAGCAGGTCGGCGGTCTCGGCGAGGACCCGGGCGATCGCCAGGTTATCGGACACGCAGGCCTTCCAGGTCGACGTGGAAGTCGAGCAGCCGCGCACCGCCGGCGGCGAGCGCCGCCCGGATGGCGTCCCGGCGCTGCGGTTCGCCGAAGCAGAAGAGGCACCCGCCCCCGCCCGCGCCGCAGACCTTGGCGGCCGAGGCGCCGGCTCGCCGGGCGCGGGCGATCAGATCGTCGATGACAGGCGTCGTGACTCCCGGGGAGAGCCGCCGGCGGTTGTCCCACTCCTCGGCGATCAGCCGGCCCGTCTCGGCCCAGTCGCCGCGCTCGAGGGCGCGCCGCAGGGCGGCGGCCGTGTCGCGGATCCGCTCGAAGGCGTCGAAGATCGCGCGGTCGCCATCGAGATGACGTTTCATGATCTCCCAGTTGTTCGTGCCGGAATTGCGGGGCTCGCCCGTGTACGCCAGGACGATGCGGTCCTCGAGCGCGGCGGGATCGACGTCGAGTCCGACGCGGTGGATGCCGTCGACGCGGAGCTCGATGGCGGCTACGCCCCCGAAGAGGGCGGGGCGGTAGTCCTGCACGCCGGTCGGCACGGCAATGGTCTGCGCCTCCACGTTCATCGCGATGCGCAGGAGATCCGAGTGGCGGTACTCCGTGCCGCGCCACCGGGCGAGCGCGGCGCAGACCGCGATGTTCAGGGCCGAGGAGCCGGCCAGGCCCGCGCCGGCCGGCGACTGGCTCTCGGTGGTGAGCGTGAGGTTGCCCGCCTGGAAGAACCGGACGAGCCGCGCCAGCAGCGGCAGGTCCCCCTCGACCGGCAGATCCTCCCACCGCGCGGCCTCGACCGTCCGGCCGGTGTCGAGCGACCGCAGGGCGACGCCGCCGTCGTGGCGGGTGTCGATCCGGGCGTGGGCGCGGATGGAAATCGCGGCGTTCACCGTCTGGGCGCCGTCGTGAAAGAGGTAGAGCGGCCAGATGTCGAGGGTCCCGCCCGCCAGGTCGATCCGGGTGGGTGCCGAGGATTGGATGTGCACGAGGGCATTATAATGAAGGCGCTTTCGGGACGAACCGCCTTCCATGTCGCTGCGCGAACTCCCTCGCCGGATCGGCCGCCTGCTCATCGCCGGCTTCGACGGGCATCGTGTCCCTGCGGAGCTGAAGGCGCTGGCCCGCGAATTCGATCTGGGCGGGGTCATCCTGTTCGCGCGGAACATCGAGGCGCCGGAGCAGGTGGCCGAGCTGGTGGCCGAGTTGCGACAGCTCGAGCGGGAGCTGCCGTGGTGGGTGAGCGTCGACCAGGAGGGCGGGCGCGTCGCACGGCTCAAGGCGCCGTTCACCGAGTGGCCGCCGATGGCGACGCTCGGGCGCAGCGGCGACGCCGAGCTGGCGGCCCGGTTCGCCAGGGCGCTGGCCGCCGAACTGCGCGCCGTGGGGATCACGCTCGACTTCGCGCCGGTGCTCGACGTCCACACGAACCCGAAGAACCCGATCATCGGCGACCGGGCGCTCTCGACCGATGCGGCCGACGTCGCCAGGCTGGGGGCCGCCATCATCCGGGGGCTGCAGGCCGGGGGGGTGGCCGCCTGCGGCAAGCACTTTCCGGGGCACGGCGACACCAGTGTCGACTCGCACAAGGAGCTGCCGCTGGTGGAACACGATCCCGATCGGCTGCGCGCCGTCGAGTTCGTGCCGTTCCGCGCGGCCATCGAGGCCGACGTGGCCGCCATCATGACGGCGCACGTCCTGGTGCCGGCCTTCGACGAGGAGCGGCCCGCGACGCTGGCGCCGGCGATCGTGCATGATCTGCTCAAGGGCGAACTGGGCTATCGCGGGATGGTGCTCAGCGACGATCTCGAGATGCGCGCCGTTGCCGGGCGGATGGCGGTGCCGGATGCCGCCGTGGCGGCGCTCGCGGCGGGTTGCGACGGCCTGCTGATTTGCGGCGGCGATCACGACCTTCAGGCGGCGGCGCTCGAGGCGGCGATCCGGGCGGTCGAGACCGAGCGCCTGCCGCTGACGCGGGTCGAGGACGCCTGGCAGCGGCTGGCCGACGTGAAGGCCCGCTACCTCGGCAACCAGGCCGTGGGAGGCGGCGGCCGGTTCAGGCCGGCCCCGGCGACGGAGCTGCGGCGGCTCCTGGGGACGGACGAGCACCGGGCGATCGCCGATCGGATGGCGCAGTTCCTGTGAGAGGCCGATGCTGAAGCCCTACGCGCTCCGTTCCGGCGATCGGCTGGCACTCGTGGCTCCGGCGAGCGGCTTCGACCGCGACGCGTTCGACCGGGGCGTGGCGGAGATCCGGCGCCTGGGCTTCGAGCCGGTCTACGACGAGACCGTGTTCGCGCGGAAGCCGTTCGTCGCCGGCGATCCGGCCGTGCGAGCCGAGGCGCTGCGCCGGGCCTGGCGCGACCCGTCGATCGCCGGCCTCCTCGCCGTCCGCGGCGGGTACGGCAGCGTGCAGCTGCTTCCGCTCCTGGATCCGGCGGAAGCCCGCGCGAGCCGCAAGCCGCTGGTCGGCTACAGCGACGTCACGTCGCTCCTGACGTTCCTCACGATCAACTGCGGCATGGTCGGCTTCCACGGCCCGATGCTCGTCGGCCGGTTCGAGCGGGGGGCCGACGGGTACGACCCGGACTCGTTCCTCCGGTCCGTGATGCGGGCCGAGCCGCTCGGCCCGCTGTCCCCGCCGTCCCTCGAGGTCATCAAGCCGGGCGACGCCCGCGGACGGCTGTTCGGGGGGACGCTGACGCAACTGGCCGCGTCGCTCGGCACGCCGTACGCCTTCCTCCCGCCGCCGGGCTGCCTGCTGTTCCTGGAAGACGTGGGCGAGCGGCCGTACCGCCTCGATCGCCTGCTGATGCAGTTGCGCCTCGGCCGCGTGCTCGATCGCGCGGACGGCATCGTCTTCAGCGAACTGCGGGATTGCGACGAGCCCGGCGGCGCCGTGTCGGCGCGCGCGGCGGTGGCCGATGCGCTGCAGGACTTTCCGGGGCCGATCCTGTTCGGGTTCCCGTCGGGACATACCACCGGGCCCACGATGACCCTGCCGTTCGGCGTAGAGGCCCGGATCGTGGCGCAGGCGCGGCCGGCGCTCATCATCGAAGAGGCGGCTGTCGAGGCGAGAGGATGACGCAACGGGTCTACTTCATCGGCATCTGCGGGACCGCCATGGCGACACTGGCGGCGCTGCTCGCGCGCAAGGGCTTCGCCGTGCGCGGATCGGACGAGCACGTCTACCCGCCGATGAGCGACTTCCTGGCCGCCGAGCGGATCGAGGCGCTCGAAGGGTTCGACCCGGCGCACATCACGGCCGATCTCGATCTGGTGATCGTCGGCAACGCGATCTCGCGGGGCAATCCCGAGCTCGAAGAAGTACTCGATCGCAAGATCCGGTACTGCTCGCTGCCCGAGGCGATCCGCGACCACTTCCTCTGGGGCGCGCGATCGATCGTGGTGGCCGGCACGCACGGGAAGACCACGACGACGTCGCTGGCCGGGTGGCTGCTCGTCCACGGCGGGGCCGATCCCAGCGTGTTCGTCGGGGGCATTGCGAAGAACCTCGGTGACGGCGGATCGAGCTATCGCGCCGGCCTCGGCCGCGACTTCGTCATCGAAGGCGACGAGTACGACAGCGCGTTCTTCGACAAGACGGCGAAGTTCCTGAAGTACCTGCCCGACATCGCCGTCATCGGCAACGTGGAGTTCGACCACGCCGACATCTATCGCGACCTCGATGCCGTCCGGCTCGCGTTTCAGCGGCTGGTCAACCTGATCCCCCGCGGCGGTCTGCTCCTGCTGGGCAGCGACAGCCCGGAGGCCGCCGCGCTGGCGGTACGGGCCCGGTCGCGCGTGCAGACCTTCGGGCTCGGGAGCGAGGCCGACTGGCAGGCCTACGACAGCGAGCCGACGCCGGGGGGGACGGTGTTCAAGGTCCGCAGGAACGGCCAGGTCTACGGCCGGTTCGAGATGCCGCTCGTCGGACAGCACAACGTCCGCAACGCGCTGGCGGCGCTCGCCATCGGCGCCGAGGTCGGCATCGATGCCGAGCGGCTCGGCGAGGGGCTGCGCCGGTTCCTGGGGGTGCGCCGGCGGCTGGAGATCGTGGGGACGGCGGGGGGCGTGACGATCTACGACGACTTCGCCCATCACCCGACGGCCGTTGCCGAGACGCTGGCCGGCCTGCGGGCGGCCGGTGGGGGCGGGCGGATCTGGGCCGTGTTCGAGCCCCGGTCCGCCTCGTCATGCCGGCGGGTCTTCCAGAAGGACTTCGCCACCGCATTCGATGCGGCCGACGAGGTGGTGATCGCGGCGGTGTATCGCAGCAGCCTGCCGGAAGACGAGCGGCTGTCGGCGACCGAGCTGGTGGCCGATCTGAAGGGACGCGGCAAGGCGGCCCGTTACATCGCAGAGGTGGACGACATCATTGCCACCATCGCCCGCGAGCGCGAGCCGGGCGACCGCGTGGTCATCATGTCCAACGGCGGCTTCGCCGGCATCCACCGGCGCCTGCTCGAGGTGCTGAGCGCATGACGGTCATGCCGCTCGTGCCTCCCGGAGGCTTCCGCATCGTCGAGGCCGGCGACTCGGCCCTGGTCGTGGAGTTCGAGGACCGCGTCGACCCGGGCGTCAACGCGCGGGCGATCGCCTGCGCGCGGGCCGTTGCCGCCGCCCGTCATCCCGGCGTCCGGGACGTCGTGCCGACCTACCGGGCCGTGGCGGTGTACTTCGATCCGCTGCGCACCGACCTGGCGTCGCTCGGGGCCCTGCTCGAACGGGAAGGGGCGCAGCCGGCGCCGGCGGGCACCGGCGCGCAGGCGCCGATCGAAATCCCCGTCTGCTACGGCGGCACGCTGGGCCCCGACCTCGCGGCCGTGGCGCGGCACGCGGGCTGCAGCGAGGACGAGGTCGTCGAGCGGCATACCAGTCAGGTCTACCGGGTGTACATGCTCGGGTTCATCCCGGGCTTCGCGTATCTCGGGCTGGTCGACGAGCGGATCGCCATGCCGCGCCACGCGACACCGCGCGTGAAGGTGCCGGCGCGGTCGGTCGGCATCGCCGGACGGCAGACAGGCATCTATCCCTCCGAGAGCCCTGGCGGCTGGCAGTTGATCGGCCGGACGCCGATCGCGCCGTTCGATCCGACGCGGCCACGGCCCTTCCTGATGCAGGCTGGGGACGCCGTGAAGTTCGTGGCGATCGCGCCCGCCGAATACGCGCGTCTGGCCGGCGAGACCGGGACGCGCTGACCGCAACGGAGACCCAGACGCGTGGCATCCATCCGCATCATCAAGCCGGGGCTGCTGACCACGGTGCAGGATCTCGGGCGCTGGGGGCATCAGGCGTCAGGCGTACCGGTGGCCGGGCCGATGGATCCCTACGCGCACCGGCTCGCCAATCTGCTGGTCGGCAACCCCGAGAACGCGGCCACGCTCGAACTGACGCTGATCGGTCCGGAACTGGTGTTCGAACAGGCCGCCACCTTCGCGCTGACCGGCGCCGATCTGGGACCGCGGCTCGACGGCCGGCGGCTGCCGACCAACACGGTCTGCCAGGCCGAGGCCGGCGCGGTGCTGGCGTTCGGCGGGCCCCGGCGTGGGGCGCGGTCGTACCTGGCGATCGCCGGCGGCCTGCAGGTGCCGGCCGTTTTCGGCAGCAGGGCCACGCACCTCATCAGTGCGATGGGGGGGCTGTCGGGACGCGCGCTGCGGGCTGGAGATCGCCTGCAGTCGGGCCCCGTGACCGGCCGAGTCCCCCGCCAGGGCTGGCGGCTGCCGCCCATCGTGCCGCTGCCCGAAGGCGGTGCCGTCCTGCGCGTCCGGCCCGGCCCGCAGGCGGAGTACTTCACCGACGAGGCCCTGCGCACGCTGGAGTCGGCCCGCTTCACGATCTCGACGCGGTCGGATCGCATGGGCTACCGTCTCGACGGCCCGCCGCTGACGCACGCGCGCGGGGCCGACATCATCTCGGACGCGACGCCGCTCGGGGTCCTGCAGGTGCCGGCGTCCGGGCAGCCGATCCTGCTGATGGCCGACCGGCAGACCACGGGCGGGTATCCGAAGATCGCGACGGTGATCACCGCCGACCTGGCCCTTGCCGGGCAGCTGGCCCCGGGGGACTGGATCGGCTTTCGCGTCTGCACGCTGCGCGAGGCGCTCAGGGCGCTCATCGAGCAGGAGCGGCCGTTCGTGCAGTCATGACCGGCGCGCCGGACGCCCGCTTCGACGCCGCACTGGTGGAGGCCTTCGGCCGCGCGCGGGTCGGACGCGACGTGCCGCTCGCCTCGTTCACGACCTTCAAGGTCGGCGGTCCTGCCGACTGGCTGGTCGAGGCACACGGGGCCGAGGAGGTCCGCCGCGCGCTGACGCTGGCGCACGAGGCCGGCCAGTCCGTGACGATCCTCGGCGGTGGCTCGAACGTCCTCATCGGCGACCGCGGCATCCGCGGGCTCGTCATCCGTCCGCGTGGCGGGGCGATCGTCGAGGAAGGACCGGGCCGGGTCCGGGCGGATGCGGCCGTCACGATCAACGGCCTCGTGCGCTGGACCGTCGGCCGCGGGCTCGCGGGTCTCGAAGCCTGGGCCGGCACGCCCGGCACGGTCGGCGGGGGCATCCACGGAAACGCGCACTACGGCGGGCGTCTGCTCGGCGAGCTGGTCGCCGAGGTGCGCCTGGTCGATCGCGAGGGCGCCGTGAAGGACGTCCCGCAGTCCGCGATGGAATTCGGGTACGATCGAAGCCGGCTGCAGCGGACCGGGGAGGTGCTGCTGTCGGCGGTGTTCCGGGTCGGCGCGGGCGATCCGGAGCAGCTGCGGGCTGTGGCGCGCCAATCACTGGCGTTCCGGAAGCGGACGCAGCCGCTCGACAGCCCGAGCGCGGGCTGCATCTTCCAGAACCCGGATCCCGGGATCGACCGGTTACCCGAAGGGATGCCGGCGTCGGCGGGCGCGCTGGTCGATCGCGCCGGGCTGAAGGGGCGGACCATGGGCGGCGCCCGCGTGTCGCCGACGCACGGCAATTTCATCGTGAACGACGGCCAGGCACGCGCGGCCGACATCCGGGCGCTCGTCGAATTGTGCCGCCGCGAAGTGCAGGCCCGGTTCGGCGTGGTGTTGCGTGATGAAATCGTCTGCCTGGGAGAATTCTGAGGGCTACGGGCCGCGGGCTTCGGGCTCCAGGCTACGGGCTACGGGACGACTCAGAACTCACAACTCAAGACTGAGAACTGACAACTGGAAGTCAACACCTGACCCATGTCCACGCTGCTGATCGAGGGAGGCACCCGGTTGTCCGGGCGCCTCGACGTCGAAGGGAACAAGAACGCGGCGCTGCCGCTGCTGGCGGCCTGCCTGCTGACGTCGAAGGAATGCACGCTGACCAACATGCCGCGGATCGGCGACGTCGAGGTGATGGTCCGCCTGCTGCAGGACCTCGGGGCGGAGGTGCATGGCCTCGGGACGTCGACGCTCCGCGTCTGCTGCGCGAGCGTGAACAGGGACGAGCCCGACCGGACGCTGGTCGGCCGGCTGCGCGGCTCGGTGCTCCTGCTGGGGCCGCTGCTGGCGCGGCGGGGCCGCGCGCGGCTTGCGCCGCCGGGCGGTGATTTCCCGGCGCGCCGGACGATCGCCACTCATCTCGAGGCGCTGGTCGCCATGGGCGCGCGGATGGTGGAGAGCGACATCCACGCACTCGAGGTCCCGGACGGCCTCAGGCCGACGTCGATCTACCTGCAGGAAGCCTCGGTCACCGGGACCGAGACGGCGATTCTCGCGGCGGCGGCGGCGCCGGGCATCACCGAGATCCGTCACGCGGCCTGCGAGCCGCACGTCGTCGAGCTCTGCCGGTTCCTGGGGAAGATGGGCGTCGGCATCATCGGTGCCGGGACCTCGACGCTGCGCATCGAGGGCGGATGCGATCTGTCGGGCGCGACCCATGCCCTGAACGGGGACTACATCGAAGCCGGGAGCTGGGCGGTCGTGGCCGCCGTCACCGGGGGCGAGATCGAGATCGGCGGGGCGCGCGACGAGGACATCGAGGTGGTCGCGGCCGTCCTGAAGCAGATGCAGGTGCGCTGCTCGATGGACGCCGGGATCTTCAGGGTAGAGGCGTCGAAGCCGGTGGCGGCCGGCCGGATCACCACCGGCCTCTGGCCGGGGTTCCCGAGCGACCTGGTCAGCCTCGTCACGGTGCTGGCGACGCAGGCCGAGGGCCGGACGCTCGTGCACGACTGGATGTACGAACTGCGGCTCTTCGCGCTCGAGCAGTTGAGCGGCATGCGGGCGGATCTGTTCCTCTGCGATCCGCACCGGATCATCGTGAACGGCCCGAGCCGGCTGCGCGGCCGGCCGCTCGACAGCCGCGACCTGCGGTCGGGGATGGCGCTGATCGCCGCCGCGCTGGCCGCCGATGGCGAGAGCCGCCTGGCGCCGCTCGAGACGGTGGAGCGGGGCTATACGCAGCTGGTCGCCCGGCTGCGCCAGCTCGGCGCGAAAGTGTCGCGGGAGGCGGCCTGAGCCGCGTCAGCGGCGGCGGTGGCCACCGGGTGGCCCCGGCGGGACCTTGGGCGGAGTAATCGGTCGCGCCGGACCGGAGCCCGGCTTCTGCGGCTGGCCCGCACCGGGCGCGGCGGGCGGCGCCACGGGCACGGTCAGCTCGCCGCCCGGGGTCAGCGAATCGCGGCCGACGCGGAACGGCGCCAGATCCGACGGCTTCAGATCCAGGACCCGGACGATGTGCGGCGTGAGGGTCAGGATGACGTCGGTCTGATCGTTCAGCTTCTGGTGGTGGGCGAACAGCTGGCCGATGACCGGCAGGTCGCTCAGCCCCGGCACCCCTTCGAGCACGTCGCGCTGGTCGTCCCTGATCAGTCCCGCCAGCAGGCTCGTCTCGCCATCCTTCAGCCGGATCACCGTGTTGATCTGACGGTTGCCGAACGTCGGCAGCCCGCCGTACCCGGTGCCGGAGATGCTGCTGACCTGGATCTTCAGCGCCAGCGACACGTCGTCGTCGTGGTGGATGCGCGGCGTGATGTTGATGTTCACGCCGATGTTCTCGTAGTTGTACGAGACGATCGGCTGCTGCGCCGTGCCACCGGTCGCGATCGGCGTGAAGGTGGTCACCGGGACGGGGACGCGGTCGCCGAACTCCGCATCGGCCGGGACCCCGTCCGAGGTCCGCAGCTGCGGGTTGGCCAGGGTCCGGGTGTCGGTGTCCGACTTCAGGAGCCGGTAGTAGAGCGCGGGCAGGTTGGCCAGCAGGATGTCCGCCTGCGAGAGGTTCCGCAGCTTGTCGAGCGTCAGCGTGCCGCCCGACACCGACGCCGACCCGGAGATGCCGGACTGCAGGTTGCCGGCGCTGTCGGTGGACGCCAGGTTGAGGCCGTATTCCGCCAGCTTCGTCCGATCCACCTCGAGCAGCTGGGTGTCGATGACCACCTCGGGACGGGCCTTGTCGATCGCCTCGATGATCCGCCCGGCCGCCGCCACCCGCTCGGGCGTGTCCTTGATCGTGATCGCGTTGTTCGAGGTGATCGGCGCAATCCGCCGGGCGTCGACGACCATCCGCAGGAGGTCGACCGTTTCCTTCAGGTCGGCGTTGCTCAGGTAGAAGGTCCGGACCACGTCCTGTTCGTACTCGCGCCGCTTGGCGGCCGTGTCGGGGGCGATGACGATCGTGCGCGGCGCGGTCACCTGGTAGAACGTGTCGGTCGCCTGCGTCAGCGAGGTCAGGGCGTCCTGCAGCGTCGTGTGATGCAGGTCGATCGTCAGGCGGCTGTCCTGGAACGCCGGGTCGAAGATGATGCTGAGGCCGGTGAAGCGGGCCAGGGCGGTGAAGATGTCGCGGGTGCTCGCGTCGCGGAACACGAGCGAGTCGGGCAGCTTCAGATCCGGCGGCAGACCGAGGCCGCCGGCCGGCGCCTGCCGCGACCGATCGATCAGTTGCTGCAGGGCCGTGCGGCTGCCCGGGGTGATGGCGACCTTGGCGCGGAGGGCCTGACGGGTGGCGTCCAGCTCGTGTTCGATTTCCGAGCTGGTCGGGTTCATCTCGGAGGCGATCTGGAACTCGACGAGCGCCTGGTCCAGCTTGCCGATGGCGTAGTCGCGGCGCCCCCGGGCGAAATGGTCCTGCGCCGCACGGAGCTTCGCGCGCTCGAGCGCGAGCCGCACGCGGGTGTCGTCCGGTTTCAGCTTCAGGGCGCGCGTGTATTCGACGACCGCGCGGTCGTAGTTCTGGGTCCGCTCGGCTTCCTCGCCCTGCCGCGCGGCGATCGTGGCCGCCGCGCAGCCGGTGAGCAGCAGGCCGGCCAGGGCGAGCGCCAGCAGGCGGACCGCGGGCCGGATGGCGCGAACCGGGCCGGAGGGGGGATCAACGCTGCGGGTTGTCCGTGACGACATCGACACCGCGCGGAATCTTGAAGGTGAACAGCCGATCGGGCATCCCGACGTTCTCCTTCACGTCCGTGAAGGTGATCGACGAGGTCCCGCCCTGCGCGTCGCGGGTGACCAGCCTGCGGATCTGCAGGCTCTGCCGTCCCACGACCAGTATCAGCCAATCATAGTCGCGTTGAGGATGGCGCGGAACCAGCTTCAGGGCTTCGGCCTCCGGCGGCGTCCCCGGCCAGTCGACCAGCGTCGCGACGAAATCGCGGTTCAGGTCCCCCTTGCCCGCCAGGAACAGCGTGGGTGTGGTGGCCTGGTCGGCCGGCGGCACCGAAGAGACGATGACCTGCCGGTCGGCCGGGATGTAGGAATAGATCTTCACGCCGTCGGACACGAAGAGCTTCTTGTTGGGGGCCGCGTACTCCCACCGCATCAGGCCGGGTTTCTTGACATAGACCCGTCCGTGCTCGGTCACGGTCTTGCCGAGGATCCCGCCGGTATAGCTGTGTGTGAAATCCGCGGAAAAATCGTGAACCGTGTCGTATTTCCGCTGGAGGGCGGTGGCGACGGTGCTGGCGTCGGCGGAGCGCGGCGACACTGGCACCGCCGGGCCCGCGACGAGGGTGAGGGCGACCGCGAGGCCAGGAATGACGTGAAGGGACAAGGAACGAGCTCCTTGTCCTTAACGATAGCACAGCCCCTGAAGGGCTCCTGGCGGCGGGCTCCCGGGCTCAGGCCGCGGCCGACCGGCGGAGCGTCCAGCGGCGGGACCGCGCGCCGCTGCCGGCACCGGCATGCGCGACGGCGTG
>JAGWRA010000244.1 GCA_028876655.1 Acidobacteriota bacterium | reverse complement strand
TGCACGAAGCCGGCGTGGAAATCGTCCCGGTGACGACGATCGTGAACGGCATCAACAACGAGCAGGTCGGCCGCATCATCTCGTTCGCGCTCGACAATCCCAAGAAAATCAGCTTCCTCTCCTTCCAGCCGGTCAGCTTTACCGGCCGCGACGAGGAGATCACCGACGAGCGCCGGCAGGCGCAGCGCTACACGCTGTCGCACCTGGCGCACGACGTGAAGAAGCAGACCGGGCTCGGCGAGCCGGTGCGCGACTGGTTCCCGATCTCCTTCATGGGGACCTTCACCGACTGGGCCGACCAGGTGCACGGGCCCGACCAGCAGTGGGGCCAGCTCACCTGCGGCTGCCACCCGAACTGCGGCGTCGGCATGGCCGTCATGATCGACAAGGAAACGAAGGAAGCCGTGCCGGTCACGGCCTTCCTGAAGGCCGAGCAGCTCGCCAGGGACGTGGCCGAAGTGAACGACGCCGCCCGCGGCCGGTTCCTCTCGGTCGTCGGCATGGCGCTGGCGCTGATGCGGAACTACGACCCGTTCAAGGCGCCGACGCACTTCAAGCTGAGCGACCTGATGCGGAAGTTCGACAAGACCTTCGGCGCCACGAAGAAGGCCCAGAAGGGGGCCTACGGCAAGGTCGAGGGCGACCGGACGGTCGAAGACATCCAGAAGCGGCGGGCGGACCGCTGGAACTTCCTGTTCATCGCGGGCATGTGGTTCCAGGACCTGTTCAACTACGACTTCCGCCGCACCGAGATGTGCATCATCCCCTACGCGACGCAGCAGGGCGAAATCTCCTTCTGCGCCTACAACACGGGGATCGGCTGGCGCCAGATCATCGAGAAGATGCACATGACGGCCACCCTCACCAAGTGGTACGAGGAACACGGCCGCCACGAGATCTTCGCCGGCAACAAGTCGGTGCCGCTCTCCAGCAGCGAGCACTCGCTGACCCTGAACGCCGAGGCGGTCGCCGCCGGCGCGCAGACCGACCTCGACGAGCTGGGGATCGCCAAGAACGCCCGCGAGGAGAAGCTCCGGGCGAAGAAGCACAAGACGGAGGACAAGGACGCCGTCTACCACGCGCAGATGGCGCAGCTCTACCGCCAGCACGTGCTCAAGGAGGCGCCGGCGGCCCCGACGATCCAGATCGGCGGCCTCGGCAAGAAGGGCCAGCCGAGCGTGAACTAGGCGGCACCTGGCGTTCGAAGACGGTTCAACGGCCGGCTCCCCCACCGGGGGCCGGCCGTTGGTGTGTACGGCAGCTGTCACGTACAACGTGGCACGTCCGACGTACAGACGTGCGGGACGTACCACGTACGGCGTACGGACGTGCGACGCCGGTTCGACCGCCGGGGCCAATAATCGCCGCAAGTGATACGTGGTACGTGATACGTGGCACGTCGTACGTCGCGCACGTCGTACGTTGCACGTCGTACGTCGTACGTGACACGATTCCCCATGCACATCCACCTCATCCGCCACGCCACGCTGCGGGTCGAGTTCGCCGGCCGGCACTTCCTGCTCGACCCATCGTTCGGCGCGGCCGGCATGCAGCCGCCCATCCAGAACTCGGACAACGACCGCCGCAACCCGCTCGTCGACCTGCCGGCGTCGATTCCCGAGATCGTGAAGGGGGTCCAGGCCCTGGTGGTCACCCACACCCACCGCGATCACCTGGACGACGAGGCCGTGCAGCAGCTGCCTCACGGGCTGCCGCTCTTCTGCCAGCCGGAGGATGCCGACACGCTGGCCCAGCGCGGGTTCCGGGACGTCCGCCCGGTCACCGACCCGGTGGAGTGGGAAGGCGTCGAGATCGTCCGGACCGGCGGGCGCCACGGCACCGGCGAACTGGCCCGCCAGATGGGCCCCATCTCCGGCTTCGTCTTTCACGCCCCCCGCGAGCGGTCCCTGTATATCGCCGGCGACACGGTCTGGTGCCCGATCGTGGCCGACGTCCTGAAGCGACACCAGCCGGGCGTCATCGTCCTCAACGCGGGGGCGGCCGAGTTCATCGACAGTGATCCGATCACGATGGACTCGGACGCGGTGTTGCGGGTGGCGGAGATGGCCCCCGACGCGACGGTGATCGCGGTGCACATGGAGGCCTGGAACCACTGCAGTCTGGGACGGGGCCGGCTGGGCGAACTGGTGCGGCAGGCGGGGCTGAGCGGCCGGATCAAGATCCCCCAGGACGGCCAGACGCTGAATCTGTGAGCGCGAGCCCCGAGCTGAAGCTCGGCGCCTACGACCTGTGGCAGAGCGTCCGTACGGCGTGCGCTCCTGAACCTGGCGCCTACGGTTTGTGGTGGCGGACGGGCCGCTTGCGGACCGGCGCCGGGTGGTACTGCAGCGACACGTTGCTGATGTCGGCGATCGGCAGCCCCGCCGCCTGATAGGTGTAGGAGCCGTCCAGCCGGAGCACCTCGAGCTTCTCGCCGAGGATGCTCACCTGCTCCACCTTCTGCGGCACCGTGATGACGATCGGCTCGGTGCCGGTGGGGGCGACCGCCTTCACGCCGCCTGGCCCCGCTCCCCCGCCAATCCAATCCAGCAGATCCGCCTGGGTCCTGAACTCGCTGCGGACGACGCCGCGATCCAGGATCGTCCCGTCACCCGTCACGACGTCGACCGTGGCCGTATAGCGGGCGTAGGCCCGGTGTGCCTTGACCTGCTCGGCGGAGTACGTCTGACGGTTGTGGAGGTCGAAGGTGAGCGTGGCATCTCCGCGATGGGGCGGAATCGTCACGAGGATGCCGGTCGACGGGTCGGTCCCGGTGAGGACGTCGCAGAACTGGAGGCCGGTCCGGACCCCCACGCCGAGCGGCGACGGGCACTTCATCTCGGGCCGTACCGTCTCCATCTTGACCGGCGGACGCCTGCGGACCGGCGGGCGCCGGCGGGTCTGGACGGCCGCCGCCGCCGGAACGGTGAGCGCCGCGACGAGGGTCGCCGCCAGCAGACGTCTCATCATGAGCCACAGTATACCGTCCTGGTCCAACCCTTCATCCCGCCACGTCCGGGACGCGACCTGAACGCCGTGCCGGACAGCTCGGCGGTATTGCACACAAGCCATTCGCCCGCTGAGTTCCCGTGAAGATGCCGCCCCGCGCGGCGCTATCATCCTTTGCTCAACAACTGCAAGGTTGGGCGTCGAGCCCGCGCGCGGCGCGCGGGCCCGGCGGCCGTGCAATCGGTCCGGCGTGCCGCTCGCGTGGCGGTTCGCAAGGGGGGAGACCATGGTCCGACTTGGCAAGACCGTACTCCTGGGGCTGGCCGTCCTGCTGCTGGCACAGGTGCCGGCGCAGGCGCAGATCCAGACCGGCAGCATTCTGATCCACCTGAAGGACGCGCAGGGCGGCGCCCTGCCCGGCGCCACGATCACGATCAGCAGCCCCGTGCTGGTCGCGGGCTCGATGACCGGCGTCACCGACTCCACCGGCGTCTACCGCTTTCCGTCGCTCTTCCCGGGCACGTACGAAGTGAAGATCGAGCTGCAGGGCTTCGCCACGCTGATGCGGCCCGGCATCATCGTGAGCGTCGGGCAGACCACGCCGCTCGAGCTGCAGATGGAGCTGGCCAAGGTCGAACAGTCGGTCACGGTCACGGGTGAGTCGCCCACCGTCGATACGACCAGCGCGACCGTGAGCACGACGCTGAGCAAGCAGCTGCTGGAATCGACGCCGGGCGGGCGCGACATCTGGTCGATGGCCGAGTACAAGATTCCCGGCCTGGCGACCAACCGGCCCGACGTCGGCGGCGACCAGGGTGGCCTGCAGGCGGGCATGTCGGCGCGCGGCACGAGCAACGGGCAGAACACGCAGTACCTGAACGGCATCAACGTCGGCGACCCGGCGGCCATCGGGTACACGCAGTTCTACTACGACTACGACGCCTTCCAGGAAATCCAGGTGTCGGTCGGCGCCATCGACCTGTCGGTGCCGTCGGGCGGCGTCTTCATGAACATGGTGACCAAGAGCGGCACCGACGAGTTCCACGGCTCGGGGTCGTTCTACTGGCAGGGGCACCAGACGCAGTCGTCGAACATCGACAGCGCGCTGGAGAACCAGGGGCTGGCGCCCTCGGCCGGCAACGTCGACTTCGTGTCGGACGCCAACTTCCAGCTCGGCGGCCCGATCGTGAAGCACAAGCTGCAGTTCTTCACCTCGTTCCGCGACTGGCGCGTGCACGTCAACGTGCCGGGCTTCCCGCAGATCGAGCAGACGAACATCACGTCCGGCATCGGCAACTTCACCTACCAGCTGAACCAGAACAACCGGTTCACCGGCTTCGTGAGCCGGCAGAAGTACTACAAGCCGAACCGCGGGGCGAGCGCGTTCAACACGCCGGCCTCGGACTGGAAGGAGGACGACACCACCTCCATCTACCAGGGGCTGTGGAACTCGGTCCTGAGCAGCCACGCGTTCCTCGACGCGCGCATCAGCTACAACGACCTGCTGTTCCCGCTGTACCTGAAGTCGACGGACGTCTCGACGTACGATCTGGCGACGAACATCACGAGCGGCGCGAACACGGTCGGGTACCGGTTCCTCCGGAAGCGGCTGCAGACCAACGCGAACCTCTCGTACTACGTGGACAACTTCCACGGCACGCGACACGAATTCCGGGTTGGCATCGACTACGCCCACGCGCCGACCGTGTCCGACCAGACGCGCAACGGGGACATCCTGCAGTACACGCTGAACGGCGCCCCGGCGTACGTCACGGAGTACAACACGCCGGTCGACTCGGCCGCCAACGTCGACACGTTCGCCGTCTTCGGACAGGACTCGATCAGCGTCAAGAACTGGACGATCAACGGGGGCCTGCGCTACCAGCGGACCAACGGCTACCTGCCGGCGCAGTCCAGCCCGGCGGGGACCTTCGCGCCCGCCCGTTCCTTCTCCGCCGTCAACAACGTCATCACCTGGAACACGGTGTCGCCGCGCGTCGGCGTCATCTACGACGTGACCGGCGACGGCAAGACGGCCATCAAGGCGTCGGCGGCGCGGTACTACTACACGCTGAGCACCGGCACGCCGAACACCGTCAACCTGAACGGGTCCTCCTACCAGCAGTACGTCTGGAACGACCTGAACGGCGACGGCAAATTCCAGCCGAACGAGACCGGCGCCCTCGTCGCCGTCGGCGGCGCGAACATCTCCTCGTTCAATCCGAACCTCAAGCAGCCGTACACCAACGAGGTGATCCTCGGCATCGACCGCGAGCTGATGCCGGACTTCCGGTTGAGCGTCACGGGGACGTACCGGCAGGAGCGCAACCAGTTCGGCCCGATCAACACGGCCGTCACCGCCGCCTCCTACACGCCGATGACCGTGGTCGACCCCGGCCCGGACGGCGTCGTCGGCACGGCCGATGACAGCACGCTGACGGTGTACAACCAGGACCCGGCGACCCTGGCGCTGACGCACCTCTACTACACGAACAGCGCCGAACTGAACCAGGACTACAAGGGGATCGAAATCACGGCCACCAAGCGGCTGTCACACCGCTGGCAGATGCTGGCGGGCTACACCTACGGCAAGGCGACGCAGGACAACACGTACGTCGGGATCTACAACGGGAGCGCCGCCCTGAACGATCCGAACACGCTGATCAACTCGAAGGGGGCGACCTTCTTCGACCGCCCGCAGACCTTCAAGCTGACCGGCAGCTACCTGTTCCCGCACGGGATCCTGTTCAGCGCGAACATCCGTGCACAGAGCGGCACGCCCTGGTCGAACACGTCGGGTGCGCCGTTCCGCGTGCTGCGCGTGAAGTTGAACCAGGGGAACACGGTGATCTTCGCGAACGCGCCCGGCACGGTCCGGACGCCGGCGATCAAGACCATGGACATCCGCCTCGCCAAGAGCTTCCGTCTCGGCAACGGCACTCTCGAGGCGAGCTTCGACGCCTACAACCTGTTCAACGCCGCGACGGCCTACGACTGGAACCCGTTCACCGGCGTGTCGAGGGTCACCAACCCGGTGACGGGCGTGGTGAACACCTACCCCAGCTTCGGGCTGCCGACCGGCCTGCTCGGGCCGCGGATCATGCGGCTGGGGATCAGCTACACCTTCTAGCCTCGCCAACCCTCACGGGCGGGAGCGGTCACGGCCGCTCCCGCCCGCCGGGTCAGTCTAACTCGCGGCGCGGGGCCGCCTGCTCCGGTCCGACCCGTCCCGCCACGATCTCGGCCTTCGCGTAGTTCTCCCCCTTCACCGGCGCCCCGGCCAACCGCCTGAGGAGCGCGATCTGGCCAACGTGTGTCAGCGCGTCCGCGATCGGCCCCTGGAAGAGCAGGCTGGCGGAGGCGCCGAGCGGGGCGTCGGAGGCCAGGCAGGCGTCGAAGGCCGCCAGCCCCTCGTGGAACCGGGCCACGTCGCGCCCCCACTCGGCTTGCGGCGTCGAGTCGTGCCAGGCCTGCTGGCCCCTGGCAATCGACAGCGCCCAGTCGAGCAGGTCGCAGACGTGCGCCAGGATCTCGGCCGGCGTCCGGGTCGCCGGCCCGGCCTTGAACCCGGCGACCTCCGGGGGAACGCCGCGCAGGACCTTGCCCCCGCGATAGGCCAGCGTCGCCACGGCGTGCCGGAGCAGCTGGCGTGCCCCGGGTTCCTCCAGCGCGGCCTCAGGCGTCGCGGTCATCCTAGCGCTCGTTCGCGGGCGGGACGGCGTGCCCCTTGAAGATCACGGCGCGCACCCGTTCCAGCGCGTGGATGTCCTCGAGCGGGTTCCCCTCCACGGCCACGATGTCGCCTTCCTTCCCCTTCGCAATCGTCCCCAGGTCGTCGAGGCCCAGCAGATCGGCGCTCGCCTTCGTGCCGAAGCGCAGCGCCTGCTGCGGCGTCGCCCCGAACCGCACCTCGGTCATGAGCTCGTCGCGCAGCGTGGCCGTCCCCGGCCCATAGCCCTGATCGGAGCCCGCGTCGATCTTGAGGCCGCTCTTCAGCGCAATCCTGAACCCCTGCAGCTCCCCCTGCCAGATCATGTTCGCCTTGCGAACCACGTAGTCCGGCATGTGCACCTTCGCCCCCTGCTCGACGATGTTGTTCGCGATGTACAACGTCTCCGTCAGGTACACACCGTGCTCTTTCATGTAATTCGCCGCGTCCTGATCCAGCCCGGCGCCGTGCTCGATGGAGTCGACGCCCGCGCGCAGCGCCGCCCAGATCGTCGGCAGGTTCTCGTCGTGCGCCGCCACCTTCACGTGCGCGGCGTGCGCCTGCTCGACGATCACCTTCAGTTCCTCGGGCGAGACCTGTTCCGACATCGGTGAGTCCAGAGGTGACAGCACGCCGCCGGACGCGAGAACCTTGATGACGCGCGCCCCGTACTTCAGCTGCCAGTGCACCGCCGCCTCGGCGTCGGCTGGCGAATTGATGAAGCCGTTCACGGGCGTGTAGTAGTTCTCCGGCGTCAGGCTCGGCGGGAAGTTGTAGAAGTCGCCGTGGCCGCCGGGAATGGAGATCGCGTGGGCCGCCGGAATCATGTGCGGGCCGGGAATGGTCCCTTCGTCGATGGCATCCTTCACCGCCACGTCGATGAATCCGTCCGTGCCCAGCACGCGCACGCCGACGATGCCGGAATGCAGCGCGTATTCCATGTCCTTGGACGCCCGGATCGCGGCCAGGGGCAGCGAGGGATACTGCCCCCGCGGCCCGGTCGTGAGGTGGATGTGCGCATCGACGAGTCCCGGCATGCAGGTGTAGCGCGACAGGTCCTGCCGCTCCGCTCCGGCCGGCGCGGTGAGGCTGGGGCCGACCGCCGTCACCTGCCCGTTGGTGATGATCACGTCGCCGCCCGGAATGGCCGGCTGGTCCGCGTCCGCGATCAGCGTGCCGCAGTGCACGAACGTCGTGCTCGCCTTCGCAGCCGTCCCGGCCGCCCCTTGCCCCGCGGGCTGCGCGTGCACCAGCGGCGTCGCCGCCAGCGCCAGCCCGAGCACTCCCATCGCCGCCATCCTTCGCGTCATGATGCCTCCGTTGTGCAATGACTGCCGGCGTATCCCCGCGCCAGCTACCGGGCGAGCCCCCGCTCCGCTGAACCGCCCCGCCGGTTCGACCGCGGAGCGCGTCGGACGATAGCACACAACACGGGCCCGTGCGGCGATTCTTCCGCCGGACGGTCAGCGCCCCAGCCAGAGGATGCCGACGAGGAGGGTGCACAGCGTGAGCGGCACGCCGACCTTCAGGTACTGCCAGAACGACAGGCGGACGCGGCGCCGGGCGGCGCCTTCCACGACGATCAGGTTCGCGATGGAGCCGACGATCGTCAGGTTCCCGGCGAGGGTGCTCGCCATGGCCAGCGTCAGCCAGGCCGTGCCGGGATCGGGCAGGCGCGGGACCAGGCGGGTGAACAGCATGACGGCGGGGACGTTGCTCACCAGATTCGACAGAACGGCCGCCGCGACCGTCAGGCCGCCCACCGTCGCCACGCCGATCGGCTGCAGCAGGGTGAAGAAGACCTGGTCGAGCCCGGCGTGCTCCACGCCGCCGATGACGACGAAGAGGCCGATGAACAGCATCAGCAGGTCCCAGTCGATCTCCTGGTAGACCTTGCGCGGGTTGACGCGGCGCGTCACCAGCAGGACGGCGGCGCCGGCCAGGGCGACCACCGCCGTGTCGTAGCCGGCGAGGAAGCCCGCCAGGACGCCGGCGGCGACGACGAGGGCCTTGATCATCAGGCCGCGGTGCACCGGCGGCGCCGGCAGGGTGGCCGTCCGGCCGCCCCTCGCGAGTTCCTGGCGGAAGACGAGGCCGATGACCAGCACGTCGAGACCGAGGCCGACGACGGCGACCGGTGCCAGGTGGCCGAGGAACCCGAGATAGGTCATCCGCGACAGGCTGCCGATCAGCATGTTCTGCGGGTTGCCGGTCACCGTCGCCACGCTGCCGATGTTGGCGCCGGTCGCCAGGCCCACCAGCAGCGGCAGCGGCGACAGCCCGCGCGCCTCGGCCAGGTCGAGCACCACGGGGGTGAAGACGAGGCAGATGGTGTCGTTCACGAACAGGGCCGACAGCGTCCCGGCGACCGCGACGATGACGGCCAGCAGGGCGAGCGGGCGGCGGACGCGCTGGACGATCCACTCGGCGAGCCAGGCGAAGGCCCCCGACAGGCGCAGGTGGGCGACGAGGACCATCATGCCGAACAGCAGGCCGAGCGTCCGGTAGTCGATCGTGCGGTAGGCGGCGTCCAGGCCCAGGCCGCCGGCGACGACCATCAGGATGGCGCCGATGACGGCGGCGCCGGTCCGGTCGACGCGCAGGAACGGCAGCCGTCCGACGGCCACCACGAGGTAGGTCAGCAGGAAGATGAGGGCGGGCGCCGCGGATCCGGCAGCCATCCCCGGGGCGCTCAGTCCTCGGCGCGCGAGATCGCGGCGACGGCGTCGACGGCGGACGGCACGGCGCTGCGGCGGCGGATCAGCTCGAGGAACTCGAGGCGGGTGCGCGCGCTGTTGCGGAACGCGCCCAGCATGGCGCTGGTGACGGCGAACGAGTTCTGCTTCTCGACGCCGCGCATGGCCATGCACAGGTGCGTGGCCTCCATGACGACGGCGACGCCCAGCGGCTGGATGGTGTCCTGGATCGTCTCGGCGATCTGGCTGGTCAGCCGCTCCTGGATCTGCAGCCGGCGGCTGAAGATGTCGACCAGGCGCGGCACCTTGCTGAGGCCGATGACCTTCGTGCTCGGGATGTAGGCGACGTGGCACTTCCCGAAGAACGGCAGCAGGTGGTGCTCGCAGAGGCTGTAGAAGTCGATGTCCTTCACGATGACCATCTCGCTGTAGTCGACCGTGAAGAGGGCGTTGTTGAGCACCTGTGCGACGTCGGCCTCGTAGCCGCTCGTCAGGAAGCGCAGGGCCTTCTCGACGCGCTTCGGCGTGTCGAGGAGTCCCTCGCGATCGGGGTCCTCCCCCAGCGCGGCGAGCAGATCGCGGATCAGGTTCTGCATGAGATGTGTCGGCCGGGCCGGCCCGGCCACGAAGCGATGACGGCGCGGGAGCGGCCCGGCGTGGCGGGCCGCTCCCCGGCCGGTCTCACTTGCTGTAGGTATAGAAGCCGCGGCCGCTCTTGCGGCCCAGGCGGCCGGCGGCCACCATCCGCTTCAGCAGCGGTGGCGGCGCGAAGGCCGGCTCACGGTACTCCTCGAACATGATGTTCGCGATGTAGTACGTCGTGTCGAGCCCCACAAAGTCCAGCAGCGTGAACGGCCCCATCGGGTAGCCGCAGCCCAGCTTCATCCCCTTGTCGATGTCCTCGAGCGTCCCGAGCCCGTTCTCGTAGCACCGGATGGCGTCGAGCAGGTAGGGGACGAGCAGCCGGTTCACGATGAAGCCCGGCCGATCGGGCGCCGTCACGGGGTCCTTGCCCAGCGACTGGGCGAACCCGAACACCCGCTCGTAGGTCTCGTCGCTGGTCTGCAGCGCGCGGATCACCTCGACGAGCTTCATGATCGGCACCGGGTTGAAGAAGTGCAGCCCCGCGAACCGGTCGGGCCGCTTCGTGCCGGCCGCCAGCTGCGTGACGCACAGCGACGAGGTGTTGCTGACGAAGATCGTGTGGTCCTTCACCACGGCGTCGAGCCCGGCGTAGGTCTGGAGCTTGTCGTCGAGGTTCTCGACGATGGCCTCGATGATGAGGTCGCACTCCTTCATCTCGTTGAAGGAGGTGGTGCCGCTGAGGTTCGCGAGCGTCTTGTCGCGCACCTCGGCCGTGACCTTCCCCTTGGTGACCCCGTCCTCGAGGAACTTCTTGATGCGCGTCAGCCCCCGCTGCAGGAAGGCATCGTCGACCTCGCGCACGATCGTCTTGTAGCCGGACTGCGCGCAGACCTGCGCGATACCCGAGCCCATCAGGCCGCATCCGAGCACGCCAACGGTACGAATCTCCATGTCTGTCTCCGATTTATCAGTTCGCGTGGGGCCCCACCCCCACGCGTTGCCGTCGCTTACGCTCCGGATCCTTCGACAGGCGGCATGGCCACCTGGACTGGCACGTCGGGCCCCACCCCCGCGCGTGGCCGTCGCTGACGCGCCGGATCCTGCCTCTTACACCGTCTCCACCATCGCCGCGATCCCCTGGCCGCCGCCGATGCAGGCCGTCGCCAGGCCGCGCGTCTTCCCCTGCCGCCGCAGTTCGAGCAGCAGCGTGAGCAGCAGCCGCGTCCCCGTCATGCCGAGCGGATGGCCGAGCGCAATCGCGCCGCCGTTCACGTTCACGCGGCTGCGGTCGAGGCCGAGATCCTTCTCCACCGCGAGGTACTGCCCGGCGAACGCCTCGTTGACCTCGATGAGGTCCACGTCGTTCAGCGTCAGCCCGAGCTGCTTCAGCAGCTTGCGCGTCGCCGGCGCCGGCCCCATGCCCATCAGGCTCGGCTCCACGCCGACCGTCGCCCAGCCGGTGATCCGGCCGATCGGCTTCAGCCCGCGCTGCTTCACGGCGTCGGCCGAGGCGAGGATCAGCGCCGCGCCGCCGTCGACGATGCCGCTGGCGTTGCCGGCCGTCACCATGCCGTCCTTGCTGAAGGCCGGCGGCAGCTTCGCCAGGATCTCCATCGTCGTCTCGGGCCGCAGGTGATCGTCCTTGTCGACGATCGTCGTCCCCTTGCGGCTCTTGATCTCGACCGGCACGACCTCGTCGGCGAACCGGCCGGCCGCCCACGCCTTCGCCGCCGCCTGCTGGCTGCGGACGGCGTATTCGTCCTGCTGCTCGCGCGAGATGCCGTACTTGGCGGCGCAGTTCTCGGCCGTCTTGGCCATGGTGCAGCCGCAGTAGGGATCGAGGAGCCCCTCCCAGAGCGAGTCCTCGAGCTTGCCCTGATTCAGCTTCAGCCCGGTGCGCAGGCCGCGGATGACGTGGGGCGCCTGCGTCATGTTCTCGATGCCGCCGGTCAGCACCAGCCCGGCCTCGCCCAGCTGGATGAGCTGCGCGCCGCTGACGGCCGCCTGGATGCCGGAGCCGCACAGCCGGTTCACGGTGAGGGCGGGGACGTCGACCGGCACGCCGGCCTTCAGGGCGACATGACGGGCGCCGTAGATGGCATCGGCACTGGTCTGCATGACGTTGCCGACCACGGTGTGCTCGATCCACCCGGCGTCCACGCCGGTCTTCGCGAACGCCGCGCGCGCCGCGATCGCCCCCAGCTCGAGCGCCGAGACGTCCTTCAGCGCGCCCGTGTAATCCGTCATCGGAGTCCGCGCCCCGCCCACCACGAATACGTCTGTCTTCATACTCACGCTGTTCTCCCGGTTGCGCGCCGCAGCCTCAGGCCTTCGGTGGCGTGATGGCCGCGGCGATGTCATGGCCCGTCTCCCGCGTGGGCATCTTCAGTCGGGGCGCTGCCCCGAACCCCGGCTCCCTCCGTTGCGCTCGCGATCCGGCTCGCTCCACTCCGGTCGCGGCTGCGCCGTGCGCGGCGTTCCCCTGCGGGGCTCCGAATCAAAGACCGGCCGCATGAGCCACCACCCTCAGGCCTTCGGGGCCTTGATGGCGGCGGCGATGTAGTCGCCGGTCTCGCGCGTGCCGAGCGTGCCGCCGATTTCGGCCGTCCCGTTGACGGTCACGACCGACTCCTTGACGGCCGCTTCGACGGCGGCCGCCTCCTGCCTGAGCCCCAGGAAGTCGAGCATCAGCGCCGCCGACAGGATCGCACCGACGGGATTCGCGACGTTCTTGCCCGCGTACTTCGGCGCCGAGCCGTGGACCGGCTCGAAGAGCGACGTCCGGCCCGGATGGATGTTGCCGGAGGCCGCCATGCCGAGCCCGCCCTGCAGCTGCGCCCCGACGTCGGTGATGATGTCGCCGAACATGTTGTTGGTGACGATCACCTCGAACTGCGCGGGGTTCTTGATCATCTGCATGCAGAGCGCGTCGATGAACCAGTGCGTCGGCTCGATCCCCGGGTACTGCGGCGCGACCTCCTTGAACACCCGCTGCCACAGCGCGTGGCCGTGCGTGACGGCGTTGCTCTTGTCGGCCATGCAGACCTTCGTGAGCCCGTTCGCCTTCGCGTACTCGAAGGCGTGCCGGATGATCCGGTGGACGCCCTTGTACGTGTTGATGTCCTCCTGGATCGCCACCTCGTCCTCGGTCCCGGCCTTGAAGCGGCCGCCGATGCCGACGTAGAGGCTCTCCGTGTTCTCCCGGAAGATCACCATGTTCACGTCGGCCGTCCCGCGGCCCTTCAGCGGGCACAGCCGCTCGTGGAGCAGCTTCACCGGGCGGTGGTTCACGTAGAGGTCGAGCTCGAACCGGGTGCCGAGCAGGATGTCGCGCCCGTGCCGCATGTCGGGGATGCGCGGGTCGCCCAGCGCGCCGACGTAGATCGCGTCGAACTCGTCACGCAGCATCGCGTAGCCGTTCGGCGGCAGCGTGATGCCCGTCTGCAGGTAGTAGTCCGCCCCGTAGGGCAGCATCTCCAGATCGAACGAGCGGCCGAACACCTCGCCCACCCGCCTGATCACCTTCACCGCTTCGGCCGTCACGTCCTGGCCGATGCCATCTCCAGGGATAACTGCAATGCGCATGATGAATGTCGTCTTCGGTCTACGGTCTACGGTCTTTCGTGAGCGTCGTTCAATGCGCGTGGGGCCCCACCCCCACGCGGAACTCACGCCGACGCCTCGCCCCGGATCTCCATGTCCTCGGCTCGGCGTGGCCTCCGGCGAAGCGCTCTTCGTTGGGCAGGCGGGCGTCCGTCACACCCGCTCCACCGCCATCGCCATCCCCATGCCGCCGCTCACGCAGAGCGTGGCCAGGCCGCGGCGTGCGCCGCGGCGCTGCATCTCGTGCAGCAGCGTGACGACGATCCGGGCGCCGGTGCAGCCGATCGGATGCCCCAGGGCGATCGCGCCGCCGTTGACGTTCAGCCGATCGCGTGCGATCGGCACGTCGCGGAGCACCGCCAGCACCTGCACCGCGAACGCCTCGTTCAGCTCGACCAGATCGAAGTCGTCGAGGCCGAGCCCGGTCCGCGCGAACAGCTTCCGCATCGCCGGCACCGGCCCGATCCCCATGATCCGCGGGTCCACGCCGGCGCTCGCCCACCCGAGGATCCGCGCGAGCGGCCTCGCCCCGGCCGCCTTCGCGGCCCCCTCGCCCGCCAGCACGAGCGCCGCGCCGCCGTCGGTGATGCCCGACGAGGACCCGGCGGTCACGATGCCCGGATGGCCGTCGACCTCGCCGAACACCGGCGGCAGCTTCGCCAGCCCCTCGAGCGTCGCGCCGGCCCGGGGATGCTCGTCGCTGGCGACCGTGGTCGATCGGCCGCGGGCGTCGGTCAGCGTCACCGGCGCGATCTCGGCCGTGAACCGCCCCTCGGCGATCGCAGCCTGGGCGCGAGTCTGGCTCTCCAGCGCGTAGGCGTCCGACTCGCCACGGGTGATGCCGTACTGGTGCGCGAGGACCTCGGCGGTCTCGCCCATGATGAGGCCGGACAACGGGCACTGGAACCCGTCGCGGTACATCGCGTCGACCAGCGCGAAGTTCCCCATCCGGTGGCCCCACCGGGCGTCGATCGCATCGACCAGGTAGGGCATCCGGCTCATCGACTCGATGCCGCCGGCCAGCACCACGTCCGACTCGCCCAGCACGATCGACTGCGCGCCGGAGGCGATCGCCTGGAGTCCGGAGGCGCAGGCCTTGTTCAGCGTCTGCGCCGGAGCCTCCCAGGGGATGCCGGCCCGCATGGCGACCTGCCGGGCCGGGTTGGGGCCGGAGCCGGCCTGCCGGCCGTGGCCCATCAGCACTTCGTCGATGTCGGCCGGCTGGAGCCCGGCCCGTTCGATCGCAGCACGCGAGGCGACGCCCCCCAGCTCAGCCGGGTGCACGTCCTTGAACGATCCGCCGTACTTCCCGATCGGCGTGCGCGCGGCACTCAGTATGAAGACGGTCCGCACTGCCATAAGCGCTCAATTGTACAACACTCGCCGCCGGCCTCGGGCAAGCCAGCCGCGGGAGCCGCGAGCGGCGGGACGGACGGAGGGGAAACGGACGGGCTCGCCGTCGAGGTCAGGCGACCCGGACGGGAACGCCACCGAGACGAGCCAGGCGGACGGCCGGCAGGGTCAGGCGGAAGCAGGCACCCGCCGAAGAGGGCATGAGGTCGAGCGAGCCGCCGTGGGCGCTGGCGATGCCGAAGGCGATCGACAGGCCGAGCCCGGTGCCGGTCCCCACCTCACGCGTCGTGAAGAACGGCTCGAAGATCCGGCCCGCCACCTCGGCCGGCACGCCAGGCCCATCGTCGCGGATTTCGAGGAGGACGGCTCCTCCCGACAACCCGGTCCGCAGGTGGATGCACCCGCGCCGGCCCGTCGAGGCGATGGCCTGCTCGGCGTTCAGCAGGAGGTTCAGCACGACCTGCTGGATCTCCTCGCGGTTGATCACGACCGGCGGCAGGTCCGGGAAGTAGTCCTCCTCGACGTCCACGCGCGCGGCCCGCAGCTCGTAGGCCCGCAGGGCGACGGTCGACTCGACGACCTCGTTCAGGTTCACCTGCTCGCGCTCCCGCGGCGACTTGCGGACGAAGGCGAGCAGGTTGCGGACGATGCGCCCCGCGCGGACGGCGGCCTCGCGGATGCGATCGACGTCGCCGCGGATCGCCGGCTCCTGCGGCGTCGCCAGCATCAGCTCGGTCAGGCCGACGATCGACTGGAGCGGGTTGTTGATTTCGTGCGCGACCCCGGCCACCAGCTGGCCGACGGCCGACAGCCGCTCGGACTGGATCAGCTGCTCGCGCATGCGCAGATCGTCGGTGATGTCCCGCTCCACCCAGACGAAGTGCGTCAGCCCTCCGGCAGCGTCGAACAGCGGGACGACACTGCAGGCCGTGAAGAACGTCGAGCCGTCGGCGCGCTGGCGCAGGAGGTTCCCCTGGGAGGCGCCACGCGAGAGCGCCGCGCCGGTCAGCTCGTCGTAGAGATGGCGCGACGACTCGGCGAACAGGGCCGTGGCCGGCGTTCCCCGCAGCTCATTGGCCTCGCGGCGCAGGGCGCGGCAGAATGCCGAGTTGGCATACGCCACCCGGCTGTCGCGGTGCAGGATCATGACCAGGCCGTCGGTCTGCTCGAGCGCCTTGGCCAGCAGGCCGCTGCGCGCGTCCGCCTCCTTCAGCGCCAGCCGCTGGATCGCGAAGCGCCCCATCAGCAGCGCCAGCATCGACACCAGCGTCACCCCCACCGACAGGTCGCGGAAACCCGCCAGCGGCCCCCGCAGCGGCCACAACTGCCCGCCGGCGTAGGCGACGATCGGCACCACCGCCAGCGCGGCGAAGATCAGCAAGGGCTGGCGGTTGCGGGCATCGGTTGCAGTCGCCTCGGTGCCGACGGCCACCGCCGAGGAGGGGGCCGCCTCGGCCGCCCAGATGTAGCAGGCGAGCGGCAGCATCCAGCTGAGGTCGTACACCGAGCCGGTGTGATACGTCCCCGCGGCCACGGCCCGCAGCGACAGCTCACGGAGCACGATGCCGATGGCCGCGCCGGCCAGGATGCGCGTGTACACCGGCCGCCACGGGGTGAGGCGGGCGTCGTAGACCGCCCAGATCGCCCCGGCCAGCAGCAGCGTCCGCTGCAGCGACACGAAGACGTCGAGCGCCGTCATCGCGAAGACCTGCTGCGACGACGCGAAGCTGGGGGCGACGATGAAGAAGGAGTACAGGAAGCCGGTGACGATCGCGATGGCGACGATGTCGAGCGAAATCGGGGCGACGTCGTCCTCGCGGACGCCCGCCTGCGGCCGGGCGAGCAGCGCCAGGACCGGCGCGAGCGAGCCGAACAGCTGGAGGATCGAATGCCACCGCAGCCACGGGAGGTCGCGGCCGAACAGCAGTTCGTCGAACGCCCAACCCACCTGGCCCAGCGTCCACAGCGAGACGCCGAGCAGGAACGCGGCCCAGAACAGCCACTGACAGCCGGCCCAGTCGTGCCGGCGGCGGAGGATCGCCCAGACGAGCAGCCCGGGAACGACGAACATGCCGAAATTCCCGAAGACCCGCGCGGCGGCCAGGTGGCCCGACAACAGCCAGGCCACCACCGCATACGCCGCGCAGTACAGCAGGCCCGCTCTGAAGAGCCTCATCTGGATCTCAGTACCCCCGCCGTCCGATCATCGCAGCAGCCGGCTCGAGCAACAACGCGCCCGCAGGGGCTGGCCCGAGAAACTGTGCAATACGCCGCGTCCGGCCGTGCCCCGTCTCGTTCCTATATCGGCCGCTCGACCGTGGAACGCGAATTCGGCCGCGCATGCCCCCCGCGCCGAATCCGGGTTGTGCTTCGGCGCGATCCGGCCGATTGAATGGCCAGACGGCAGTCGGACGATTCTGCCACCCGCCGTGGGCGGCAAGCGGACACTTTTGACCTGGAGCCGTGACGGCCGGCCGGCGAGAACGGGCCGGTCCACGGTACTTTAGGCCTGTTTTTGCACCGTGCGGCAGTGGGCGGCGGGTCGCGGTCCGCCGGCCAGCCGTGGCGCGATTCTTGTATTGAACGGCAGCGAAGGGGGCAGCCATGATGACCACTCCAACGACACCGCGCGGGCACGACAGCCGGCCGGCAGGCCGCGCTCCCCAGAAGGTCGTGGTCATCAACGGCGACACGGCCATCCTCGATCTGCTCGAAGCCGCGCTGGACGTCGGCCACTACGACGTCGTGTTCGTCGAGTCGGGCGAGCACGCCTATACGCAGGTCAAGCGGGTCCAGCCGAA
This sequence comes from Acidobacteriota bacterium, assembly GCA_028876655.1. Lineage (GTDB taxonomy): Bacteria > Acidobacteriota > Vicinamibacteria > Vicinamibacterales > CAVVIG01 > JAGWRA01. Next base: position 26,782 of record JAGWRA010000244.1, on the reverse strand, counting down.
CCTGGTCATCCTCTGCATGCGCATCGAGGAGCCCGGCGGCTTCCACGTGCTGTCCATGCTGAAGCTCGATCCCGAGACGCGCGACATCCCGGTGCTCACCTACACGACGGAGTTCGAGGGACAGGATCTCGACACCGAGTTCGACGGGGCGGCGCTCCCCGAGACCACGCTGCTACCCGCCCTCCGCATGCATTGATTCTTACGTGGGGCTCCGCCCCACACCCTCCGATGGTCCCTCGGGCGGCGTGCTATAGTGCCAGCCGACGCATGTCCCTCGACAAGCGCGATACCGAACGGCTCGAAATCCTGGGGGAGCTCCGGGGCGAGGTCATGGTGTTCCAGCCGATGGCGATCAGGGAGATCAGCCGCGGCGGGGCGCAGATCGAAGCCGCCTTCCCTCTCCAGCTCGATTCCCTGCACGAGTTCCGGCTGACGCTGGGCGAGCGGTCGATCGTGGTGAAGGGCCGGGTGGCCCATTGCCGGATCAGCGACGTCGAGCACGAGGCGGTGGTCTATCGCGCGGGGATCGAGTTCGTGGAGCCCGATCCCCGCGTCACCACGGTCATCACCGACTTCATCGAAGCGATCAGGGCCGGCCGCCGGGCTGGCTAGCGCCGCCCACCGTCTTGATCGGGGTCATCGGCCGCGCCGGGTTCACGTAGGCCGACACGAGGCTCTCGTGCCCGTCGGGACCGATGGCCGCCACGCCGAAGATGTAATTGTCGATCGACGTCGACGGCAGGATTGCCTCGGTCACGTTCCCCACCCGCAGCTCGTGCTGCCAGTTCAGCGCCCAGCCGCTCCGCCAGACAATCCGGTAACCGACGGCGCCCGGCGACGCCTGCCAGTGGAGCGCGGCGTCGTAGCCGGTCGGCCCGCGGCCGATCGTCGCCCGCCCGTGGGCGTCGACCACGACGGGCGCCGGCGGCGCCAGCGCCAGACTGGCCGCCGCGGCCGCGTTCACCCGTGCGTTGTCGGCCAGGTAGGTCCCGGACACGTGATCGGCCGTGTCGTAGATCGAGTGCTGCCGGTCGTACGCCTCGCCCGACGTCGTGAACCGGACGGCGGTGTAGCCGAACTGGTTGAACGAGCTGTGATCGCCGCCACGCCCGAACCGGTCCTGCCGGGCGATGAGCGTCACCTTGTGCCAGGGGACGTAGATCCCGGCCATCTGCCAGATGTAGCGGGCCAGCTCGCGCGACGGCGAGTCGGCCGGGCCGACCGAGAAGACGCGGACGCTGCTCGAGTCGACGACCCCGGTGCCCGTCGATGGATCGCCGACGATGTCGTTGTTCAGGTCGGCGTCGATGACCAGCTTCTCCTCGAACGCCTTGTGGGCGTGGAGCCACGAGCCGACGAGCCCTTCTTCCTCGCCGGCGAAGGCGATGAACACCAGCGTGTCGTTGAACTGGATGCCGCTCTGCGAGAACACCCGGGCCAGCTCCATCGTCAGGGCGGTGCCGCTGCCATCGTCGTTGGCGCCCGGCGCATAGTTGTCGCCGTGCGCCCAGTCGAACACGCCGCCGTGCGCATCGGCCGCCCCCTGGCTGCCGCTCTTCTCGGGAATGCGCGCCACCGTGTCGTAGTGGCCGCTCACGTAGATGCGGCGGCTGGTCCGGCCGGGCAGGATGGCCATCACGTTGCGCAGCTCGACGTCCCGCGCAATCCGCGGCCCCTGCTTGGCGACCTCGTAGGTGTCGAAGCTGACCTGCAGCCGGGGGCTGTAGCTCTTGAACTGATCGAAGATCCACTGGCGCGCGGCGCCGATCCCCTCGGTCGACGAGGTGGTCGACGACATCAGGTTGCGCGTGTGGAAGCTGGCGAGCTTCTCGACGATGGTGCTGAGCCGGTCCGGGGAAATCTGCTGCAGCAGCTTGACGACGCGCGGGTCGCGGGTGTCGAGTTCGCTGCCGGTCTGCTGGGCGGAGGCCGCCGGGGCGACGCCGAGGGTGAGGACGAATGCGGCGAGGAGGAACAGGCCGAGTGAGCGCGTTCTGCTGGTGGTCATTTGACCTTCAGGTACTCGAGGTAGTCCCCCGACTCGATCCGCTGCGCGCGGCCGAGCGGCGCGTTGTAGAAGTACACCCACGCGGTCTCGATCCCGCCGTCCTCGAGTGTCACCGGCGTTTCGACGCGGGTGTACAGGCTGGTGTCCGGGTCGTCGGCCCGGTAGCCCTCGATGGCATCCAGTTCCCGCAGGACCGGCGCCGATTCGAGCATCCGGTAGACCTCGCCCCGCACCCGGCCCTCGGAGGCCGGCACGGCCGCCGGATAGATCCCCACGTCGAAGAGGGCGGCCTGAATCCAGCCGCGGCCGACCGGACGCAGGCTCGTCTCGAGCTGCGCGCGACCCGGCCGTGCGAACCCCCTCATCAGCGTGCCGTAGAAGAAGACGAGGTCAGTCATGTGCTCGCGCCCGCCCGGAGGCGGGCCTCCGTAAACGTCAGCCGCACCGCCCGGCCGGGCGGATCCGCTGCCGACGCGACCCGATCATACTCGCTTGGCGCACGCGGCGCTCCCGCGAGGCCCTGCACGGACCATCCGCGTGCCGCGACGCGGTCCTGCACCGGGGAATGACTGCTGCTCGAGGAAAGAATTCAGTAGGCGGCCAGGCCGAACCGTCTGCCGGAATGAGTATGGGCCAGTGTAGGAGGAGGGCCCGGGGGAGTCAAGACGCCGCCGGGCAGGCGCCCGGCGGATGACAAAATATTACGTTCCGGACCCACGACCTCAGGGTCGTGGGTGCTGGTCGCCGTCCCGCCGGTGGTCGGCGCCGGGAATCCGCTCGAGCACCCGGGCCGGCACCGCAAAGCTGAGGGAGACTTCCCGGCCGGTTCCGCTGAGCTGCACCGACTGGAGCACCGAGGCCAGATCGGGCTGGGACCCGGCCTGCATGCGGGCCAGCGCCACGAACCCCTGCACGACCTGACGCAGGTTCTCGGCGGCCTGATCGTCGCGGGTCTCCGCCCGCAGCGTCCCGCTGATGCCGTCGTCCACGTGCCCGGCCACCGAGAACCAGGTGATCGGCGGAATCCGGCTCGCGACCTGATCGGGAATCCGCGCCTGCTCACGCAGCTGGTCGAACCGGCCGACCGCCCAGGTCGTCCCCTGGTCGTTGGCCCTGATGAGCTTCATCAGCTCGGCATTCGAGGTGACGTTGGCTCCACGGCCGTTCCGCAGGTCGATGGCCGACTTCACGAGCCGCAGGCTGCCGATCGCCACCGTGCCGGGCGCCAGGAACGCGAGCCCCCAGTGCGGCCCGCCTTCGAGCCCCGCCATGTGGCCGGACGCCTCCTGCGTGAAGAGGTCCACGCCGCCGTAGCTTTCCTTCTGCGCTCCCTTCTCCTGCAGGAGCGCGGCAATCTTCGCCTGATCGAACCGGCCGCTGGCCAGCACCAGGCCGCTGGAACGGTCGGCGCGGTCGGCCCCCGTCCCCGGCGTCACGCAGGCCACGACATGATCGATGTCGCGCTGGACGTCGATCCCGGTCTTCGCCTCGAACTGCCGCCGGCCCTGCTCGTCCGGCTCGACCTTCAGCATCTGCTGCCGGAAGCGGGACTGCATGACCCCGCGCACGTCCGCATAGGCCACCAGACTGGCGTCCGCCGGGACGTACCGCAGCTCGGCCGGACCGTTCAGGCGGGCGGCCGGCGAACCGGGGAGCGCGCCGGTGTAGTACGCGACCACGCCCACACCCAACCCGGCAACGAGGACGAGCAACGCGCCGATGAGAAAGTAGCGGTTCCTGCTGGTCATGTGCGGCCGTCCCTTGGAGATTCGCCTGAAGCGTCTACCCTGCTAATACGGACACCTGCCGGCCGGGGTTCCCGCCGGGACGGCCGGGCCCGCGGCTCAGGGCTCCAGGATGTATTCGCGCGCGGCCACCGTGCGGGCGGCCAGCCACAGGAACCCGGCCCAGAAGACCGCCAGCCAGCCCAGGCTGGTCATCGTCGTCGGCATCGTCCGGAAGAGTCCCTGGAGCATGCTCAGCGTGGAGTCCTGCGGCATGGCCTGCGGCACCAGCGCCTGCAGGTAGTAGGCAATCGTCAGCTGCCGCAGGTATCCCGGAATCAGCAGGGCGACCTGCTCCCAGCCGAACACGAAGACGAGGCCGAGAATCAGCGGCCGCCGGAAGAAGGCGCCGACCCAGGCGAACAGCGCACCGTAGACCGCCAGCCCGAGCAGGATCACCGCGAGATCGACGACGAGCGACGGGAACGTCGCCGGAATCGACGCGAGAGGGACGAGCACGAAGTAGCTGATCATGACGGCCGGCAGCGTGATGAGCCCGGCGCACGCGAGATACGCCAGGTACTTGCCGACCAGCACCGCGCCGCGGGGAATCGGGCGGACGAACAGGTAGGTGATGGTCTTGTCGTCGACCTCGTCGGCAATCAGGCCGGTCCCGTAGAACACCCCCAGCACGGGGACCACGAAGCGGATGAACAGCGTCCAGACGAGGAGGCCGAACAGCGCCGCGCCGTCCAGCCGCACCCCGTTCACCTGCACGGGCCCGAGGTGCGTCGCGCTCGACAGGATGCGGACCGCGATGGTCAGCGCCACGGGGCCGACGGCGAGGATGAGCAGCAGGATCGTCCGGCGCGACCAGAGCATTTCCCCGAGCGAGAGGTCGAACACCCGCAGGGCCGCCGTCAGGAACGGCGTGCGGGCGTCACCGTCGTGCGGCGCGGAGGACTGGGCCATCACTTCACCAGGTAGCGGAAGACCGCCTGCAGATTGTCGTCGGGCGACGTCACTTCGCGGATCGGACCGGCCGCCTCGGAGGCCGCCAGCCCGGTCAGCCGGCTGTAGAAGGCATCGGGCTTCGCCGTCTCCACCGTCACGCTCCCCTCGCCGAACCGCAGGCTCAGCACGTCGTCGTCGGCCAGCAGCAGGCGGGCGAGCGCCCGCGGGTCGTCGGCCCGGATCGACACGGTGTGCGGGTGCTCGTCGATGAGATCGCGGATCTGGTGGACGTCCCCCTCGGCCAGGATCCGGCCGTGATTGATCAGCAGGATGTTCGACGTCATCATCTCGACCTCGTGCAGCACGTGGCTCGAGACGATGAGGCTCCGGCCGGCTCGCCCGAGATCGCGGATCAGGCGGATCGCCTTGCGGCGGGCGATCGGGTCGAGCCCCGAGAGCGGCTCGTCGAGGATCAGCAGGTCGGGGTCGTGCGCGAGCGCCTGCGCCAGCTTCAGCCGCTGCCGCATCCCCTTGCTGTAGCCGCCGATCTTCCGGTCGGCCGCCGCCATCAGATCGACCTGCTCCAGCGCCCGCGCCGCCGCCTCGCGGCTGGCGGCCTCGTCGAGGCCGTTCAGCCGGAGCAGGCCGGCGATCCAGTTCGCGCCGGTCATCCGCTCGTAGAAGGCGTCCTGCTCGGGACAGAACCCGATCCGCCGGAACACCTCGGGCCGGCCCCAGATCGGTCCGCCCAGCACGGCGAGCGTCCCGTGGCTCGGCTTCAGCTGGCCGGTCAGCAGCTTCAGCAACGTCGACTTCCCGGCGCCGTTCGGCCCGAGCAATCCGGTGACGCCCGGCGGCACGGTGACGGTGACGTCGTTGAGGCCGATGACCTGTCCGTACCACTTCGACAGGTGCTCGGCCTGGACGACGGCGCCCGCGCCGGTCATGCGACCACCTCGACGCCGCGCACGCGCCAGGCGAGCGTGGCGACCGACGCGAGCACGAGCGCCGCGATCATGATCAGGGCCACGGGCCAGGGGGTCTCGTAGTGCAGCGGCAGGCGGAAGATGGCGTCGCCGATCTGGGTGAGGTTGGCCGGATACGAGATCCACGCGATCATCGTCCCGCCGGTGACCGCCACCAGCACGCCGAAGAGCGCCTGGCTGAAGAAGATGAGGGCGGTGTACAGGATGCCGACGAACAGGCGGCTGCGCGAGAGCGACGACAGCGCCAGCATGACCACGGTCGTCATCAGCACTTCGACGAACGAGAAGATCGTGATCGCGGGGAAGAGGAACAGGTTCTGCCGCAGGAACGTCAGGTTCCCGGCGAACACGATCTGCACGAGCAGCAGCAGGATGGCCGGCACCCAGGTGATGAAGAGCAGCAGCGTCCCCAGGATGGCCGCCTTCCCCGCCACGTACTCGGCCCGCGTCAGCGGCTTCGACAGGTAGAGCTGCAGCGCATTGGTCCGGCGGTCGTCGGCAATCAGGCCGGATCCGACCCAGACGGTGATGATGAAGACCCAGAAGCTCTGCTGCTCGAGGAACTGGCGGAACGTGCTCGCGCTCGGCGCCAGGAAGGCCGCCTGCGGGAAGTTCGCCGCGGCATAGAACTGCACGGCCCGGACGATGAAGAGGATCCAGGCGAGGAGCAGCAGGGCGAGGAAGGCGCGCCGGCGGACGATCGCGCGCAGGCCGGCCAGCGCGATGACCGTCCAGGCCGTGCCCCGCTGCTCGCGGCGCCCGCCGTACCGCCGGTAGCCCTGATCGTGAATGGCCATGTCTGATCTCTGTCAGGCGCTCGGGGACTCGGGCGCTCGGGCGCTCGCCGCGTCGTGCGCGGCCGCGTCAGCGTCTTCTTCCCCGAGTGCACGGACGAACACGTCCTCGAGGGTCGGCGTGCTGGGCCGCAGGTGACGGACCTGGATCCCCTCGCGGGCCGCCAGGCCGAACAGCGTCCGCGCCGTCGCGTCCGGCGGCACGAACACCCGCATGACGTCCTCGTCGGTGGCGCGGCACTCCATGCCCGCCGCCTGCAGCACCGGCACGAACCGCTCCGGCTCGCCCTTCACCCGCAGTTCGAAGACGCGGCCGCGGGTGCCGCGCAGCTGCTCGATCGCCCCCTCGGTCGCGACCCGGCCCTGATCGAGCACCACGACGTGGTCGCAGGTGGCTTCCACGTCGGGCAGCACGTGCGAGGAGAGGATGAGGTTCAGGCCGCGGCCGTGGGCGAGGTCGTGGATGAGGGCGAGCATCTCGTCGCGCCCCTTCGGGTCCATCCCGTTGGTCGGCTCGTCGAGGAACAGCAGGTCGGGATCGTGGACGAGCGCCTGCGCCAGCTTGATGCGCTGGCGCATGCCGGTCGAATAGGTTTCGACCCGCCGGTAGCGCGCCTCGCCGAGCCCGACGTACTGCAGCACCTCGTGGGCGCGCTGCATGGCGTCGGCGCCCGGCAGGCCGGCGAGCTCGCCGCAGTAGGCCACGAAGGTGACCGCGTTCATGCCCGCGATGTAGGCGTCCATCTCGGGCATGTAGCCGATCCGGGATCGGATCTCCAGCGGCGCCTCGGTGACGTCGAGACCGAGCACCTGCATCCGGCCGGCCGACGGGGTGACGAAGCCGAGCAGCGCCTTGATCAGCGTGCTCTTCCCCGCCCCGTTCGGCCCGAGCAGCCCGACGGCGCCCGGGCGGAAGGCCACCGTGACGTCGCGGAGCGCCAGCTTGGCGCCGTAGGCCACGCTCACGCCGTCGAGACGGACCACCGGGGCGTCGGCAGCCGGTTCAGCCATCATGTCAATGCCATAGACGGAGCGGGAGGGCCGGCAGTTCGGGTGCGCGCGGGCCGCGCCGGCTAGAGCGTCCCCCGCAGGCCCAGGTCGTCCGCCTGCGCCCGCATGAAGGTGATGACGTTGGTGATGTGCTCGTCGAGCGGCAGCCCGAGCTCGTCGGCCCCGAGCCGGAGGTCGTCGCGGCTGACCGCGCGGGCGAACGCCTTGTCCTTCATCCGCTTCACGACCGATTTGGCCTCGAGGTCGAGCACGCTCTTCGACGGGCGGACCAGGGAGGCGGCCGTGATGAAGCCGGCCATCTCGTCGCAGGCGAACAGCGTGTGCTCGAGGCGCGACTGGCGCGGCGTGCCGGTATAGTCGGCGTGCGACAGAATCGCCCGGATGACGAATTCGGGATAGCCGTGCTCCCGCAGGATCTCGGCCCCCTTCAGCGGATGGTCGGGCGGCGTCGGCCAGCGCTCGTAGTCGAAGTCGTGCAGCAGCGCGACCACGCCCCAGACGGTCTCGTCCTCGCCGGACAGGCGCGCGTAGCCACGGACCGCGGCCTCGACCGCGAGCGCGTGCTTGCGCAGGCTCTCGCCCTGCGTGTACTCGGTCAGCAACTGCCAGGCGGCGTCTCGTGTCAGCTCCATGGCGGGAATCATACTCCGTCCGACGTCCCCGTCGCCCGCGCCCGTGGCCCGCGTGATATAACAACCCCAATCCCCGCGCCCGAAGGAGACTCGCATGGCGGATGCTGCGTCGGCCTCGACGGCGACCTCGCTCGACACCGAATTCCACCGCGGCCTCGGGCTCTTCGACTCGACCATGGTCGTGGTCGGATCGATGATCGGCTCGGGGATCTTCATCGTGTCGGCCGCCATGACGCGGCAGGTCGGCAGCGCCGGCTGGCTGCTGCTGTCGTGGGTCATCACGGGCATCCTCACCGTCACGGCCGCGCTCTCCTACGGCGAGCTGGCCGCCATGATGCCGCGCGCCGGCGGCCAGTACGTCTACCTGCGCGAGGCCTTCTCGCCGCTCTGGGGCTTCCTCTACGGCTGGACGCTGTTCCTGGTCATCCAGACCGGCACGATTGCCGCCGTGGCCGTCGGCTTCGCCCGCTACCTCGGCGTCCTCATCCCCTGGATCTCCGACGGGCGCTACCTCATCCCGCCGGTGCACGTCACGGCCGGCTACGCCCTCTCGCTGTCGACGACCCAGTTCGTCGGCCTCCTGCTGATCGCGCTGCTGACCTGGACGAACACGCGCGGGCTGAACTGGGGACGCCTCATCCAGAACGTCTTCACGGTGGCGAAGACGGGCGCGCTGCTCGGCCTGGTCGCCGTCGGGCTGTTCCTCGGCTGGAACGCGACCGTCGTCCACGCCAACTTCAGCCACATGTGGACCGCCACCGGCGCCATCGACATCGTGCCCGGCCTGTCGGCGACGAGCGTCTTCGGCCTGTTCCTCGCCGTCGGCGTCGCGCAGACCGGCTCGCTGTTCTCGTCGGACGCCTGGAACAACATCACGTTCACGGCCGGCGAGGTGAAGGATCCGCGGCGGAACATCCCGCTGTCGCTCGCGCTGGGCACGTCGATCGTCATCGGCCTCTACCTGCTGGCCAACCTCGCCTACCTCGTCACGCTGTCGCTGCCGCAGATCCAGCACGCCACCGACGATCGCGTCGCCACCGCGGCGCTCGACGCCATCTTCCCCGGCCTCGGCGTCACCCTCATGGCGGTCGCCATCATGGTATCGACCTTCGGCTGCAACAACGGGCTGATCCTCGCCGGCGCGCGCGCCTACTACGCCATGGCGCGCGACGGCCTGTTCTTCCGGGGCGCAGGCCGGTTGAACGCACGGAAGGTCCCGGCCTGGGGGCTCGTCGTGCAGGGACTCTGGGCCGCGTTCCTCGTCCTGCCGCGCACCTACGACCCCGCGACGAAGGTCTACGGCAACCTCTACAGCGACCTGCTCGAGTACGTCATCTCGGCCGCCCTGGTCTTCTACATCCTGACCATCTCGGGGATCTTCCGGCTGCGCCGCACGCGACCGGACATCGAGCGGCCGTACAAGGCGTTCGGCTATCCGGTGGTGCCGCTGCTCTACATCGCCGGCGCCGCCGCCATCCTCTTCGTCCTGTTCGGCTACCGGACCTCGACCACCTGGCCGGGCCTCGCGATCGTGTTGCTGGGGGTGCCGGTGTACTTTCTGTGGAGGCCGCGGGACTGAACGGATCGGGATTAGGGGTTCGGGATTCGGGATTGGCCGAGAAGTAGGCGTCGAGTTCCCAACCGCGACTGCCCCTAATCCCCAATCCCCAACCCCCAATCCCGTCAGGCATCAAGCATCATGCGCACCCACACCGACTACCTCTGGTTCCACACGCAGAAGCGGCAGGAATTCGTCCGCATCACCGACGACGTCCGGCAGATCGTCCAGGCCTCCGGCGTCCGCGACGGCATGGCGCTGGTTTCCGCCATGCACATCACCGCCGGCGTCTACGTGAACGACTGGGAGAGCGGCCTCATCGAGGACTTCCAGGTCTGGCTCGAGCAACTGGCGCCCGCCGGCCTCGACTACCGCCATCACCAGACCGGCGAGGACAACGCTGACGCCCACCTGAAGCGGACGATCATGGGCCACCAGGTGATGGTGCCGATCACCAACGGCGATCTCGACCTCGGCCCGTGGGAGCAGATCTTCTATGCGGAGTTCGACGGCCGGCGGCGCAAGCGGGTGATCGTCAAGGTGATGGGCGTCGCGTGACCGGGCCGGCACCCGAGGAGCGCGAGGATCGCCGCTACCCGGACCGCCCGATCGCGGGCGTCGGCGCCGTCGCCATCCACGACCGGCGCGTCGTCCTGATCCGGCGGCGGTTCGAGCCGCTGGCCGGCGAGTGGAGCCTGCCGGGCGGCCGACTGGAGCTGGGAGAAACCCTGCGGGAGGCGGTTCGCCGCGAACTGCGGGAAGAAACCGGGCTCGAGGGGGAGGTTGGTCCTCTCATCGAAATCTTCGAGCCGATCCTGCGCGACGCCGACGGACGCATCCGCCATCAGTACGTCATCGTCGACTACCTGTGCCGCGTGGAGGACGGCACGCCGGTGGCCGGGTCGGATGTGAGCGACGTGGCCCTGGCCGATCCGGACGACCTGTCCGTCTACGGCCTCACCAGCGCCGCCACACGCGTCATTGCCCGGGGTGTGGAGATGGCGAAGGAGGCGGGGTGGTGGCCGCCAGGTCCAGACTCGCGTCGGCGTTGAGGCGCCAGTCCGCCCGGACGCCGGCGCGGAAGGCACGCAGGCCGGCGGCGGCAATCATCGCGGCATTGTCGGTCGACAGCTTGATGGTCGGCACGTACACGGGCAACCCGAAGGCCTCGCCGCGAGCCGCCGCGTCGGCGCGCAGGCGGCTGTTGGCCGACACGCCGCCGGCAATCCCGACGCTGCGGGCGTGCCACCGCTCGGCCGCGGCGAACGTCCGATCGAGCAGCGCCTCGACCACGACGCGCTGGAAGCTGGCGCAGACGTCGGCGATGTCCTGCGCCGGGAGCGCCTGCCCCTCGGGCTCGGCACCGGCCCACACCGTCCCGCGGCGCCCGGCCTGCCGCGCCGCCTCGCCCGCCGTGCGCCCCTTCACGTACCGCAGCACGGCCGTCTTCACGCCGCTGAAGCTGAAGTCGAACTGGCCCGGGTCGAAGGGGGCGTTCCGGTCGGCGTGGGTCATCCGGGCGATCGGCAGGTCGACGGCCCGATCGTTCCCCTGCTTCGCCAGACGGTCGATCACGGGGCCGCCGGGATAGCCCAGCCCGAGCAGCCTGGCCACCTTGTCGTACGCCTCCCCGGCCGCGTCGTCACGCGTGCGGCTCAGCGGGTGGTAGTGGCCGGGGGCATCCACGCGGTACAGGTTCGTATGGCCGCCGGAGACGACGAGCACGATCGCCGGCAGCGGCAGCGGCCCGTGCTGCAGGAACAGCGACTCGATGTGCCCGGCCAGATGGTGCACCGGCACGAGCGGCAGCCCGCGCGACGCCGCGAGCGACTTGGCGAACGACAGGCCGACGAGCAGCGAGCCGACCAGCCCGGGCCCCTGCGTCACGGCAATCGCGTCGAGGCCGTCCAGGCCGGTGTCCGCCTCCTCCAGCGCCTTCTCGACGACACCGCAGATGTCGCGCACGTGCTGCCGGGACGCCAGCTCAGGGACGACGCCGCCCCACTCGCGATGGATGGGGACCTGCGAGGCGACGACCGAGGAGCGGATCGCCCACGGCCGCGCGGGGTCGTCCGTCTCGGCCACGACGGCGGCCGCCGTCTCGTCGCACGAGGTCTCGATGCCGAGGATCTGCATCATTGAGTCCGCGTGGGGCCCCACCCCCACGCGCAGCCGTCGCTTACGCTCCGGATCCTGCGATTCACGACGGTGCCGATTTCAGCGGCTGACTGACACATCACCATGCACGGCCGATGGGAGCGTCTCGACGTACGGCGCGCGGAAGACGCCCCGCTCGGTGATGATGCCGGCGACCAGGGCGTTCGGCGTGACGTCGAAGGCCGGGTTGCGGACGTGCGCCCCCTCCGGTGCCAGGCGCGTGGGCCCGACGTGCGTGACCTCGCGGGCGTTGCGCTCCTCGATCGGGATCCGCGAACCATCCGGCGTCGCCAGGTCGATCGTGGACGCCGGCGCGGCGACGTAGAACGGGATCCCGTGCTCGCGGGCCAGCACGGCCACGGTGTAGGTGCCGATCTTGTTGGCGACGTCGCCGTTGGCGGCAATCCGGTCGGCACCGACGACGACGAAGTCGACGAGCCCCTGGCGCATCAGCGCCCCGGCCATGTTGTCGGTGATGACCGTCGTGTCGATGCCGTCGCGCACGAGTTCCCAGGCGGTCAGCCGCGCCCCCTGCAGGAACGGGCGCGTCTCGTCGGCGAGCACGGTCACCTGTTTGCCCTGCTCCACGGCCCCGCGGATGACGCCGAGCGCCGTCCCGTACCCGGCCGTCGCGAGGGCGCCGGCGTTGCAGTGCGTCAGGATGCGGGCGCCGTCGGGCACGAGCGCGCCGCCGTGCCGGCCGATCGCGCGGCAGCTCTCGACGTCCTCGTCGTGGATCCGCCCGGCCTCGGCGTCCATCCGATCCTTGATCTGGTCGACCGACTCGCCGGCGGCGGCGCCGGCGGCGAAGGTCTGCTTCATGCGGTCGATCGCCCAGAAGAGGTTGACCGCGGTCGGGCGCGTGGCGGCCATCAGTTCGCAGATCTTGTAGAACTCGGCGGCCAGCTTCTGCGTCCCGCTGACCCGGCTCTTCCGCACGCCGAGCGCCAGACCGTAGGCGGCCGCCACGCCGATGGCCGGCGCCCCGCGGATCACCATCGTCTTGATGGCGCGGGCGACCTCGGCCACGGTGTGGCAGCTGACGTAGAGCTCCACGCCGGGCAGTTTCCGCTGGTCGATCATCACGATGGTCTCGCCCGTGCGGGCAATCGTCGGCAGCATGGGTCCAATGATAACAGGCGGGGTTGGGGATTGGGGATTGGGGATTGGGGGATGACGGCTGCGGGTCACGGCTCGGCGGCCGCGGGCTCCGTCTCGTCGCCCAGGCGCGCCAGGATCCGCTCCAGCAGGCGGGCGAACCGGTCGGCGGTCCGGCCGGCGCTCGCCACGACCTCGTCGTGACTGAGCGGCTGGGCGCGTACGCCGGCGGCGGCGTTGGTGATGCAGGAGAGGCCGAGGACCTCGAGGCCCATCTGCCGGGCCACGAGGAGCTCCGGCACGGTGGACATCCCCACCGCGTCGGCGCCGAGCGTCCGCAGCGCGCGGATCTCGGCGGGCGTCTCGTAGCTGGGTCCCAGCACGGCCGCGTACACGCCCCGCGTCAGCAGGAGCCCGATGTCGCGGCCCGCCGCGGTCGCCAGCCGCCGCAGGCGGCGCGACCAGGCCTCGGTCATATCGGGAAAGCGCGCGCCGAACCGCTCGTCGTGCGGCCCCACCAGGGGGTTGGCGCCGGTCAGGTTCAGATGATCGTCGATGACCATCAGCGCCCCCTGGGGATAGCTGGCGTTGATGCCGCCGGCGGCGTTGGTGAGGATCAGCGTCTTCACGCCGGCCGTCGCCAGCACGCGCACGCCGAAGGTCACCTCCTCGGGCTGCGCCCCCTCGTACAGGTGCGTCCGCCCCGCCAGCAGCGCGACGCGCGTGCCGCCGGCCGCCCCCACGACGAGCCGGCCGTCGTGGCCGGCCACCGACACGGGCGGCCAGTGCGGAATCTCCGCATAGGGGATCGTGACCCCGCCGGTCAACCGTTCGGCGAACCCGCCAAGCCCCGACCCCAGCACCACGGCGACCTCCGGGAAGGCCGGGATCCGGGCGCGGACGACGGCCGCCGCCTCGGCCACGCGATCGAAGAGGTCGCTCGACGCCATCAGAGCAGGATCCCGGCGATGGCGGCCGTGAGGAAGTTCGCCAGCGTCCCGGCCATCATGGCGATCAGGCCGAGCCGCGCCAGGTCGTGCCGCCGGTTGGGCGCGAGCGACCCGATGCCGCCAATCTCGATGCCGATCGATCCGAAGTTGGCGAACCCGCAGAGCGCGAAGGTCGCCAGCGTGAAGGTCCGGGCGTCGAGTCCTCCCTTCAGCGAACCGAGCTGGGCGTACGCCACCAGTTCGTTCAGCGTCATGCGCGTGCCGAGCAGGTTGCCGACCGTCGCCGCTTCGTGCCAGGGGACGCCGAGGCTCCAGGCGATCGGCGAGAAGACCCAGCCGAAGATCTCCTGCAGGCTCAGGCCCGCCAGGCCGAGCACCGCGTTGGCCATCGCGATGAGGGCCAGGAACGCGATGAGGATCGCGCCGACGTTCAGCGCCAGGCTCAGGCCCTCCAGCGTGCCGCGCCCGGCGGCATCGATGACGTTGACGTCGGTCTGCTCCCGCCCGATCGGCACCGTTCCCATCGTGCGCGGCTGCTCGGTCTCGGGGACGAGCATCTTCGCGATGAGGATCGTCCCGGGCGCGGTCATCACAACGGCCGTCACCAGATGGCGCGCGCTGATGCCGTACAGGATGTAGGCGCCCATCATCCCGCCCGAGACGTGGGCCATGCCCGAGGTCATCACGGTCATCAGTTCGGACTGCGTCAGGTCGGGCAGGTACGGGCGGATCGTCAGCGGGGCCTCGGTCATGCCCATGAACACGCTGGCGGCCACGTTCAGCGACTCGGCCCCGCTCGCGCGCATCACGCGGCGCATCCCCCAGGCGAACGCCCGGACGATGGCCGGCAGCACGCCGAGATGGTAGAGGACCGCCGACAGGGCGGCAAAGAAGATGATGGTCGGCAGCACCTGGAAGGCGAAGATGGTGCTGTACTGCGCGCCGGCGGCCCCGAGCGCGCCGGTCATGATCCGCGGCCACGCCGACTTGTCGCCGAGCGGGCCGAAGACGAAGGCGGCGCCGACGTCGGCAAAGCCCAGCAGGCTGCCGATGAGATCGCCGATCCGCTCGAAGATCCGCTGTCCGACGGACGTCTTGAGGACGACCACCGCGATGGCGAACTGCAGCCCCAGGCCCCAGCCGACCGTCGGCCAGTGGATCGCCTGCCGGTCGGCCGAGCCGGCGTAGGCCAGCGTCAGGATGAGCACGACGCCGATGACCGACTGCAGGCGCAGCGAGCCATCCACGCGGGCGGCGAGGAACGCCGCGAGGGCCACGGCGAATGCCGCGCCCAGCAGGATCAGATCGCGGCGGCTGAGGCGGCCGGGCCGCAGGCGGCGCCAGCCCGCCGCCGGGGCGGCTGCCGCCTCCCCTTCGCCGATCGTCAGTTCTCCGTCCATCCGACCCTCCCCCGGGTCCCCGGGCCGGCGCCAGGCCCGCGGCCGGCACGGATTCGGGGCGCCGACCGAGTATACCCGGCGGCGGCTGGACTTGATCGGCCGATAAAGGATATACAGCCTCGAACGGCTCACGTTGCAGTCATGACGCAAGCGCCCCAGCTGTCCCCCGAACTGGCCCGCGGTGTCGCCGCCTTCGCCCGCGCCCTGGTGGCGGCCGCGCGCAACTGGACGCTGTATCCGCCCGAGCATCCTGCGGTGGCGTCCTCGCTGGATCGGCTGGCCGACGCGGTCTCGCAGGCAACGGCCGGGGCGTTCTTCGCCGTCAGCGCCACGCCCGACTCGCTCCTCGTCGAAGGGCTGCCGGTCCCCGGCCGCGAGCAGCAGCTCAGCGAGGCCGCCGCCCTCCTGCACGATCGCGACATCCTGCAGATCGCCTTTGCCGGCGAGGTGCCGCCCCAGGCGCTGCGCGCCCTGCTGACCCTGCTCGCGCTCGATGCCGACGCACGGCGGAGCGGCGGCGGCCCCACCGCCCTCTGGGCGGCCACCGGCCATCCCTCGATCGCGATCGAGCAGATCGACTACCAGAAGGTCCTCGAAGACCGGGAAGAATCCGGCGCGGCACCGCGCCGGCGGGACGACGTCTGGCAGGCCATCGCGCGGGCCATCGTCGAGGGACGCAAGGTGTTCGACGAGCAGGCGCAGCAGCGCCTGCTGGCGATCGCCGGCGATCCCCTCGAGATCGTCGACCTGGCCGCGGCGGTCATGGCGCCGGGCCACGCGGCCGACGGGTCGCCCATGATCACCACGCAGGCGGCGACGGTGCTCGCCGCCTTCCGCCACCTCAGCTCGATCGTGTCGGTGATGGCGGCCGACCGGATGCCCGAGGTGATGCGGAACCTCGGCGAGGCCGCCAGCCGGCTCGATCCGCACGTCGTCGTCCAGATGTTGCGCTCGACGGAGGAGGCCGGGGAGGTCGTGCCGGTCGTCGGGCGCCTGGCCTCGGCCTTCGACGACATGCAGGTCGCCCGGCTGCTGGCCACCGCCCTGGCCACGGAGGGGCGGGCGTCGGAGCGCCTCGCCGAGGTCTTCAACACGATCGCCCCCGACGTCGATCGCCGGCGACGGGTCATGACCCTCACCCGATCGCTGCTGAGCGAGAGCGACTTCGGGCGGACGGGACAGTTCCAGGTGCTCTGGGCGTCGATGGAAGAGCTGCTGCTCTCCTACGACGAGACCCCGTACGTCTCCGAGGCGTACCGGACGACGCTCGACGGCGTGACGGCCCGTGCCCGGGACATGGCCGAGCGGGACCTGCCGCCCGAGCTGCCCGGCTGGCTCGAGACGCTCGATCGCGACAACGTCCGCACGCTGTCGGTGACGCTCCTCATCGATCTCCTCCACCTCGAAGGTGACACGCCGCAGGGGGCGGACGTGGCCCGGGATCTGGCGGCGCTCGCGGAGGACCTCCTGCTGTCGGGCGACTATGCCGAGGCGGCGCGGGTGACCGGGGCGCTGGCGCAGGCGGCACGCACGGCCACCGGCGGCCCGCTGCGTGCGGCGGCCCGCCGCGCGCTCGACGACATCGTCGACACGCTGGCGCTGCGCGAGATGGTGGCGATGCTCGGCGATCTGGCGCCCGGGCAGATGACGGCGGTGACGGCGCTGGCGCAGGCGATCGGCCCGGCGATGGTCGAGGCCCTGCGCGACGCGCTCGCCGTCGAGGCCCGCACGCTGACCTGGACGCGCGCGGCCGATCTCACGGCCGGATTCGGCGCCGATGCCGTCTCGCGTCTGGCGCCGCTCGCCGGCGATCCGCGCTGGGTGGTGCAGGTCGTGGCGGCCGACCTGCTCGGGCGGATCGCCGCGCCGGCCGGCGTCCCCCTGCTCCAGGGCCTGGTCCGCGGCGGGCACCCGAAGGTCGCCCGCGCGGCGGTCGCCGCCCTCGCCGCGATCGACGACCCGGCGGCGGCCCGCGCGCTCCACACGGTGCTGCGGGCGGCCACGGGCGAGGTCCGCCAGGCGGTGATCGGCGCGCTGCTGACGGATCCGGATCCCCGGATCGTGCCGATGCTCGTCCGGATCCTGCACGAGAGCCAGCCGCTCGGCGCCGATCACGACATCGTGCTGCAGACGCTCGGCGCGCTCGGCGCCGTCGGTGGCGATCAGGCGGTGCCGGCCGTCGAGACGGTGATGCGCGCGCGCAGCCTGTTCGCCCTGAAGAAGACGCGCACGCTGGCGCGGACGGCGGTCGACACGCTCCGGCGGATCGACACCGACGCCGCGCGCCAGGCGCTCGGCCAGGCCGCCGGATCGGGCCATCGCGCGCTGCGGCGGGCCGCCCGGGCGGCGGGCGCCGGTCCGGAGAACTGACGTATGGAGCCCAGGCGCGCTGACGAGATGGTCCGGAGGCTGGCGGCGGCGTTGCGCGCCGTCGAGCTCTACTCGCCGGCGCACCCGCTGGTGCAGCGGGGCGTGACGGCGCTGGGCGCCGCCTGCACCGAGGCGCTGCAGGCGGCCCCCACGGTCACGATCGGCTTCATCGGCGACGAGGTCGTGGTCGACGACGTGCGGCTCGCGAAGTCGTCGGCCTCACTGGCGGGCTTCGTGCGGGGGCTGCGCGACCGCGACATCGAGAAGATCACCTTCGCGCGCGGGGTCTCGGCCGACGAGTTCCGCGCCTTCGTCGGGATCCTCGCCGACCGGACCTCGCGCCAGCCGGTCGCCGACCGGCTGGCGCGCGAGGCGCGCCACATCACGGTCGGCCGGCTCGCCATCGACGAGGACGAGGAGAGCCAGGTCGGCATCGCGGCCGCCCGGCGCGTGTACCGCACGGCCGTCGAGACCGCCGAGTCGCTCTGGAACCAGGCGAAGGCCGGCGAACAGCCCGACCCGCGGTCGGCCCGCAAGATCATCGAGAGCCTCGCACGCCTGGTCAACGAGGACCGGACGTCGCTGATGGCGCTCACCGCGCTGAAGCGCTACGACAACTACACGTTCACGCACATGGTGAACGTGTCGGCCCTCGCCATGGCGCAGGCCCGGGCGCTGAACCTCGAGGGGCCGCTGCTGCGCGAGTTCGGCTTCGCGGCGCTGATGCACGACATCGGGAAGGTGAACACGCCGCTCGAGATCCTGAACAAGCCCGACCGGCTGACCGGCGAGGAGTTCAAGATCATGAAGCGGCACGTCGTCGATGGCGCGCACATCCTGCGCCGGACGCCGGAGATGCCGGCTCTCGCGCCGATCGTCGCGTTCGAGCACCACCTGAAGCAGGACCTGAGCGGCTATCCCGAGCACATCGGCGCGCGCCAGCTGAACCTCTGCACGACCATCGTCAGCATCGCCGACGTCTTCGACGCGCTGCGCAGCAACCGGCCCTACCGCGAGGGGCTGCCGACCGCGCGCATCCGCGCGATCATGCACGAACAGGGCAATCCCGCGTTCCACCAGACGCTGCTGAAGCGCTTCGTGAACCTCGTCGGCCTCTTCCCGGTCGGCAACCTGGTCCGGCTCAGCACGGACGAGGTCGCCGTCGTGACGGCCGAGCATCCCGGCGACCCCTTCCGCCCGCAGGTGAAGGTCGTGCTGGACGCGAAGGGCGAGCCGCTGGAAGAGCCGGTGCTCGCCAACACCTGGGAGCGCGGCCCGGGCGGCGAACATCCCCGCGCCGTGGTCGAAGCCGTCGATCCCGAATCGGTCGATCTGGATCCCCTGTCGTTCCTGTGAGACCGGCTCCTCGCGCAGTCCGATGCCCGATCTGAACGACCCGTCCGTCGCCGCGCCGCTCCTGGCACCCGCCGAGGCCGACCGCCTGATCGACTTCGCGCGCGCCTGCCGCGCCGCCGCCCGCGCCGTCGCGCTCTACCCGGGGGGCCACCCCGCCATCGGCACCGCGCTCGGCCGCCTCGGCGATCTGACCCGCCGCACGGTCGCCGACGGCCCGCTCCGGCTGACCGTCCTGCCAGACGACCTGCGCGTGGACGGCCGGGGCCTCGAGCGCAGCGACGCCGCCGTCGGCGAGTTCGCTGCCCTGCTGCACGCGCACGGCATCGGCGGCCTGACGATCCAGCCCGACATGGCGGCGCCCTCCTGGCAGCCGTTCCTCGCCCTGCTCGGCCAGTCACCCGAGGCCGTGCGCGCCGAAGGCGGCTTCGCCCGCGCCTGGCTCACCGCCGGCGGCCAGGGCCTCGACCTCGTCGAGATCGACTACGCCGACGTCCTGCGGGAGCGGATCGGGGGCGAGCCGGCCGGCTGGGCGGCGATCATCGAGGCCTGTCTCGGCGGCGGCATCCCGATCGATGCCGGCGCGCTCGGCGCCCTGCTGAGCGGCCCGGACGCCGGCGCGCGCCTCGCCGAGCTGGCGGCGCAGATCGACCGCCGGGCGGCCGGTGACGGCCCGGCCGCCCGGACAGCGGCGCTCGGTCGCCTGCTCGCCGGGATCGCCGGCGTGCCGCACGACGGCGCCGACCGGTCGGCCGCCCTGGCCGACGGCGCCAGCAAGGTGCTCGCCGGGCTGCCGCCCGACCTGGTGCTCGGGCTGTATGACGGCCCGGCGGAGGACGACGGACCACCAGACGGGGCCGGCATCCTGCAGCTGGCGTCCGACGAAGCCGTCAGCCGCTTCGTCGCCCGGGCGGTCGTCACCGACCGGTCGGCGAGTGCGCGGCTGGTGCGTGCGTTCGGGTCGCTGGTCCCCGACGACGATCGCCGGCGGCGCCTGCTCCGCCTCGTCCGCGACGAACTCGCCACCTCGCCGCTCGCCGACGAGGAGGGGTTCGAGGACCTGTGGAACGACGTCTCTCAGCTGCTCAGTTCCTACTCGGACTCGCCGTTCGTCGGCGACGCGTACAGCCGCGAACTGTCGGGCGCCCACGCGCAGGCCGTGGAGATCGACCAGATCCGCGACGACGCTCCCGCGCAGATCGCGGGATGGCTGCGGACGGTGGCGCCCTCGGCGGTCCGCACGCTCGACCAGCGGCTGTTGCTCGATCTGATCGCCATCGAAGCCGATCCCGGGCGCTGGGCAGGAATCGCCGCCTCGGTGGTCGGCTCGGTCGAGGAACTGCTGCTCGTCGGCGACGCCGCCGCGGCCGGCCAGCTGGTCGGGGCCCTGACGGCCGAGGCCGGACCCGCGGGGCGGGACACGCACCGGGCGGCCGCGAGCGACGCCCTCGACCGGCTGGTCGGGGGCGCCATGATGAGCAACACGGTGGCCCACCTGCAGACGATGGACGATGCGACGTTCGAGCAGGTCAAGGCGCTCTACCTCTCTCTGGGCGATCGCGCGATTCCCCCGCTGGCCGACGCGCTGTCGACAGAGGATCGCGGTCGCGCGCAGCAGCGGCTGACGGAGCTGCTCCTCGCCTACGGCCGGACCGGCCGCCAGGCGGTGGAACGGCTGAAGAACTCGGCGAGCGCCTCGGTGCGGCGGACGGCCGCCTACCTGCTGCGCGCCTTCGGGGGGAGCGAGGCGCTGGCGGATCTCGAGGCGTTGCTCGGCGACGAGGAGCCGGCCGTCCAGCGGGAGGCCGTGCGGGCCATCCTGGCGATCGGGACCGACGATGCCTGCGCGCTCGTCGGCCGGGCGGTGGCCACCGGCGATCCGCGCGTGCGCGACCGCATCATGGGTGCCCTCGCATCGCTGCGGCAGGAACAGCCGGCGCCGCTCGTCGCCTATCTGGTGCGCACCCTGGATCACCGCGCCCTGAGCGCCGTGACGCTGCGCGGGATCGAGCTGCTCGGCACGCTCGGCGACCCGGCCGGGGTGCCGGCGCTCGGCGAGGCGCTCCAGCGTGGAGAATGGTGGGCGCCGCGCCGCACCAGGCTGCTGCGGGCCGCGGCCGCCGACGCGCTCGCCCGGATCGACGGCCCCGAGGCCCGGCGCGCGTTGGACGAGGCCGCCGCTGGCGGCTCACGCGGCGTCCGCGCGGCGGCGCGCGGGGCGTTGGACAGACGACGACACTCGTAACGTAGAACGTAGAAAGAGGAAGACGTCGGACGTTGGACGTGACCCATGCCCCCAGACAGCCGCCCCGCCGGAACCGCCGCCGAGGACCTGCCGCGCCGCCTGGCCGCTGCGCTGCGGGCCTCGCAGCTCTATACGACCGGCCATCCGATCATCGGCCGCAACGCCGCCGCCTTCGGCGCGAGCCTGTCGAGCCTGCTGGCGCGTCAGCCGCAGGTGACCGTCGGGCTGGTCGGCGACGAGCTCGTCGTCCAGGGCGCCCCGGTGAGCCGCGCGTCCGAGACGCTGGGTGACCTGATGAAGCGGCTCCGGGCGGCCGGCGTCGAGCGGATGACGTTCGATCGCGGCGTCAGCGACGAGGAGCTGTCGCGATTCGTGGACGCGCTGGCGGGCCTCGCCGCCACGTCGGGTGACGAGACCGGGCGGCTCGCCTTCCCCCACATCCGCGTCGGCCGGGTCGCGGTCGATCGTCCCGGTCAGGCCGCGGACGCCACCGGCGCCGATACCCTCCGCCAGCTCTATGGCGAGGCGGTCTCGGTGGCGGGCGCCGTCTGGCGGCAGGCCGCCGGCGGGCAGGCCCCGGATCCGGCCGCCGTCCGGGCGGCCATCGACGGCCTCGCGCGCGCCGTCGCCCGCAACCGTTCGGCACTCGTCGCCCTCACGGCACTCAAGCGGTACGACGACTACACGTTCACGCACATGGTGAACGTCTCCATCCTCACCATGGCCCAGGCGCGCAGCCTGGGCATCGACGGCCCGCTGCTGCGGGAGTTCGGCCTCGCGGCCCTCATGCACGACATCGGAAAGGTGCGGACGCCGACCGACATCCTGAACAAGCCGGATCGGCTGACGCCGGCCGAATTCGGGGTGATGAAGCGCCACGTCGTCGACGGCGCCGAGATCCTGCGCGAGACCCCCGAAATGCCCGCCCTCGCCCCGGTCGTGGCCTTCGAGCACCACCTGCGGCTCGACGGCACCGGGTATCCCGACGGCATCGGCCGCTCGGCGCTGAACCTCGGGACGATGCTGTGCAGCATCGCCGACGTCTACGACGCGATGCGATCGCAGCGGAAGTACCAGGAGGCGTTTCCGACCGATCGGATCCTGGCCGTCCTGCAGCGCAACGACGGCCAGCAGTTCGACCAGCGGCTGGTGCGTCGCTTCACCCAGTTGATGGGCATCTACCCCCCGGGGACGCTCGTCCGGCTCGACACCGGCGAGATCGGCATCGTGATTCAGGTGCGGGCGGCCGACCCGCGGCGCCCGCGCGTCCGGATCCTCTTCGCGCCCGACGGCACGCCGGCGGCGCCCCGTGAGTGCGCGCTGTGGGAAGCCGCCGAGGGCGGCGAGTCGCCGTCCGCCGTCGTCGCCCCGGTCGATCCGGCGGAATACGACGTCGATCCGCTGGCCCACCTCTGACGCGCCGGTCCGGCCCGCGCGGGCAGGGCCGCGGCCGCAAGGGAGATGCGGGCCGCGGGGGCGTCTGCTATCCTTGTCGGACGATTTTCCCCGCCGGCGCGCGCGCCGGCGCTTCCTGGAGACACGGTCGATGAAATGGCGCGTCCTTGCCCTGCTGACGGCCGTCGGCGTCCTCGCGGGCGTCCACCCGTCGGCGCAGACTCCACCGGCCCCGGCCGTCGCACAGTCGATGGCGGTGGCGACGACGCGGCAGTCGCTCGGCACCTGGGACGCCCGGGTGGACACGATGCTGTCGAACGGTCAGCTCGACCTCTCCCGGATCCAGCGCGACACCGTGCTGCCGAGCCGCGAGCACGAGCGGCTGAACCAGACCTATCGGGGGCTGCCGGTCTTCGGCGGCCAGATCGTCCGGCAGGTCGCCAACGGCACGGTCGTCAGCGTGTTCGGGCGGTACTTCACGGGCATCGACATCGGCACGCAGCCGGCCATCACGGCGGCGGCGGCCTCGAAGGCGGCGGTCGCGGCCCAGGGCGCCAATGCCGTGGCGTCGGGCGATCCGGTGCTGGGCGTCCTGCCGATGGCCGGCTCGCGCTACGTACTCGCCTGGCAGGTCGAAGTCCGGAGCCCGTGGGACATCGAGCAGTACTACGTCGATGCGAAGAGCGGCACGGTCGTCCGGCACATCAGCAAGGTCGTGGCGGACACCGCGTCGCCCGCCATCGGCATCGGGACCGGCGTGACGGGCGACCGCGAGAAGATGAGCGTGAACCAGGCGGCGGGGGTCTACCAGGCGATCGACGTCCTGCGTCCCGCGGCGGCGTTCACGCTGACCTTCGCCGGCAGCGTCACCCGGTTCAACGATTTCCTGAGCTCGGGCCAGGTCTTCAACGCGGACATCGCCACCAGTTCGACCAACACCTGGACCGACGGCGCGGTGGTCGACGCCCATGCGTTCCAGGGGATGGTCTACGACTTCTATTACAAGGTGCTCGGGCGCAAGGGGCTGGACGACGCGAACCACCAGGTGACCGGCATCGTGCATCCGCTCGCGCGGGCCGACGCCAGCCGCTTCAGCTCGACGGTCGTCGGCACCTACATCAACAACGCGCTGTACCTGGGCAACGGCTACATGCTGTATGGCGACGGGGACGGCGTCTCGTACAACTACATGTCGGGCGGCCTCGACGTGGTGGGCCACGAGCTGACGCACGGCGTCACCGACTACACGTCGCAACTGGTGGAACAGGACGAGTCGGGTGCGCTCAACGAGGCCTTCTCCGACATCATGGGGACCGCCATCGAATTCGAGGCCCAGCCGTCCACGGCCGACTGGCTGATCGGGGAGAAGGTCACGCTGACCTCGCCCGGCTACATCCGGTCGTTGCAGGATCCGGCGGCGAACGGCTACCCGGATCACTACAGCCTGGAGAAGTACATCGGCACCGATTACGACAACGGCGGCGTGCACTACAACTCGACCATCGTGAGCCATGCGTTCTACCTGGCGGTGCACGGCGGGACCGACCGGGTGTCGGGCATCACGGTGCAGGGCGTCGGGATGGCGAAGCTCGACGAGATGGCGAAGATCTTCTACCGGGCCTGGGCGTTCATGCTGACGTCGAACGCGCAGTTCATCGATGCCCGGAACGCCACGCTGCAGGCGGCGTCGGATCTCTACGGCGCGGGCAGCAACGAATACACCCAGGTCCAGCAGGCCTGGAACGCCGTGGGAGTCCAGTGATGCGCGTCCGAGCGATCGTCTCCGCCTGTTGCGCCGTGGCGTTCTGCGCCGCCGGCGCGGCCGCCCAGACTCCTCCAGCCGCCCCGCCGGCCGCGAGCACCGCCCGCGCGGCAGCCCCCGCCGCGGGATGGGGCGCCGACACGGTCCGCCTGAGCGTGGACATCGGCGTGCAGGGGGGCGGCTCGGCGCCCAGCCAGAGCTCCACGCTCCAGATCTACCAGGAGAGCGCGCCGCTCAACGTGAGCTACGGCACGAAGTCGCCGCTGCTGCTCGAGGGCGGCCTCGGCGTCCACGTGCACGGCCGGTTCGGCGTCGGGGTGGCGATCTCCTACGCCCGGTCGAAGACCGATGCCTCGGTGCAGGCCCAGATCCCGAACCCGTTCTACTTCGGCCAGCTCCGGCCGATCACCGGCACCGCCAGCGCGCTGCAGCGGACCGAGGTCGGCACGCACATCGACGCGCTGTACCTGGTGCCGGTCAACGACCGGTTCGACGTGATGCTGAGCGGCGGGCCCTCGATCCTCTACGTGCAGCAGGACCTGGTCAGCAGCGTCAACTTCAGCGAGTCGTATCCCTACGACACGGCGGCCTACACGAGCGCGGGCCTCACGCGCGTCAGCAAGTCGGGGATCGGCTTCAACGTCGGCGCCGACTTCAGCTGGCGGATCACGAAGACGATCGGCTTCGGCGGCCTGGTGCGGTTCACCCGCGCCACGCTCAGCCTCCCGCTGAGCGGCCAGCCGTCCATCTCGACGCAGGCAGGCGGCGTGCAGGCCGGGGCCGGCATCCGTCTGCTGTTCTGATCCCGCATGCCCGCCGGCACGCGACGCCGCGACGCGGCGGACGCCTCCGTCCGGGATCGCTTCGGCCTGCGGGTGCTCGCCGTCGTCTGCCGCATTCCCCCGGGCCGGGTCGCCACCTACGGCGACGTCGCCCGGATGGCCGGCCGGCCGCGGGCCTGGCGGGCCGTCGGTAACATCATGCGGACCTGCCACCGCCCCGACGTCCCCTGCCATCGCGTGATCGCCGCCGGCGGGCGGCTCGGCGGCTACGGCGGCCGGGAGGGACTGAAACGCGCCCTGCTCGCCGCCGAGGGGCTGACGGTCACGGGCGGCCGCGTCCGGCATCTCGACGCCGTCCGGTGGCCGGGCCGCCGCTGACACCTTTTTTTCCCCGCAGGCAACGCCTCCGGCAGGGGTTCCCGTCTAAGCAGACAGGAGACACGTGAGAACGGCTGACGCAGAGCTGGTCGCCAGGTGCCGGACGGGCGATCTGGGGGCCTTCGAGGAGCTATACAGGCAACATGCCCCTCGCCTGTACAGCCTGGCGAACCGGATGGCCGGCTCCTCCGCCGATGCGGAGGACCTGCTGCAGGAGATCTTCCTGCTGGCCCACCGGAAGCTCGACACGTTCAAGGGCGAGTCGGCCCTGGCGACGTGGCTCTACCGGCTGGGCATGAACGTCTGCCTCGATTTCGTCCGCAGCCGGCGGGCGCGGACCGACCGGCTGACCGACTCGCTCGACGACGAGCGGCCCGGCGCCCCGGCGTCGCCGCAGACGCTGCCGGCCAACGGGGTGGCCCGGCTGGACCTCGAGCGGGCCGTGGCCCAGCTGCCCGACGGGTGCCGCGCCGCCTTCCTGCTCCATGACGTGGAAGGGTTCGAGCACCACGAGGTGGCGTCGATCCTGGGCGTGAGCACCGGCACCTCGAAGTCGCAGGTGCACAAGGCCCGCGTGAAGATCCGGGCGTATCTCGCCGGACGCCAGACCGTGCCGGCGGGTGACTGACATGATGGACTGCGATCGATATACCGAGGCGATCGGCGACTACGTGGACGGCACGCTCGACGAGCGCCGGCGCGCCGAGGTCGATCGGCACCTCGCGGACTGCCCCGCGTGCCGGGCGCTGGTGGCCGACCTCCGGCAGATCCACGGCGCGGCGCGGCAGTTCGAGCCGCTCCAGCCGCCGGCCCGCGTCTGGCAGGAGATCTCCCGGCGGATCGCGGCCGAGAGCGGCGCGATCCGGGCGGCCGGCCCCGCGCAGGCGGTCCCGGCGCGGCGCGCCGGGCTGAGCGCCTGGCTGTCGCCCGCCTGGCAGGCCGGGCTCGCCGCGGCAGCGGTCCTCGCCCTGATCACCGTCACGGCCTCCATCGTCTGGCTGATCGAGCGGCCGGGGGGCCGGCAGGCCCCGGTGACGGCCAGCACGGGCGCGGCCCCGGCGTCGCAGGCCAGCGCCGCGCCGGCCACGCCGGAATCGGTGGCCGGCGAGCTGAAGCAGGCCGAGGCGCACTACGAGAAGGCGATCGCGGGGCTGCAGCAGATTGCGAAGGCCGGCGAGGGCTCGCTGGACCCGAAGGTGGCCGCCTCGCTGCAGAAGAACCTGGC
>JAGWRA010000243.1 GCA_028876655.1 Acidobacteriota bacterium | reverse complement strand
TCCGGCGGAACGGCCGGACGGGCGCCGATGCCCACCTCTCCATATGACGTCTATCCGTGCCGTCGATGTCCGGGCCGCTCGCACGGCGAGGTCCCGGACCGGTCCCGCCGCGGTTGACAAGCTGCTATTTGTATAGTACAAACATACAAATTTCAACAGAGGACCGCGCGATGAAGACTTGGCGCTGAGGCGGTCTCGTAGAGGCCCTGCAGCCCGAAGCTCTGTAGCCCGTGGCCCATGTCTGATACCTCGATCATCCAGATCGACACCGCCTCCTCGGTCGCGATCTACGAGCAGATCGCCAACGCGATCCGGGCGCATCTCGTCGCCGGGCGCCTGCAGCCTGGGGCGTTGCTGCCTCCCGTGCGGGAACTGGCCCTCAACCTGGGCGTCCACCACAACACGGTGGCCGAGGCGTACCGGACGCTCGCGCGCGAGGGCTGGCTCGACCTGCGTCGGAAACGCGGTGCGGTGGTCCTCGCCCGAGAGGCGCCCCACGCCACGGCCGCGGCCGAAAGGCGCTTCACGCGCCACCTGGGTGAACTCACCGCCAAGGCGCTCGCCGATGGCGTGTCACCGGCCACCGCGGCCCGCCACCTGGAAGCCATCGCCGCCCGGCTGCGGAACGGATGAGAGGGAATGCCATGACCGTCATGCCAGCCCTGGTCGTCGGGCTCGCGCTCCAGCTCCTGGTCGGCGCCTTCGCGTTCCTGCTGCCGGACCGCACGCGGCCGGACCTGTTTTTCGCCGTCACGGTCGATCCCGGCATCCGCGGCCGCCTGGAGGGGCGGACGATCGTGGCGCGCTACCGGCGCGAGACGGCGATCGTCATCGCGCTCGCCGTCGTGCTGCTGGCGGGCGTCGTGCGCGCGGGCGAACCGTGGGGACTGGCCGCCGGCCTGTTCGTCGAACTGGCCGGCCTGAGCGCCACCTACTATCGCGCGCACCGGCGGACGCTCCCCTTCGCCGCCGCCTCGACCACCGTGCGTGAGTCGGCGCTCGAGCCCGGCACCGCGGTGCTCCCGGCCGCGTGGGTCCAGGCCGGCCCGTTCGCCCTGCTGGCCGGCCTCGCCTGGTACCTGCAGGCGCACTGGAACCTCATCCCGGAGCAGTTCCCGGTTCACTGGAACCTCGCCGGGCAGCCGGATCGGTGGGCCAGCCGCTCCGTGTCCGGCGTGTATGGGGGATTGATCGTGAGCGGCGCGGTCTGCCTCCTGATGCTGGGGCTGTCGTGGGGGATCGCCCGGTGGACCCGCCCGATCAACGTCAGCGGCCCGGCGGCCGTCAGCGAGCGGCGGTTCAAGCGGGCGATGCTGCGACTGCTGCTGGCCGCGGAGTACGTCGTGAGCGGCATCTTTGCCGTCGTCTCGTGGTCGTCCGTCCACAGCACGCGGGCGATACCGGTGTGGTGGCTCCTGACCGCGCCCCTCGCGTTCGTGGCCACGACGATGCTCGTGCTGCTGCGGATGGGCCAGGGCGGCAGCCGTCTCGCGGGCGCCGTCTCGGGCGCTGGCGCCATCGTCGGCGATCGCACCGACGACCGGCACTGGAAGGCCGGCGTGTTCTACGTCAACGGCGACGATCCGGCGCTGTTCGTCGAGAAGCGGTTCGGCGGCGGCTACACGATCAACATGGCGCACCCCGGGGCCTGGCTGATCCTCGGCGCCATCGTCGCCGTCGTGGTGCTCGTCCCCTGGCTCGCGCGCGCCTACCACCGGTAGCCGCCTCTCCCCCGCCCGGCGGCCGCGACAACCGTTTCGCGCCGGCTGCCGTCCAATGTCGCCAGGAGGGCCGATGGACACGCTGCTGCAGGACCTCAGGTTCGGGCTCCGGATGCTGTGCCGCAACCCGGGGTTCACGGCGGTCGCGGTGCTGACGCTCGCACTCGGCTTCGGCGCCAATACCGCGATCTTCAGCGCCGTGAACGCGATTCTGCTGAAGCCGCTGCCGCTGCGCCAGCCCGACCGCCTGCTCCAGTTGTGGGAGACCGAATCGGCGCTCGACCGCGCCCCGTTCGCGCCGCAGGACTACCTCGACTGGCAGGCGCGCAACCACACGTTCTCGGCGATGACGCTGATGGGCTGGCCGGCCAGCTACAACCTCAGCGGCGCCGGTGTCCCGGAGCGGGCCGCCGGCGAGTCGACCGAGGCGAACTTCTTCTCGGTCCTCGAGGTGGCCCCGCTCGCGGGGCGGACGTTCCGGACCGGTGAGGATCGCGCCGGCTCGAACCACGTCGCCGTCCTCAGCTACGGCTTCTGGCAGCGGCAGTTCGGCGGCGACCGCGGGGTGCTCGGGCGCGCGGTCCGGCTGAACGGCGAGCCCTACACGATCGTCGGCATCATGCCGCCGTCGTTCGCGATCCCGTCCGGCACCGATCTCTGGGTGCCGCTCGACATGACGGCGCCCGCCATGCACATCCGGGGCAGCCACAGCTACCGGGCGATCGGCCGACTGAAGCGGGGCGTCACCGTCGCGCAGGCCCGGGCCGATCTGTCGACGATCGCCCGGCAGCTCGAGCAGCAGTTCCCCGACACGAACTTCAAGATCGGCGCGCAGGTCGTGCCGCTGCACGATCAGCTCGTCGGCCGGTCTCGCACGTTGCTGCTCGTCCTGCTCGGTGTGGTCGGTCTCGTCCTGCTCATCGGCTGCGCCAACGTCGCGAACCTGCTGCTCGCGCGCGCCTCGGGCCGCCGCCGCGAGATCGCGGTCCGCCAGTCGCTCGGCGCCACCGGCGGGCGGCTCGCACGGCAACTCCTCACCGAGAGCGCCCTGCTGGCCGTCGCGGGTGCCACGCTCGGCCTGCTCGTCGCCGACTGGGCGCTGCGGCTGCTGAAGGCCTCGCCGATCGTGCCGGCCGGTCTGGAGACGCCGCTGCGGCTCGATCCCACCGTGCTCGCCTTCACGCTCGCCGTCGCGCTGGTCACCGGTCTGCTCTTCGGCCTCGCGCCGGCGCTGCAGGCGATCCGTGGGAATCCGAACGAAGACCTGAAGAGCGGCGGCCGCGGCCACTCGCGCAGCGGCCACGCCCGGCTCCGCAATCTGCTCGTCGTCGGTGAAATCGCCGTGTCACTCGTGGTGCTCGCGGGCGCCGGCCTGCTCCTGCGCAGCTTCCAGCAGCTGAACGCCGTCGACGTCGGGGTGCAGACCGCCCAGGTGTCGACGATGGAGATCGCGCTGCCCGACAGCGGCTATCCCACGACGACGGACAAGGCCGCGTTCTTCAACCAGCTGATCGATCGGCTGCACGGCGTCCCCGGCATCCAGTCGGCCGCCGTCGCCAGCGAGCTGCCGCTCGAGGGAGGCTCGAACGGCTACGTGACGATCGACGGCCAGCCGCGGGGACGCGACCAGGGGCCGCTGGTCGAGATGACCTTCGTCAGCCCGTCGTACTTCGGCACGATGGGGATCAAGCTGCTCGCCGGTCGCCTGCCGAC
This sequence comes from Acidobacteriota bacterium, assembly GCA_028876655.1. Classification (GTDB taxonomy): domain Bacteria; phylum Acidobacteriota; class Vicinamibacteria; order Vicinamibacterales; family CAVVIG01; genus JAGWRA01. The sequence continues at coordinate 12,419 of JAGWRA010000243.1, read as the reverse complement.
GCTCGAAGACCAGCAGCAGGCGCTGGCCGCGGCAGGGGCGGTCGGCCCCGACGACCCGCCGCCCGACGCTGCGGTCATCCCGACCGTCATCAATCGCGCGATGGCCGATCGGTTCTGGCCCGGCAAGAGTCCCCTCGGCCACCGCTTCAACACGAACAACGTGGTCGTCGGCGTCGTTGGCGACGTGCGCGAATGGGGCATGAGTCAGGCGGTCATGCCGCAGGCCTACTTCCCGATCTTCTCGATGGACCCGCACGAGACGATGAACCTGGTCGTCAAGAGTCCGCTGCCGGCCGGGTCGGTCGCGACGGCCGTGCGTCAGGCCACGCGCGCGATCGATCCGTCGCTCGCCGTCTTCCGCGTCCGCTCGATGGACGACGTGGTCGCGGCGTCGCTCGGCACCTCGCGCTTCCAGACCGTGGCGCTCGCTATCTTCGGGTCGCTGGCGCTGGTGCTCGCCCTCATCGGGATCTACAGCGTGATGACGTACGCGGTGAGCCAGCGGACGCAGGAGATGGGGATCCGGATGGCGCTCGGCGCGAGCGAGACCGAGGTGCTGCGGCTCGTGCTGCGGGAAGGCGGGCGCCTCACGCTGCTGGGGATCGTCGCGGGCCTGGTGCTCTCCCCGCTGCTTACCCGCCTGCTGGCGGGACTCCTCTACGGCGTCAAGCCGCTCGATCCGCTGACGTTCGCCGCCGTCGCGCTGCTGCTGGCGGTCACGAGCCTCGCGGCCACCCTGGTTCCGGCGCGCCGAGCCGCCCGCGTGGATCCGCTGGTCGCTCTGCAGGCCGAGTAGGAGCGGTGACGCCGATGCGCGACACCGCGCACTAATCCGCGGCGGCCGGGGTCCCTCACCTCGCGCGCGCGTCAGCAGCCCAGCGGCCCCTCGACGCCGGGCCCGTTGCCGGGACAATCCCGTGGACCATCCCCGGGCCGGTCCTTCTGAACGCGGGCACACAAGTTGCACCATCACGGGCCAATGCCCGACGCCGGAAGCCCGGCGCCTGCTCATCCTGCCGCGCAACCGGCTGCCGGCCCGCGCGGTCCAATCAGATGAGAGGCGCCCGGCCCCGCCGCCGGGTGCCGCCGGATCGGTGCCGCACCGCCATGAGGGAGGCGTGGGCCGCTCCGATGGGGGTGCACCAATGGCTCCCGTGCCCGGACTGGACGCGAGCGCGCGCGCGCCGCAGCCGGTCGAACTGCCCCGCCCGTCCCCGCCGTCCAGCCCGCCGAGCGCCCCTCCGCCGTCCGGCCAGCCCGGCCTCACGCGCACGGCGGCGGTGCTGAAACAGGTCAACCGTCGCCGCCACCGGACACGCTGGGTCATGGCGGTCCTCGCCGTGCTCGCGCTGGCCGGCGCGGCCGTCTGGCGGACGGCCGAGGCGCCTGCGGTCGTCCGCTACACGACGGCGCCGGTCGTGGTGGGATCGGTCGTGAAGACCGTGACGGCCAGCGGGTCGGTCAACCCGGTCGACACCGTGCAGGTCGGCACCTACGTCTCCGGCGTGATTCAGTCGCTGTACTGCGACTACAACACGGTCGTGAAGAAGGGGCAGCTCTGCGCGAAGATCGATCCGCGGCCGTACCAGATGGCGGTGGACCAGGCCAGGGCGAACCTGGCGGCCGCGAAGGCCCAGCTCGTCAAGGACCAGACGAATCTCACGTACGCGAAGCTCACCTACAACCGCAACATCGACCTGCAGACGCGCGGCATCGTGCCGCAGGACACGGTCGACAGCTCGAAGAGCACGTACGACCAGGCCGTGGCCCAGGTCAGCCTCGACCAGACGCAGATCGACCAGCGCGCGGCGGCGCTCAACGCAGCCGAGATCAACCTCGGCTACACCGACATCGTCTCGCCGGTGAACGGCACGGTGATCGTGCGCAACGTCACGCAGGGACAGACCGTGGCCGCGAGCTTCCAGACGCCGACGCTGTTCGTCATCGCGGCCGACCTGAAGAAGATGCAGGTGGACGCGAACGTCAGCGAGAGCGACATCGGCAACGTGCGCGTCGGCGCGAAGGCGAGCTTCACCGTCGAGGCGTTCCCGAACCACACCTTCGAGGGCGAGGTCACCGCCGTCCGGCAGGCGCCGCAGACGGTGCAGAACGTCGTCACCTACGACGCCGTCATCAGCGTCCTCAATCCCGATTTCCTGCTCAAGCCGGGCATGACGGCGACCTGCCGCATCGTGGCCGCCAGCCGCGACGGCGTGGTGGTGGTGCCCGACCAGGCGCTGCGCTACACGCCGGGCGGCCTGACGGGCCGGCCGGCCAGCGAGGGCACGGCCCGCACCACACGCGGTGCGGCCGCCGGCCAGGCGCACGTCTGGGTGCTGCGCGACGGCCAGCCCGTGCGCGTGGCGGTGACGACGGGGCTCGACGACGACACGCACACGGAGATCGTGAGCGGGCTGAAGGCGGGCGATGCGGTGATCGTGGGCGAGCAGAGCACGGCCGGCAGCTCGCGCCCGGCCGGCCTCCGCATGTTCCGGCTGTAGGCCGGACCGGGAACCCGCGCGGCCGGAGGCCACCATGCCAGAGGTCGTCATCCACCTGCAGGACATCACCCGGACGTATCACGTCGGCGACATCGACGTCCACGCGCTGCGCGGCGTCAGCCTGACGGTCGAGCGCGGCGAGTTCGTGGCGATCATGGGGGCCTCCGGTTCCGGCAAGTCGACGCTCATGTCGATCCTCGGGTGCCTCGACCGCCCGACCGGCGGACGGTACTTCTTCGAAGGCGTGGACATCGCCGACCTGGGCGAACCCGATCTCGCGCGCATCCGCAGCGAACGGATCGGCTTCGTCTTTCAGAGCTTCAACCTGCTGGCCCGGACGAGCGCGCTCGAGAACGTCGCCCTGCCGCTCTTCTACGCCGAGTCGGGACCGTCCCGGCGACGGCGGCGCACCGAGCGGGCGCGGGCCGCGCTGGCGCTGCTCGGCCTCGGCGACCGCGAAGCGAACACGCCCGCCCAGCTCTCGGGCGGCCAGCAGCAGCGCGTCGCGATCGCCCGCGCGCTCATCAACGGCCCGAGCCTGCTGCTCGCCGACGAGCCGACCGGCAACCTCGACTCGCGGACGTCGCACCAGATCATGGACACGCTGGCGGCCCTCAACCGCGAACAGGGGCTGACGATCGTGCTCGTCACGCACGAGCCCGACATCGCCGCGTACGCCGACCGCGTCCTGACGATGGTCGATGGCGAACTGGTCTCGGACCAGCGGAACGGGCATCCGACGCCGATCGGCGCCGCCGCGGCGGCCGCCGGCCCGACGCTGTCGGCCCTCCAGCCGGACGGCGCCGCGGCGAAGGGGCCGGCGGTCTGGTCGTTCGGCGCGATGCTGGCCGGGGCGGCCGTCCAGGCGATCGGCCGGAACAAGATGCGGTCGGCCCTCACGATCCTGGGCGTCTTCATCGGCGTGGCGGCGCTGATTGCGATGGTGGCCGTCGGTCAGGGCGCCAGCGCGGCGGTGAAGAAGCAGATCGAGAACCTCGGTACGAACCTGATCGTCGTCGTGCCGGGAGCCCAGATGGCCGGCGGCGTCCGCGGGGGCCTCGGGAGCGCCTCGACGCTGACGGTGAGCGACGCGCAGGCGATCCGACGCGACGATCCGGCGGTGGCCCAGGTCAGCTACCTGAGCCGGCAGATGGGTCAGGTGCAGTACGCCAACCGCAACTGGACGACGAACATCCAGGGGGTGTCACCGAACTACCCGCCGATCACGAACTGGCAGATCGCGGCCGGGCGCGACTTCACCGAGGCCGACGAGGCGAACGCCGCGCTCGTCGTGCTCATCGGGCAGACGGTCTACCAGCAGCTCTTCGAGCCGTACGAGGATCCGGTCGGCGCCACGATCCTCGTCAAGAGCACGCCGATGCGGGTGATCGGCCTGTTCGCCGCCAAGGGGCAGACGCCGTTCGGCCAGGATCAGGACGACCTGGTGATGATCCCGTTCAGCACGGCCGAGCGGAAGGTGCTGGGCGCGACGACGCCGAGCCAGGCGGCGGCCGCCGGCAGCACGTCGGTGTACGCCGCACCGCCGAACCCCTTCGGGATCAAGCCGCAGCTCACCGGCTACGTGAACGTCATCTACGTCCAGGCCGCCGGGCCGTCTCAGGTGCAGACCACCATCCGCGAGGTCACCGACACGCTGGCCCGGCGCCACCGGATCAAGCCGGGCGATCCCAACGACTTCAACGTCCGGAACCTGAGTCAGATTGCCGATACGGCCGAGAGCAGCAGCCGGACGCTGTCGCTGCTGCTGGCCACGGTGGCGTCGATCTCGCTGCTGGTCGGCGGGATCGGCATCATGAACATCCTGCTGGTGTCGGTCACCGAGCGGACGCGTGAGATCGGCCTGCGGATGGCGATCGGCGCCCGGCGGCTGCACGTCCTGCTGCAGTTCCTCGCCGAGGCCATCTTCCTGAGCGTCGCCGGAGGGGTGGTCGGAATCGCCGTCGGGGTCGCGGCGTCGAAGATCATCTCGAGCGTCGCCGGCTGGCCGGTCCAGGTGCCGCCGGCGGCCGTCGTCGGCGGCTTCCTGTTCTCGGCCGCGGTCGGGGTGTTCTTCGGCTACTACCCCGCCCGCAAGGCGTCGCGCTTCGATCCGATCGAGGCGCTCCGATACGAGTGACGTCAGGGGCAAGGGACAAGGGGAGAGGGACAAGGACCACTTGCCCCTTTGCCCTCGCCCCTGGTCCCTGCTCCCCTACCTGCGTCCGGCTCCCTAGAACGTGACCCCCGCCGACGTCAGCGCCTCCCCACCGGTGTGCTCGGCGGCGGCCTCCCTCTTCGGCTCCGCGACCTCCGGCTGGATGCTCAGCAGCAGCTCGCAGGGGGCGTGCCGCAGCAGGTGCACGGCCGTCGTCCCGAAGACGAGCTCGGCGGCCGACCGCTTGTGGTGATACCCGAGCACGGCCAGCTCCATCTTGCGCTGCTTCAGCTCGTCGAGCAGCGCGTAGCTCGCCGAGTGCGCGCGGATGACGAGCGTGGACGCCTTCACGCCGGCCCGCTTCGTCTCCCGCAGCGCCGCCCGGAAGATGGCGGCAGCCGCCGCCTCCAGCTCGAAGACCTCGGCATCGAGCGGCGTCACGTCGGGCAGCTCGATGACGTGGACCAGCAGCAGCGACGCGCCGCGGCCCGCCATGCGGCACGCCAGCCGCGTCAGCGCCGCGGCGTGCTCGACGTCCTTCAGGCCGACCAGGATCTTCTTCGGTTGTGGCATCGGTGTGTCCTCATTCAATAGCGGATGGGGCCCCACCCCCATCCGCGCGCGCTCTGCGGCTCGGCTCCGCCTCGCTCCCCTCCGGCGCCTCCCGCGGGCCGCAGGCGCTGCGCCACGGCTACTTGAACCACGCCAGGATCTCGGGCGGCTTGCGCGACACCGGCGGCACGGGCCCGCGCGGCACGCCGAGGATGATGGGGGCCACGGCGCTCGCGTCGGCCGGGATCTGCAGTTCGAGTTTCACCTCGCGCTGGTTCAACATCGCCACCGCCGAGCCGATACAGCAGGTCCCGAGCCCCTCGGCCGTGGCGGCCAGCATCAGGTTCTCGGCAGCCAGCCAGCAGTCGGCCGGCACGAACGGCCCGGCCGCCCGGCCGCAGATGACCACGAGCGCGGGGGCGTCGTAGAAGATGCAGAAGGCCGGATCGGAGAGCAGCGCGAGGAACTGGCGTTCCTTCACCTCGCCGCCGGTCATGTGCAGGTCGTGGAACCGGCGGGCCTCGGCGGCCCAGCCGGCCTTGGCCAGATCCGAGAGCCGCCTCAGCCGTGCGCGATCCTGGACGACGACGAAGGCCCACGGCTCGACGTGCATGGCCGTCGGGGCCTGAACGGCCGCGTCCAGCAGCCGTCGGATCGTCGCCTCGTCGAGCGGCTCGTCCGCATACGACCGGACGGCGCGCCGCGTGCGGATCGCCTCCGCCACCGTCATCGAACCGGACAGTCGTGCAGCCATGGGCCCCTTCCTCGCGACCGGCTGCGGGGCGCGCACCGCCGCGCCGGCCGGACTCCCATCGGTCACAGCAAAGGCGGTACCGGTGGCGCTGCGGCGGCGGGCCGCCGGAAGCGCCTGCAGCCAGACGGGTTGAGGGACCCGACCGGCCGAACGGGCTGGCCCGGGCGAGCCGATCCGCGCGCGCGGGCGCGCAGGAATCCGCGGCCCCGCCCGTTGCTTCGAGAGGGCGTTCGTGCCATGATCGCGCACCTTCAGCTGAGGAGAGGGGTCGCCATGGACATCGCGCAGCGGTCGATCGGGAACGTAGTCGTCGTGGACGTGACCGGCCAGATCAGGCTTGGTGACGGGGACGAGCTGTTGAGGGACAAGATCCAGAGCCTGCTCCACCAGGGGTACAAGCAGATCGTGCTGAACCTCGCCGGCGTGTCGTACATCGACAGCGCGGGTCTTGGCGAAATCGCGCATGCGCACGCCAGCATCACCCGTCAGGGGGGAAAGCTGAAGCTGGCCGGCATCACGAAGCGGCTCCACGATCTCCTGTCGATTACCCGGCTGCTGACCGTGTTCGACACCTACGACACCGAGACGGAAGCGGCCGAGAGCTTCGGCAGCTGAGCGGAATCGCCCCGCATCGGCAGACGGGCGCTGGCCCGGGTGGCCACTTCGGCCACGAACGGCCAGCGCTGAGTTGGATCGGAAGCGGACGGGAACGACGGGCGCGGCAGCCGGACTGGCGGGTGCCAGTCGTGGCTGCCTCAGAATGGGGTGTCGGTATCGCGGCGACTGTACTGCCCCGAACTGGAGCGGCGCAGGAAGCCCGTCGTCACCATCTCGCCGAGCACGTGTTCGCACTCGGACGGTGACAACTGCCAGAGACGGGCCGCCTGAGCGACGGTCAGCCGCAGGCCCGGCATTTCCAGAAACTCGCTGCGGATCTGCTGCCGTGGCGTCGACGTTCCGGCCGTCAGCGTCGTGGACATACGCATTCCTCCCGTGCCCTTGGGCCCGTTCTCGTCCGGTGTTGCAATTCCAGGACCATCGGTGTCGCCGGAAATTGACCAGCTAATGCGCCTCCGGCGACAACCGGCCGATGAGCGCCGTGGAAATCCTCGCGACAGGCTGCGCAGGAACTCCCAACGCGACCGCGCATGCTCGCTCGTCCACCGGCGCGACCGATCTCACGCGCTCCTGTACTAAGACTGGCGGCGACGGCATTCGGCTGACCCTTCGGCCGGACACCTGCGTGAATGTCTGGTCACGCCACTCCGGTGTCCGTCCCGGGGATTGACAGGCCCGGCCAGCGATGTTAATTTTTTAGCACATGCTGCTTTTTTAGCAGAACCGGCAACTTCCCCGCATCCTCGTCCGTCTGAGGTGATATGGCCAGACGCCCCCCGCAGCTCTCCCGTCGCGAACGCCAGGTGATGGACATCGTCTACGAGCACGGCCGCGCGACCGCCGCCGAGATCGCCGTCGCCCTGCCCGATCCGCCCAGCTATTCCGCCGTCCGGACGCTGCTGCGGATCCTCGAGACCAAGGGGCACCTCCGTCACGAGACCGACGGCCTCCGCTACGTGTACTCGCCGACCGTGCCGCGCGACCAGGCCAGCCGGTCGGCCCTGCGCAACCTCGTGCGGACGTTCTTCGACGGCTCGGCCACGCAGGCCGTGGCGGCGCTGCTCGACCAGGCGAAGCTCTCGGAAGAGGAACTCGAGCGGCTGGCCGGTCTGATCGATGAAGCCAGAAAGGAAGGACGCTGATGCCGCAACTGGCGTTCCTGCTCGCCCTCACGGCCCGCGTCACGATCGTGCTCGCGACCGTCGCGCTGCTGGCGCTCGTCATGCGGCGCGCGTCGGCGTCCCGCCGTCATCTCCTCTGGTCGGGCGCGCTCGTCGGCGTGCTGGTGATGCCGCTGGCGACGATCGCCGGACCGCACTGGGCGCTCCCGCTGCCCGTCCCGTCGGCGCCGGCCCCGCGCGCGACCGCGAGCGCGACGGCGTCTCCGCGCGCGGAAGGCAGGAGCATCACCCTGCGGGACGCGCCGGCCCCGACGCCCTCGCTCTCCACCGCCGACCTGCCGCTCGTTCCGGCTGCCGTCCTGGCTGTGAGCAACACACTGGATGCCCCCTCGCCCGAGGCGATCGTGGCGATCGCCTGGCTGACCGGCGCGCTCCTGTTCGCCGGGTGGATCGGCATTGGCGTGCTGCGCCTGCGGCGCCTCGCCGCGCAGGCGCGTCCGGTGCGGGAGGCGCGCTGGGCCGCTGATCTCGACGCGGCGCGACGGCAACTGGCGATCGCACGCCCGATCAGGCTGCTCACAGGCGTCGGCACGCCGATCCCGCTGACCTGGGGGACGCTCCGTCCCATCGTGCTGCTGCCGGATGATGCGGGGAGCTGGAGTGCGGAGCGGCGGCAGGTCGTGTTGCTGCACGAGTTGGCGCACGTGAAGCGGCTCGACTGCCTGTCGCAGGTGCTGGGCCGGCTGGCGCGCGCCGCACACTGGTTCAATCCGCTGGCCTGGCTGGCGGTGCGGCAATTGGGCCGCGAGCGCGAGCGGGCGTGCGACGAGCTCGTCCTCGCCAGCGGCACCAGGGCCTCCGACTACGCGCAGCACCTGCTGGCCTTCGCTCGTCCGTGCACCGCCGATGGCTGGCCGGCGGCCGTCGCCATGCCGATGGCCAGACAGTCGCAACTGGAAAGCCGGCTGCGTACCATCCTCAACCCGCACGCCCCGCAACCGCCGCGCGGCGTCGCCGGGAAGGTCGTCGTGGCGGCCACGGCTGCGGGTCTGGTGCTGGCGGTTGCCACCGTCCACCCGACGGCTACGGCCGCACGCGCCGCTACGCCGGCGCCAGGACCCGTGGGGGTCGCCGCCCCGGCGCCGCAACCAGCCATGCCCGCGCCAGCGGCACCTGCTCCGGCTCCGAACGCGTCCGCCGTCCCGGCGCCAGTCGCGCCAGAGGCTCCGATGCCGATCGCAGCGCCAGCAGCCGCACCGGCGGCACCGCCGGCACCTGCACCCGCGGCCCAGCCGGCACCGGGTGCACCGGCGGCCGCTGTCCCGTCCGCGGCTCCAGCGCCACCCTCGCGGCACCTGCGCCCGGCGGACGGCTCGCTGGTGCAGCAGTTCATCGAGGATCTGAAGGCGCCGGACGCGGACAGGCGCGAGCGGGCCGCCAGCCTGCTCGGCCTGCTCGATGCCGGGTCCGACGGCGTCACGGCGCTCATCGGCGCCGCACACGACCCCGACGCGCAGGTGCGCGAGAAGGCGGTCATCAGTCTCGGCCTGCAGGGAGACGGCCGCGCGTTCTCGACGCTGGTGGACGCGCTGAAGGACAGGAACGCCCAGGTGCGCGAGAAGGCGGCGATCGGGCTCGGCCTGCTGGGCGATCTGCGGGCGGTGGACCCGTTGCGTCAGGCCACGCACGACCCCGATCCGCAGGTCCGCGAGCAGGCGTCGAACGCCCTCACGCTGCTCGCACTCGGTGCCGGACACGGCGTGGGCGCCGAGCGGCTCGCGTCGACGGTGCTGTCGCCGGCGCTGACGCGGCAGATCGGCCGCTCGGTCGGGCGTGCGCTCCGATCGCTGCGGCCGCTGCTGCGCCGCTGCCAGATCTCGAGCTGCAACGGTGACGTCCATATCTCGATCGACTCGCAGGATCTCAACGCCATCGCGCAAGGCGCCGGCGCCGTGGCGGCTGGCGTCGCCGGCAGCATCGCGGCCGGCGTCGTCGAAGGGGTGACGCAGGGTGTCGTGAACGGCATCAGCGGCGCCTTGCCCGAGATGCTCCGCCAGCTCGGTCTCGATCACGACGGGCCGCCGCACGATCACAAGCGGCCGTAGCGGTCCAGCCACCCGGTCGAGCGGCGTCGTTGTCCCCGGCCCGCTCCGGGCATAGAATCCGGCCTGCCGTCTCGACAGGAGACCGGATGTCCCGGAAGGTGTGGCTCTCGCTGGCCGTGGTCGTTCTTCTCTCGTCAGCCGCCCTGGCCGGCCCGCCGTCTCCGCTCGATCGTCCCGTCACCTGGATCGGGCCCGAGCCGGTGGTGCAGCTCCCGATCGAGGACACGACCGTTCCCGATCTCTTCCTGCTGATCGGCCGGGCATCGCACGTGCCGCTCGGCATCGAGCCCTCGCAGCATCCGCTGCCGCCGCCACCGTACGAGGATCCGGCCGCCCCGCCGACCGAAGTCCGGTTCGACGACATGACCGTCCGCCAGGCGTTCGATACGCTGGTGAAGCTCGATCCCCGCTACGGTTGGCGCGACCTCGACGGCGTCGCCGTCTTGCGCCCGGTAAGAGCCTGGGCCGATCCGCATCACTTCCTGAATCGATCGATCGGCACCATCAAGTACGACCGGACCAGCCCTGAAGACATGCTGGGGCGCCTCGTCGCCTGGCTGTACGGTGAGCCACCGCGCCGGGATGCGCTCGGCGTCTCACAGTCTGGCGACTCGTTCCCGCTCGAGGTGAAGGAGGGGCCGATTCTGATGGCGCTCGTGGCCACCGCGAAGGCCGATGGCGACATGTACTGGCGCATCGGTTATGGCACCGGGCCCGGCCGCACCCGCCTGGCGTTCACGCTCGAGTTCCGTGGATTGGATCGGCGCTGGGGGATCGAGGTGGGCCGGCCGCACATCCCGCCGCCGTGGAACGGGACGACGTCGGGGGCAGGCGGGAGACCGTAGGCGCTCATGTATGCTGCGGACGTGAACGGCGACATCCTGCTGGTCAGTGCGGAGTGGCGGCTGCGGGTGGCGATCCGGGCGCAGCTCATCGAGGAGGGATTCGAGGTCGAGGCGCACGAAGCGTGGGACTTCGCCGAGCTGCTCCTGCGTTCGGGCGCGCGCCGGCCGCGGCTGCTGATCTTCGACGCGACGGCCGAAGACCATCCGGCCGCGCTGCTCCGGACGCTCTCACACCTGATGGCGCCCGAGCGCGTGCTGGTCCTGACGGCGCCCAGCCTGCTGGCGCCCGCCGACATTGCCGCGGTCGGCTTCCCTCACGTCCTCGCCCGCCCGTTCTCGGTCAGCGACGTCGTCTCGCGCGCCGCGCAGATCCTCGGCCACCCGCCTCGGGACCGGAGACCAGAGACGGGAGACTGAAGACCGTCGCCCGAGGCCCTGAGCCCGTAGCCGACAAGTATCAGATCAGCATCTGCTTCAGCACCTGCAGCAGGATCAGCAGCACCCAGGGCGAGAAGTCGAGGCCGCCGAGCGGCGGCAGCACGCGCCGGATCGGGTCGAGCACCGGCTCGACCAGCCCGGTGATGACCCGCACGATCGGATTGTAGGGAGACGCCCCGATCCACGAGATCACGACGTCGGCGATGACGATGAACGAGTAGAGGTCGATCAGCCTGAACAGCAGCATCAGGATGTCATTGTCCTCCGAACCGGTGGTGCCTGCCTACTCAGGCGCCGGGCAGTTCAGGCGGCGGCGCGCCGCCGGCCTCGCCCGCGTCGCCGGCCGGCGCCGGCGCGGGCGCGAAGCCGAACGGTTCGAGCCGGTGCCCGAAGCGGGCCAGCACGGCCGCGCCGAAGCCGGTCGTCCACGCGGCCCACTCGATAAGACCGCCCAGCAGGACGAACAGGCCGAACGGGAAGAAGAACCCGCCGAGCGACTCCAGCAGGCGTCCGAGGATGACCAGGGCGTTGATCGCCACGACGCCCACGATCGCCGGGGCGTACGGCCCGGCGAGGTTCCAGCCGAACCGCGCGCCGATGAACCGCCCCACCTGCGAGGCCACCGCCGTATAGCCGAGCAGCCCGACGAGCAGCAGGGCGATCAGCGCGAACGGCACGAGCACCAGCAGCGGAATCCCGACAATCGTGACGACGAGCAGCACGATCGTGATGATGAGCACCGGCACGAACAGCAGCTCGCACGCCAGGCCGATCAGGCCGGCCTTCACCGGCTCGGCCGCCACGCGCGCCGCGACGGTCTCGACCGGCCGGGGCACGATGAGCAGCACCAGGCAGACCAGCAGGATGAGCAGCGCGGTCCGGATGGTCGTCGACAGGAAGCCGAGGAACGGGAAGAAGCCCATGGCCGGCCCCCAGAACCAGCCGTGGCGCCAGGGCCGCCCGCGGAAAAACGACTGATCGAAGCCGATGGTGCTGACCTTGCCGTCGATCGTCGCGTCGGGATCGCGATCGAGCGTGCCGCCGACGACGGCGACGTCGCCATGAATCGTGGCGGTCGAGCCGATGTCCGCCGTGCCGCCGACCACGGTGACGTTGCCGCTGACGGTGCCGTTGACGTGCGCGTTGCCCCCGATCACCACGACGTCGCCGCTGACGGCCTCGTCGCGCGACACGGTGACGCTGCCGCCGAAGCGGACGATGTCGCCGCTGTGGCGCGAGGACGGCACCGGTGGCACCGGCGGCACGGGCGCCGCCTCGGGGGCCGCCGGCGCCTCGGGGGTGGGCGCCGTGGCCGGTGCGGGTGGCGGCG
>JAGWRA010000242.1 GCA_028876655.1 Acidobacteriota bacterium | reverse complement strand
TCCGGGTCGCTCCGCTCCGGGCGCTGCCTTGGCGCTCGCCGGCGGTCGTCCCGCGTCGGGTTCCCTCCGGCCGCTCGCTTAGGCGCCCTGCGCTCGCTCCCGTTTCCGGGTCGCTCCGCTCCGGGCGCTGCCTTGGCGCTCGCCGGCGGTCGTCCCGCGTCGGGTTCCCTCCGGCCGCTCGAATCACCAGTCTACCGAAAGGCGGCGGGCCCTGCAAAACCGATCGGCGGCCCCTCCCTAACGGTCCACGCCTCCGGTACCGGTCTTCTCCTTCTTCTCGTCCTTCGCCCACGGCAGATCCGTCAGCTTCACGTCCTTGCCCAGCACCCACTTGTCGTACCAGTTGAACCAGTACTGGTAGCGGTCGCGAATGTAGGTCGGCCGCGTGAATCCGTGGAACTGCTGCGGATAGACGATCAGCGCCGACGGCACGTGCAGCGTCTGCAGCGCCTGGTACATCTGCTCGCCGGCCACCAGCGGCACGTTGAAGTCGCTCGTGCCGCCCATGAAGAGCGTCGGCGTGTGGATCCGATCCGCGTGCAGCAGCGGATACCCGATCTTGAGGTACGTCTGCAGGTTCTCCCACGGCGGGCCCAGCTCGAAGTTGTACTGGTTCACGTACTGGTCCACGCCGTACAGCTGCAGCGGATTGCCCGTGCTCGCCCCCGCGCTCGCCGCCTTGAACTCGTTCGTACTCGCGATCAGGAAGTCGGTCGTGATGCCGCCGTAGCTCCAGCCCCCGACGCCCATCCGCTTCGGATCGACGAGGCCGTCCTGCACGACCTTGTGCACGCAGGCTTCCACGTCCTGCACTTCGTCCACGCCCCAGTTCGCCCAGATCGCGCGCTGATATGCGAGCCCGCGCCCGTTGCTGCCGCGGTAGTTCACGTTCAGCACCGCGTAGCCTCGCGCCGCGAACAGCTGCCGCATCGCCGAGAACTCGTGCGCGTCCTGCCCCTGCGGCCCGCCGTGAATCCAGACCAGCAGCGGATACGGCTTCGTCGCGCCCGCCTTGTTCGGCAGCGTGATCAGCCCGTCCACACGCGTGCCGTCCTGGCTGACGGCGTCCATGTTGTCGGCTCTGGCCAGCACCAGCTCGCGCAGCAGCGGCGCGTTCTGGTCGGTCAACTGCCGCAGCCGGCCATCGTCCAGCGCATACACGTCGTTCGGCTTCGTGTCGGTGGTCCAGAGCAGCGCCTCGTGCCCCGCCTCTCCGGAGTGGGCCCGCGACACGCCTTCGCTGTCCACCAGCCGCGTCACCGTGCCGGTCGCCACGTCGATGCTCGCGGGATACTGATTCCGGTCGTCGGTGACCAGCGCAATGACGTGCGCCCCGTCCCGCGCCCACTGCGGCGCACCGATCGGTCGGTCGAACTTCGCCGTCACCACCGTCGCGTGCCCGCTGCCGTCCGCCGCAATCACCGCCAGGTGGTTCTCCTGGTACTGCCAGTACTTCACGTGCCCGCTGCGCAGGAACGCGATCTCCTTCCCGTTCGGGCTCCAGGCCAGCGGCCCGACGTCGGCGCTCGTATCGTGGGTCAGCTGTCGCGGCTCCGATCCGGCCTTCGCGGCCACCACGAACAGGTCGGTGTTGACGTTTCGCTCGGGCTCGGCCGTGTGATTGCTGACGAACGCAACCTCGGTCCCGTCCGGCGACCACGCGCCGTCTCGCTCGTCGTACGCGTCGCCGGCTGTCAGCTTGTTCAGCGTGCCGGTGGCCACGTCGTAGAGGTACAGGAACGTGTGCGACTCCGCCGTCACGTACCCGGTCCGGTCCTCCTTGAACTGGTAGCGCGTAATCACAATCGGCGGAATGTACTTCTTCTCGGCGGCGTCGTTGAACGCGTTGGCGCTGACCGTCCCGCCCGTGTGGATCGTCAACAGCAGCTGCTTGCCATCGGGGGACCACCGGTAGGCCTCGATGTCGCCCTGCTGCTTCGTGACAGCGGTCAGCTGGCGGGCCTCGCCGCCGCTCCGGCTCAGGACCCACACCTGCGTCCCCTCGGCCTCGCCCTTCCGGCCCGACAGGAACGAGATGTACTTCCCGTCCGGGCTCCACTCCGGCGCGCTCGCCGATCCGTCGTACCCGTAGGTCAGCTGGATGTTCTGCGTCCCGTCCCAGCTCACCATCCAGAGGTCGGTGGTCTGGTCGTCCTTCTGCAGGTCGGTTGACGAGACGGTGTACAGCACCCACTTGCCGTCCGGCGACACCTTCGGGTTCCCCACGTCCTTCACGCGGAACAGGTCGTCCAGCGTCATCGGATGAGGCGTGACGGCGGTCTGCGCCTGCGCCAGCAGCGGAGCGGCCAGCACACACGCCAGAGAGAGCAGCAGGGTTCTCGCGTTCGGTCTCAACATGGCTACTTTCCACCCCCCTTTGGGCCGAGCGCCGGCGGCTGCGGCACCGCCTCGCCGTCCTTGCGGGGATCGCTCGCACCGTAGTTCACCCCGGTTGCCGAGTCGTGCATTACGGCCTGTCCGCCGCCCATGTGGTCGGAATAGGCATTCACCAGCCGCAGCGTGTCGCCCTTCGCCTGCAGCGCATCCCTCACCGCCCGCGGGATGCGGTTCTCCACCTGGAACGTGCAGCCGCCAAAACTGAGATTGGTGAACCGCGGCGCTTCCATCGCCGCCTGGATGTCCATCCCATCGTCGGCGATGTCGCTGACGAACTGCGCGTGCGCCTGCGCCTGGTTCAGCCCGCCCATGATGCCGAACCCCATGTGCAGGTCGCCTTTCTGCATGAAGCCGGGGATCAGCGTGTGGAACGGCCGCTTGTGCGGCGCCAGCACGTCGGGATGCCCGGGCGTGAGCACGAAGAGCGATCCCCGGTTCTGCAGCGTGATGCCGTACTCGGGGACCACCACGCCCGACCCGAACTCGGAGAACAGGCTCTGGATGAGCGAGACGATGTTGCCGTCGGCATCCACGGCGGTCAGATAGACCGTGTCGCTGTTGAAGCGGGCCGCGTCGCCCGGCGGCGTCGAGCAGTTCGCCCGGTTCATGTCGATCTGTGCCGCGCGCGCCTCGCCGTACGCCTTCGAGATGAGGCCGGTCACCGGGATCTTCGCCATCCGCGGATCGCCGTCGTACGCCCGCAGGTCGGCGTACGCCAGCTTCTGCGCCTCGGTCTTCACGAAGAACGTGCGCGGATCGGCAAAGCCCCACTGCGCCAGCGGGAAGTGCGCGAAGATGTTCAGCATCTCCAGTGCCCCGAATCCCTGCGTGTTCGGCGGCAGCTCGTACACGCTCCACCCGTGATAGGCCGTCGAGATCGGCTGCACCCACTCGGGGCGGAAGTCGGCGAGGTCCTCCGCGCTCATCACGCCGCCCAGCCGCTTCTCGGTCGCCAGGATGGCGCGCGCGATATCGCCGTCGTAGAACGCCGCCGGCCCCTTCGCGGCGACCAGCTCGAGCGCCCGGGCGTAGCTCGGGTTCCGGAATACCTCGCCGACCCGCGGCGTGTGTCCTTCCGGCATGAACTCCGCCTTCGCCGCTGGATCGCGCTCCAGCTTCTGCTGCGCGCTCTGCCACTCTGCGGAGATCCACTCGGTCACCGGATAGCCGTGCGTGGCGTAGTAGATCGCCGGCTGGAACAGCGCGGCCCACGGCAGCTTGCCGAACTTCGCGTGCAGCGCCTCCCAGCCGCGCACCGCCCCCGGCACGGTCACCGAGTCGATGCCCGCGCCCGGCATCTCCTTGTAGCCCTTGGCCCTCAGGTAGTCGGGCGTCTCGTGCTCGGGCGCCCAGCCGCTCGAGTTCAGTCCCGACAGGTGGCCTGACTTCGCGTCCCACTCGATGGCGAAGAGATCGCCCCCCATCCCGTTCATCATCGGCTCGACGACGCCGAGGGTGATGTTGGCCGCAATCGCCGCGTCGGCCGCCGAGCCTCCCTCCGCCAGGATCTGCGCGCCGGCCTGCGCCGCCAGCGTCTGGCTCGCCGCCACGATCCCGAGCTTCGAGATCACCATCGAGCGTGCCTGCGTCCGGCCCGGCAGCGGCTGTGGCTGGATTGCTCCGGCCGATGTTGGCGCCTGTGCGCGTCCGCGCAGCACCACCTGTCCGCCGGCCGCCACCGCCAGCGCCAGCACGCCTGCCGCAACTCGTGTCTGCATGTGGGGCCTCACTTCTGGCTGCTGTGGCTGCGGACGAACGCGGCCACTGCGTCGTGCAGCTGCTTCAGCGCGGGCACGTGGACGTACACCATGTGGCCCGACTGGAAGTAGTGATACTCGATGTTCGACCGGAGCGACTCCGGGATCGGCAGGTGACGGAACTCGAACATCCCCTCGAAGAACGGCGTCGACACGTCGAAGTACCCGCCGAGCACCAGCACCTTCAGGTCGGGATTCATCTTCATCGCCGCCGCCAGGTCGGGCAGCACGTTCGGCAGCGCGATGAGCGGCTGCGGCGCTCCCGGCGCCTGGTGCTTGTAGTCCCAGCTGCCGTAGACCCCGATGCCGGGCTTGTAGGGCAGCTCGCCGCCGTACTTCAGCGTCTGCCGCACGTAGGTGTTGAAGGCCGAGACGTACGCCGAGCCGAGCGCGGCCGACTGGGGGTCGTAGGAGGCCACCTTGCTCAGCGGATCCAGGGTCGGCCCGAGGAACCGCGTGTCGAGCGTGCCGGTCGTCATCGCCTCGTCGCCGAACAGCTCCTTCTGGAAGGCGCCGTACTCAATCCGCAGGTCGGTCTTCAGCAGGTATGCGACCGGAAGCCCCGTGAACTCGTGCAGCTTCTGGGCGATGGCCTGCCGGCGATCGGCGCCGAGCGTGCTGCCCGCCAGCAGCGCCTCGGCGTAATCCGTCGTCGCGAACTGCTCGACGGTCGTCAGCAGCGTGTCGAGATCCTGCGGCGCATTCGGCAGCTTGTGGTGGTACCACGCCGTGGCCGCATAGGTCGGCAGGCTGACGATGTACGGCTCGTCGATGCCGGGATTCAGCTGCGGGTCGTCCGGCATCAGGTCCCAGTTGAGGATGCACGACATCAGCATCACGCCGTTGGCGTCGATGTCCTCGTTCTGCAGCGCCAGCGCCAGCCCCGCGCCGCGCATCGTCCCATAGCTCTCGCCGAAGATGTACTTGGGCGAGTTCCAGCGGTCGTACTTCGTCAGGAAGTCGCGGATGAAGACGGCGAACGCATGGATGTCCTGATCCACGCCGTAGAAGGCCTTCTCCGGGTCCTTGCCGGCGACCCGCCCGAAGCCGGTCCCCGGCGCGTCGACGAACACGAGGTCGCTCGCGTCCAGCAGCGTCTCGTCGTTGTTGACCACCTCGTACGGCGCCGGCGGCGTGTGCGTGTGATCGGCCGTGACGACGCGCCGCGGGCCGAAGGCGCCCATGTGCAGCCAGACGGTCGAGGACCCGGGGCCACCGTTGAAGAGGAACGTGATCGGCCTCGCCGCCGCCTCCGCGTCGGTCTTGAAATAGGCGACGTACGACATCGTCGCCTCGGCGGTCGGGTTGTGCGGGTCGTCGGGCGCCGCGGCGTCGTTCCATCCCTGCGGGTGGACGACGAGCGCGCCGGTCACCGCCCGGTAGTTCACGACGCCCGAGGCGGTGCGGACCGAACCCTGGCTGGTGTACTCGAAGGGCTTCAGGTCGGGCGCGGCGGGCTTCTGGGCATCCTGGCCACGGGCCGACACGACGACCGACGCGGCGAGCGCCGCGGCAACGACGACAAAGGTGTGCTTCATGGGTGGGCAGGGTAGTGCCGCGGGCGTGGGCCGGTCAAGCTGTCCTATACTGCCCCCACGACGCCTGCGGTCACGCGGGCGCGCTCGGCGATCGGACGGCCTCCGAAAGGACTCGGCACATGAGACGCTCGCGGCTGCTGGCGGCGGGGCTCGTCGTCGGCATGGCTCTTGGTTCGGTCCTCTTCCTCGCGGCACGGCCAGCGGCCGTCGCGGCGCCCACGCGGAATCGCGCGGTCACACGGTTGGCCGCCACGACCGGCGTCTACGACCGCGCGCCGAATGCGACGATGCCCGGCTTCGTCGTCGATCCCGCCTGGCCGCAGCGCCTGCCGCATCACTGGCTGCTCGGCCAGATCGGCGGCCTCTTCATCGACAGCCACGACCACGTCTGGGTCTACAACCGGCCGCGCACGCTGACCAACGACGAGACCGGCCTCGACACCGCCGTGCCCGGGGCGATCGACGCGAAGGGCATTCCCGTGAACGGGCTCGGCTTCGAGCGGCCGCACGGTCCGGCGGCCGACTGCTGCCACGCGGCGCCGTCGGTGCTCGAGTTCGATACGGCCGGCAAACTGCTCAACGCCTGGGGTGGCCCGGCCGATCCCGGCTTCATCGGCGGCAAGTGCAAGGTCGACGACGGCTGCATCTGGCCGGGGAACGAGCACGGCATCTACGTGGACGACAAGGACCATGTCTGGCTCGGCGGCAACGCGGGCTATGGCGGCGCGGCGCCCGAGGAGGGCGGGGCGAAGGTGGCCGGAAGGGGCCGGCGCGCCCCGTGGGCTACTAATAAGGATGGAGCCGACGGCTTCCTGCTCGAGTTCGACGAGGGCGGCCACTTCATCAAGCGGATTGGCGGCACGCCGAAGGTGCCCGACAGCAACGACACCCACGGCGGCCTCAACGGCACCGCCGTCCTCTATCAGCCGGCCGACATGGTCGTCGACGCGAAGACGAACCGGCTCTACATCGCCGACGGCTACGGCAACCGCCGCATCGTCATCGTCGATGCGACGACGGGGCGGTACCTCGGCCATTTCGGCGCGTATGGCAACAATCCGGTGAACGATCAGGCGGCCGACGCGGCCGGGCGCTGGCTGGACGATGCGGCACAGGGGAACACGCGTCCGGATTTCTTCCGCAACCCGGTGCACTGTGTGAAGATCGCCAACGACGGGAAGCTGTACGTCTGCGATCGCGGCAACGATCGGATCCAGATCTTCGACACGCACGATCCGGATCTCGGCAAGCCGTGCGCGAATCCACACGGCGAAGCGGGGAAGTGCGGCTTCGTCGGCGAGCAGCGGATCAGCGCCCACACCGAGACGCTGCCGGTGATGCCGGGGACGGCCGTCTCAGTCAGCTTCTCGACCGACCCGGCGCAGAGCTGCCTCTACGTCGGGGACAATACCAACCAGACGATCTACATCCTCAATCGCGCGAACCTCGAGGAGATCGGCCGGCTCGGGCAGGCGGGCCGCATGGCGGGAGACTTCCACTGGCTGCACCAGGTGAGCGTGGACAGCCAGGGGAACATCTATACCGGTGAGGTCGACACGGGCATGCGCATCCAGAAGTTCGTCCGCTCCGGCCCTCTTGGCTGCAGCGGCACCGGCCGCGCGACGGTCGGCGGGCCGGCGCCCGAGTGAATCAGCGGATCGCGAACGTCGCGCGGATCTTGTCGAAGAGGGCGACCAGCGCCGCGCGGTCGAACGGCTTCACGGCGCCGGGCTCGTAGTTCTCGATGTTCGAGGAGTGGATGACGTACCGCACCGCCAGGCACCCGGCCGGCCCCTTCCGCGCGTAGACGGTCATGTCGTAGTACTGGCCCGCGCCGGCGTCGGTCATCGTCGCCACCGACCAGGTGCCGGTGCGGTCGGTGACGTCGTGAAGATCCTGCGGATCCGCCAGGAAGCGCGCCGCGGTGCAGGCGCCGCCCGCATCGACGTGATCCACCGTCACGCCGGTCCGGTCGGCCGACAGGTTGGTGCCTTTGGCCAGGCTTGCGGGGATATCGAACGCGACGCCCGGGATGTCGGCGTCGGGGCCCGGGCTCTTGCGCGCCGGGTCGACGGACCAGTCGGGCGGATACGCGATCGTGAAGCCGAGCGCCGTGTCCGCATAGGTCTTCCAGCCGGCGGGCGTGGGCTTGCCCTCGGCACGAACCGGCAACGGCAGGCAGAACAGCGCAAGCGCGCACAGCGTGACGGCTGAGCTGGCGAGGCGGAGGCGACGCAGCGGGGCAGTGGTCATGGCGGAGGAGTCTGCCACGAACGGAGGCGACGTGGCTAGATCGTGGTAGACTCCTCTGCCTTTTACACGAGGTTCCCCATGCGCCGTCTTCTGCTCGCCCTTGTCGTCGCCGCGGTGTCGTCGGCAGGACTGATCGCGGCATCGCCGGCCGGGCCCGCTGCGCCGGCCGCTGCGCGTGCCTTCGGCCAGGACGACTTCGTCCGCGACCCCGCCGTCGCCGCGCGCAAGTTGTACGACGCGTGGCAGAAACAGGACCGTCACGCCGCCGCCGACTACGCGAGCGACGCCGCCGTCGCCAAGCTCTTCGGCCTGAAGGTCCAGCCCCTGACGTTCACGCACTGCCAGCGCACCGGCGTGGGCGTGTTCGAGTGCGTCTACCGCGGCGCGAAGGACTTCGAGGTCTGGTTCCGCGTGACCGGCGGCGCCTCCGCCGGCTACAACGTGGACTCGGTCAGCTTCTCGACCGACTGACGCGCCAGCGCGGACCCTCACCATGCGCCGGTCCACCCTCGTCTCCATCCTGATCCTGGCGGCCTGCCTCGTGCCGGCCGCCGCGCGGCCGGTTCTCGCCGACAGTCCCTGCATGGGGATCATCGTCGAACCGACGCATGCGACGACGCTGCCCCTCGGCGATCGCGCGGCCATCACCACCGCCATCGCGAACGCGATCCAGCCGTCCGTCCCGCTGGCGACGGTGATCGCCCCGAGCGGCCTGCCGGGCGCGGTCCCCGCGCTGCAGCGGTCGATGACCGAAGTCATCTGGACCGATGCCGCGATCGGGTCGCGGGCCTCGGTCAGCCTCCACGTGCTCGACCCCGCGAACGCGTCCACCATGTTCCGCGCCGGACAGGTGGTTCCCGTGGGCAGCGCGCAGAGCGCGCTGGTCGCCATGGCGACGCAGGCGGGCCGGGCCATCGCGCCGCAGCTCTTCTGCATGGGGCTCACCGAGCACGCCCTCCTCGTGGACTTCGACAATCCGGCCGAGCGGACGCACCGGTTCACGGCGAAGGTCACCGATCTGCGCGGTCAGCCGGCGTCGGGCCAGAACGTCACCTTCTCGCTGGACCCGTCGGAGGGCGGAACCCTCCAGCCGTTCGTCAGTCCGATTGCGAACGGCGAGGCCACGACGACCTTCACGATGGAGCAGCTGAACAACTTCACCTTGAAGGCGGAGATGGATCCCCCGCACCAGGATCCGCTCCACGACGAGGCCGCCATCACGGCCGACGGGGACTGGGAGATCGAGATCGACGGTGTGCGCCAGCTCGACGCCAACCAGATCTCACACGCCAGCCAGGGGCTGGTCGGCGGTCTGGTTCAGGCGATGCGCGCCTTCATGAGGATGGACGGCGGCGACCCGGTCTTCAACGGGACGGGAACGGAGCAGGACGATCTGATCGTGAAGCCGGCGCGGACGGCGACCGGCCTGACCGGCACGGCCGACTGGACGGCGAAGATCGACACGCCGTGGGTCTCGATGCACAACGGCGGGTGGGACGTCATCGCCCGCCCGGGCCCGTACACGATCAAGAGTCAGGCGCCGTTCGTGGGGACGTTCACGGGCGGCGACCAGCACCACCTGCACATCGAGATCCACAAGCTGGCCACCGAGCCGGTCGAAGGCGGGGCCGGCTCGGGCACGGGGACGATGAAGAATCCCAACGGACCGGGGCAGATCGGTCCGTTCAACGTGCCGATCGCACCCGGGTGGACCGGCAGCGCGGAGTTCGACCTCAGCGCGGACGTCATCCTGCCCGCTGCCGTCGTCGTCAACACCTTCGGGGGCGTCCCGCCGACGGTGGTCTCCGGGTCCGATCAGCTCGGGTCCTGGGTGTACACGATTCGCGTGCGTCTCCTGCACGCGCACGATCGCCCCACCGGCCGCTAGATCGGCTTGTCGCAGGGCGAGGCGACGGCCCGTGCCTCGACGAGATCCAGCAGGCCGAGCACCTTGCTCAGCCGCGGCAGCACGTTGCGGTTGCGCGCCTCGATCATCGCGATCCGCCGCAGCGTCACCAGCTCCTCGGGCGTGGGATTGTCGGCCGACCCGCGCCCGCTGTGCACCTCGCGCTCCAGCTCCTGCAGCGCCGCCGCCAGCGGCGCACTGTCGGACACCAGGACCCCGATCATCCGCCGCACGGCCACGTGGGCCGCGGGAATGGTGGGAGGCACGCCGTTCTTCGGGAGGAGCGGCACGGCCTGCTGGCCGCTGCGCACCAGCAGCGGGCCGCGGCCGCCGGTCGCGGTGAACTCGATCGGGTTGGTCACGAACTCGCCGCGGCTGAACTGGGCGTAGAGCTGCGCCTTCTTCTGCGCCTCCGGCGACTGCGGATCGTTCTGCAGCATCGCGTCTTCCGCCCGCCACACCGCATTGGTGCGCTGCAGCTCTTCCCGGATGATGATCTGGTAGTTCTTCGACCGCCGCAGGAGGAGATCCAGCGGCTCGGTCGGCTTCGGCGGGATCTTGTCGCCGCCCAGGTAGCCCATCGTGACCCGGGTGGGATGCGCCTTCAGGTACTTGGCGAAGTACGGATAGACGTCGGTCGTCCCGAGATCCCACGCCCCCAGCGACTGGTCCACGCCGTAGATGGCCGCCCGCAGCGTCATCGCCGAGGCGGCGACGCCGCCCGCGGAGTAGAAGCCGTCCTGCTGCTCGCGCTGCGGCATCTGCGCGAGGATCGTCAGGCCGCCGGCCGCCGCGAGGTCGGAGAACGTCCGGATGAACGGATAGCGCTTGTGATCGAGGTACTGCGACAGCGCCGGGTCGCCCTGCACCGCAGGGAATCCGGGCGGCGCTTCCGACAGGGCGCAGACGCCGCGCCGCTCCAGCAGGAACGTCGTCGCACCGCCCGAGCAGCTGCCGTCGATCACGACCAGGTTGATCCCGCGCCGCTCGGCGAGCGTCGCCAGCGCGGAAATCTGGCCCGACGTGATCCAGCAGGCGTCGTGGTTCGCCAGCCGCTGGCCACCCTGATCCACCTGGAACCCCTGCCGGTTCACGCGGGTATCGGGATCGAGATAGACGCCCACGTTCAGCGCGCCGTCGCACTGGAACGACAGGACGAGCTCGTCGCCCGACTGAATCGGCGTCCGCGCGGGCGACGAGGCCCAGGTCGCCCCGGGCACGGTGGTCGTCGTTCCCTGCAGGTACGCGGCGATCAGGTCGTGGACGTTCTCGTGCTGGCGTGCCGCGGCCTGGGCGTCCACCACCTGCGCGAGGTAGCCGCGCTTCGCCATGCCGGCCGTGAAGGCCTTGGCCTCGGCCTCGAAGGCCGGCGCCTCGTTGTAGAAGACGAGCGCGTAGCGCTTGTGGCTGTCCGCCGAACCCGTCCTGGTGGCGGCTGCGACCGCGGCGGCGACGAGGAGCGCGAACGCGAAGCGACGCATCAACGGTGTCATGAGAGTCTCCACAGTCAGGGAGCGGTCACCGAGAAGTCGAACACGGCATCGAAGAGCCTGGCGTTTCCGGATCCATCCGCGAGCGTCGAGCCGTCGAAGCGCATCCCCGTGTCGATCGGCCGCAGCACCACGGCGTACTCGCCCGGCTGGAGATCGACCGACGGCGTCAGTTCCATCAGACCGGCCGACACGCGCCGCATCCCGGCCGGCACCATCGTCTGCACGAACTTCTCGTACGGCTGCCAGCGGCTGTCGCTCGACAGGCTCGTGGGGCCTTTGGCCGCGCCGACGACGCGCCAGCCGTCGGACGTGGTTGAGAGCCGGACGAGCACCGGGACGAAGGCGTTCGTGTCGATGCCGGGCAGGGCGGCGAAGCCGACGCGGATGACCGGCCGTCCGGCTGCGACGCGCACGGCGGCCTGTCGCCCGGGAATCGCCCAGACCCAGGTGGTCGAGGCGCGCGAAAAGAAGCGGGTGAGTCCGCTGACGGCCGAAGAGACGGCCGAATCGCCGAGCAGGCCGCCGAGGGATCCGGCGGCCTGGTCCTCCGCGCCTGCGATGGCGTCCTGCGCAGCGCGGCTCGTCAGCACCGCGTTCACCGCGCGATCAGCGGCGACGGAGGCGAGGCTCCTGTCGTTCGCGCCGGGGACACCGGCGACATGGGCGGCCGTGTCCCGCAGTTCGAGCGGCGGGCCGGGCGCCGCGAGGATCGCCCGGAGCTGACCCGGGACGATGTCGGGGACCGGTGTGGGAATGGCCGCCGCCGCTGCCGCGGATGCTGCGGCTGGCGCCGGCGCGGCCGATGCAACCGGAGCGCCGGCCGACGAGGCGGCACCCGTCGCGGCGTTTTTGGCCGCACTGCGCGCGCCCGCGAGCATCGCCGAGAAGGCCGCGGACATGTCCGTGCGCGCGGCGCTCTGCTGGTGTCCGGCCTCCGGATCCGGCGGCCCGGCGGCAATCATCATCGCCGAGATGACCGAGGTGGCGACGCCATCTTCCACGAGCGTCTTGAGCGCATCCGGCTTCAGATCGAAGGCGACCGGCTTCGCCGCGTCGATCTTTGCGATGACGGTCTGGTCCGGCGTGTGGGCCTTGACGAGCGCGATCACGTCCGCGTTCGTCATCGCACCCGGCGCGGGCACACCTCCAGCCTGCCAGGCCCGGGCGGGCGCGGCGAGCACGGCCAGCCCGAGGACGAGGTGCGGAATCGGGCGCATGACTACGGCTGCTTCACGCCCTCGGCGTGGTTCACCGTCGTCCAGTGCGTGCCGTCCTTCGAGATTTCGATCTTCATGTCCACGTGGCTGGGTGGCCGCCAGGTATAGATGATGCGCTCGCCGGTCTGCTTGCCGGGGATCGCCTCGCGCCCGTACTCGGTCCAGACGTTGTCCTTGACGTCCATTCGCGACACGAACGGCTCCTTGCCCGACTGCCCGACCGCGAAGAACTCGTAATGCCAGAAGGTCTTATCGGTCGTGTTGTAGGTGTTGACCACGAGCGACTCGACCTTGCCGCGGACGTAGGTATTGCTGAACTGACACTCGAGGTAGAAGTGGTTGGGCGACCACTCGCAGTGCGAGTCCCAGGTGAACGGCTGAGCTGGCCTGGTCGGTGTGGCCGCCGAGGTGCCGTGGAACACCCAGTGCCCGAGCGCGACGTTCAGTTGCTGCAGTTCCGGCGGTGGCGGCACGCCGGCCGCCAGGAGCGGGGCGGCGCCGAAGGCGGCAGAGCAGACGAGGGCGAGCAGGACACTCCGCTTCATAGGGCCTCCTTCCAGGCTCGTGATGCGCGTGCCGCACAGTGTAGACCATCCCTTGCTCGTCCGGTCTGCATCAGGATCCGTAATCGGCAGAATGCCGCGCGACTTGCGTCCCGAAGGGGATTGGGGCGATCGCGGGCGCCGAGCTTCAGCCCGGTGCACAGGCCTGTGAGAAGATGACCCCATATGCCCGCCTTGCCGGCTCAGCCGCCGGTCCTGTCCGTGACGAACCTGCGCAAGGTGTACGGCGAGGTGGTCGCCGTGGACGGCGTGTCGTTCGAGGTGCGGCGGAATGAAATCGTCGGGCTGCTCGGCCCGAACGGCGCCGGCAAGACGACCGCCATCAACACCATCCTCGGCGTGCTGGAGCCGACCTCCGGCTCGATTGCCATCGAGGGGATCGACGTCGGCACCCACCGGACGCAGGCGCTGGCCCACACCAACTTCGCGGCCGTCTACGCCCCGCTCCCCGGCAACCTCACCGTCGCGCAGAACCTCCGCATCTTCGGGATGCTGTACGGCGTGGACGATCTGTCAGCGCGCATCGACCAGTTGATCGATCGGTTCGACCTCCGGCGGTTCCGCGACACCCGGTGCGGCGTCCTGTCGTCGGGCGAGCAGACGCGGGTCGGCCTGGCCAAGGCCCTGCTGAACGCGCCGACACTGCTGCTGCTCGACGAGCCGACGGCGTCGCTCGATCCTTCCGCCGCGCGCGACGTCCGCGAGCGGATCCGGCGGCACGCGGCCGAGCGCGACGTCGGCATCCTCTGGACGTCCCACAACATGTACGAAGTGGAGGAGGTGTGCGACCGCGTGCTGTTCCTGGCGCGCGGGAAGATCCTGCTCGAAGGCGATCCCCGCCGGCTGCCGGCCGAGCACGGCCAGAAGACGCTCGAGGACCTCTTCGTCGCGGTGGCGCGCGAGCCGCTGGCGGTGGTGTCATGACGAAGGGCCGGTTCGTGCAGCGGAGCGGCGCGATCGTCCTGCGTCAGGCGTACCTGATGCGAGGCAGCGTCGCGCGTCTCGTGCCGCTCTTCGCCTGGGTGGCCGTCGACATGGTGCTGTGGGGCTTCATCACGCGGTACCTGAACGACGTCTCACACGCCGGGCTGAACTTCGTGGCGACGCTGCTCGGCGCCGTGCTGCTGTGGGATTTCTTCGCGCGCGTCATGCAGGGGGTGACGACGGCGTTCCTCGAGGATGTCTGGTCGCGCAACTTCCTGAACCTGTTCGCGACGCCGCTCTCGATGAGCGAGTACCTCTCCGGCCTGGTCGCCTCCAGCATCGCCACCAGCGCCATCGGCCTTGCCGTGATGCTGCTGCTGGCGACGACCTGCTTCGGGCTGTCGTTCCTCGGTTACGGCCTGCTGCTCGTCCCTTGCATCGGCCTCCTCTTCGTCTTCGGCATCGCCCTCGGCATCGCGGCCTGCGCCATTGTTCTCCGCCTGGGGCCGGCGTCCGAGTGGTTCGTCTGGCCGATCCCCGCCGTCGTGGCGCCGTTTGCCGGCGTCTTCTATCCCGTCGCGACGCTGCCCCCCTGGATGCAGGTCGTCGCGCGCCTGCTCCCGCCGTCCGCCGTCTTCGAGGACATGCGCCGGATCGTCGCTGGCCGGTCGGTGTCGATGATGGAGCTGGCGTGGGGTGGAGGACTGGCGGTCGCCTACCTGCTGCTCGCCTGCTGGTTCTTCGTCCGCGTCTACCGCCACGCCGTCCGGACGGGGCTGTTCGCAAGGTACAGCGCGGAGAACGTGGGGTAGGGGAGTGGACGCAGGCTGCGGGCTACAGGCCCCAGGCTTCGGGCTTCGGGCGTGACGCCGACGTTCTGTGAAACCTGCCTCGCAGCGCGCGCGCATACTGTGCATCAGATCGTTCCCTGACGGCGTTGCGTGGAGGGTGTGATGCGCGCGACCATCTCCGTCTCGTCGAAATCCCTCATCCTTGGCGCCCTGCTCGCCGCCTTCGGGCTGGCGCAGCCAACGGCTCGCGCCAGCGCCGCCGACCTCCACACGCTCGTCGAGAGCGTCGCGCGGAAGGCGTGTGCGGCGAGCCCCGATTATCACGTGGTTGCCGACGTCTCCTGCGCCGACCTGCAGAAGTCGTCGGGCGAGACCGATCCCGATGCCGTGCTCCAGGAGATCGGCACGGTCACGCAGCAGAAGATCCAGGCGCTGTCGCAGCAGGCGCGAAGCAGCGATGCCGCCTGCGCGCAGGGCGTCGTGTCGACCGTCGCCGGTGGGACCGCCATCGGCCCCTCCAACAGCGACGAGCTGGTCGCCTCGATCGTGCACAACGCGGCCGAGAGCGCCATCCTGCTGAATCCGGCCAGCCTGATGCTGGCCATTCCAGGCGTCACGCAGGTGCAGTACGACTACAAGGGGCTGGTGAACGGCCCTGAGGTCCGCACGTTCCGGATCGCCGGGCACCTCGAGGGCCAGGGGACGCAGGCGAAGCTGTACCTTCGGATGGACGGCAACGTCGACGGCGACAGGAACCTCTACGTCCAGTACACCGTGAACTACCAGACGACGAAGAGCCCGTTTCCGGCATGGTCGCCGTTTCTCGACGGGCCCGCGGACGTGCATCCCAGCTTCGTGCGGCAGCAGCTGGACACCATTTCCGCCGTCGCCGACTTCTCCGAGCAGGGCGAGCATCGCAATGGCGTGAAGCCGTGGCACGCGTACGACTACTCGTGGCACGCCGAGAAGGTGGGAAGCGCGCCCGCCGACGTCGTCAAGATGAGCGGCGGCGTCATTACCGATCTGTCGCCGTCCCCGTATGGCGGCGACTGGATCGGATGGGGCTCCGGCAGCGAGACGCGGTTCGAGCAGACCCGCCGGGGCTTCGTCGCGCAGTTCTCGCCCGCGGCCGCGGGCGCCATGACCGGGGACGCGGCGTCGGGCGTCATCATGTCGCTCAACGTCAAGCATGAGACGACCTTCTATTTTCACGTGGATTTTGACGGCAACGTGACGGGCCGCGGCGTCATCGCCTACACACTCGACCCCAATCTGTGCGGCGTCGCGGTCCTCACGCGGCAGGTGAACGAGCAGGTCAATCTCATGAAGTACCTGCCGATCGCCTTCCTGGCGGCCCAGCAGCTGGGCCGGCTGGCCGTGACCCGCTTCGAGGCGGCGTGGGCCACCGAGTCGACGCAGATCACGCAGCGGATCGATCAGTTCATCGGGACGCTGCCGCCGAAGATCGAGCCGGCGGCGGGGTCGGCCAGGGTCGCGGACTTCCTGGCCGCGCACCCCGAGATCGGCAAGGCGCGCAATGTCGCCTTCGCCGACGTCGACGTGACCGGGTTCCCGAAGGGCGAGCTCTGGAGGCCCAGCGGACGAGGCGTCTTCCCGGACATGCCCGACGTCGTGCCGGTCCCGGAGGGGACCTCCGCGTTCAAGGCCGGCGAGTGGGCGCAGGAGTTCATCCGCGACGAGTCGCAGTGGAACGCGCTGCCGACCGGCCGCCAGCCGTACCCGCGCGAATTCGACTCCGAGCGGATGATCATGGAGTACCTCGCGAAGAAGCTGCCGGCCGATGCCTCGGGCACGATCCGGATCTATTCGAAGTACCCGGTCTGCCCGCGGTGCGCCGGCGTCATCGAGCAGTTCTACTGCCTGTTCCCGAAGATCACGCTGCTCGTCACCTCCGGCGGCGGCTAGCTGCGCAGCCCGCAGCTGTCGCCCTGTGGGCTGTCGGAGAGATGGGTAACACCTTTGTCGGAGGACATGGGTAACAGTTGATCGACGATCGCACGTCTCCACTCAAGCGCCTGACGGACTCGGGGGCGGCACCGGCGAGCGCAGCTGGCCGGTCCGTTCATCCCAGAGGGCGAGGGGAAGCGCGGTGAAGCGCACCAGCCAGCGTCCATCGTCGACGGGCTCCAAGGCGACGTCCTCGCCGGCGAGGACGGCTGTGAGAAACAGGCGGCGGCCACGCCATTTGATCTGGCCGGCGGCCATCACCCGTCGCACAGGCCAGGCGAGCGGATACTCGGGCGCGGGCAAGCGCGCCGGATAGGGCCGGGGCGACGGCGTGTACCGCGTGGCGGGCGGCGCGTGATCGACGGCCTCATGCGGCCGCTCGTGATTGTATTCGGCGACGAAGCGGCGGAAGCGCTGTTGCTGCGCCGCGCGCGTGGCGGCCGCCGGTTGGGCGGTCTCCCGCTTGAGCACGGCATGAAATTGCTCGTGCGAGCCGTTTTCGCCGGGGCAGCCCGGGCGAATGCGTTCGGGCAGGATGCCCAGCCGGAGCCACCAGACGGCGAGCCGGGACAGGCCCGCCAGGGCGGGCGCGCCAAAGGGCGGCCCATTGTCGCTGCGGATGCGGTCGGGGAGGCCGTATTCGGCAAACGCGCGAACCAGTTGCGGCTGCGTCAGCTCGGTGCGTACCGAGGGGAGCGCGGCGCAGCGCAGGATGTAGCGGCTGTAGCCGTCGCGCAGGGTGAGCGGATAGCAGAGGACGCCATCGCCGGTGGCAAACTCGCCTTTGAAGTCGACCGTCCAGACCTGGTTGGCGGCGGTCGGCACGGTGAGATGCCGCGGCGGGGCGATCGCCCGGTGCGGCCGGCGCCGCCGGCGCACCAGGCCGGCCCGGGTCAGCACGGTGTGGATGGTATCCCGGCAGGGCCAAGGCACGGTCGGCTCGCGCCGAACGAGCCAATCGCGCAGCTTCCCGGCGCCCCAGGTGGGATGCTGCTGGCGGGCCGCGACGAGCCGGGCCACCAGGTCCAGCGGGGTCGCCCGGGGCATCCGGTGCGGGCGCCGCGAGGCGCCGGCCAGCCGGCCCGGGCCGTCGCGCTCGTAGTGCCGGAGCCAGTAATAGGCCGTCTTGCGGCTGATGCCGTAATCGGCGGCTAACTCGGTGACCGTATAGAGTTCCGTCAGACACTCGGTCACGAATTGCATGCGTAGATCCACGGGCGACACTCCCTGCCACGGCATCGCGTTCCTCCTGCGTGCAGTGGCGAAGTGTTACCCATGTGTCCCGACAACAGTGTTACCCATGTCTCCCGACTGAGCCCGTAGCCCCGTAGCCCGTAGCCCGTAGCCCGTAGCCCGAAAGGAGTCCCCCATGCGATCTCGCGCCATCCTGCTCAGACTCGTGCCGTTCGCAGCCGCCGTGATCCTGTTCACGGGCGGCCTGTCCGCGCAGCCCGCGCCCCAGCCCGCCTCGCGGTTCGCCACCGTCTTCGGGTTCAAGATGCACTATCTGGAAGCGGGGCAGGGGCCGACGGTGATCCTGCTGCACGGTCTCGGCGGCGACGGGTCCCGGTGGGCGCCGAACATCATGCCGCTGGCGGCGCACTTCCACGTGATCGCGCTCGACGAGATCGGCTTCGGCGAGTCGGACAAGCCGCTGGCCGATTACAACGACGGGATGCTGTCGGAGTTCCTGGTGGAGTTCATGAAGACGATCGGCCTGCCGAAGGCCTCGCTCGTCGGCAACTCCATGGGGGCGGCGATTGCGGCGTACACGGCCGTCCACTATCCGGAGCACGTCGAGAAGATCGTGCTGGCCGACGGCGCCGGCTACAAGCCGTCGGGC
Source organism: Acidobacteriota bacterium (assembly GCA_028876655.1). GTDB lineage: Bacteria > Acidobacteriota > Vicinamibacteria > Vicinamibacterales > CAVVIG01 > JAGWRA01. The sequence continues at coordinate 8,145 of JAGWRA010000242.1, read as the reverse complement.
GCGGTGCAGGTCGATCCGCACCTGCACGCCATCCAGAACAGCACGACGCTGGCCGAGACGCGCGAGTTCTTCCGGATCATGTTCTACAACAAGAGCCTCGTGACCGATGCGATGGTGCGCGCGAACCTGATGCTCCGCCTGCGGTCGGCCTACACCATCCGCAAGGTGCAGGAGTCGGGGGCGACCGGTCGCGGCGGCCTGACCGACGCGGAGATGTCGACGATCAAGGCGCCGACGCTCATCATGTGGGGCAAGTACGACGGGTTGGCGAACCCGGCGACGGCCGATCGGCTGGCCAAGGACATCTACGGCGCGCAGAAGGTCGTGGTCGACAACTGCGGCCATATGCCGCAGCTCGAGCAGGCGGCCGAGTTCAACCGGATGGTCACGGCGTTCCTGACGACCGGCCGGGTCGCGAACTGAACAATGCACACAAATGTCACCGCCTGACATCGATGTCGGGTATGTGCGTCGTGCAAAAGACGATCTGCCGCCGCCCACGGCTATCGACTATAGTGTGGAGGCGATTCGGCGCGGTGCCGAGTGAGGATGAGAGGATAGGCCATGCAGAAATTCGACACGCTGAAGTCGTCCGTGGTGGTGGCGGGGCTGGCGCTTGCGCTCGGCCTGGTCGCCGCGCCGCGGGGCGCCTTCGTCAACGTCCACGCGGCCCAGGCGACGCCCGGGTCCACCTACGATCTGAGCAAGCTGACCGCGCTCACGTGGCGCAACATCGGCCCGAACCGTGGCGGCCGGTCGATTGCCGTGGCCGGCAGCTCGGCCCGGCCGAACGAGTACTACTTCGGCGCGGTGGGCGGCGGTCTCTGGAAGACGGTGAACGGCGGCATCACGTGGAAGCCGGTGACCGACCATCAGATCGCCAGTTCCTCGGTGGGCGCGGTGGCTGTCGCGCCGTCGAATCCCGACATCGTCTACATCGGGATGGGCGAGTCGGCGCTGCGCGGCAACATCATGACGGGCGACGGCATCTACAAGTCGACCGATGCCGGCAAGACCTGGAAGCACATGGGGCTCGCCGACACCGAGGTGATCTCGAAGATCCGCGTCGACCCGCACGATCCGAACCTGGTGTACGTGGCGGCCTTCGGGCATCCCTGGAAGCCGAACCCGGAGCGGGGCGTGTATCGCTCGACCGACGGCGGCCAGACCTGGCAGAAGATCCTGTACCGGGACGACAAGACGGCCGCGATCGACATTGCCCTCGATCCGAACAACTCGAAGGTGCTGTACGCGGCGCTGTGGGAGGCCTGGCGGAACTCGTGGGGGATGTCGAGCGGGGGGCCCGGCAGCGGCCTGTTCAAGTCGACCGACGGCGGCGACCACTGGACGGAGATCACGCGGAACCCCGGGCTGCCGGCGGGCGTGGACGGCCGGATCGGCATCACGGTGTCCGGGGCCGACTCGAACCGGCTGTGGGCGATCGTCGAGAACGACAACGGCGGCGTCTTCCGGTCCGATGACGCCGGTGCGACCTGGACGAAGGTCAACGACGAGCGGAAGCTCCGCCAGCGGTCGTTCTACTACTCGAACATCTTCGCCGACCCGAAGAACCGCGACGAGGTCTACTGCCTGAACACGTCGTTCTACCGGTCGACCGACGGCGGCAAGACGTTCAACCCGATCCGCGAGCCGCACGGCGACAACCACGATCTGTGGATCGATCCGCAGAACCCCGAGCGGATGATCAACGCCGACGATGGCGGCGGCACGGTGACGACCGACGGCGGCCAGACGTGGAGCAGCCAGCACTTCCCGACGGCGCAGCTCTACCACGTCTCCACGACCAGCGAATTCCCGTACTGGGTGTGCGGCGCGCAGCAGGACAACAGCACGGTCTGCCTGCCGAGCTCCGACACCGAGAACGTCCGGACGGCCGGCAGCGAGCTGGGCGACTACTACGTCGAGGTCGGCGGCGGCGAGAGCGGCTACGTGACGCCCGACCCGACCAACCCGGAGATCATCTACGCTGGCAACCAGGGGGCGCGGCTCAGCCGGTACAACCGGGCGAACGGCCAGGACCGCGACGTGCAGCCGTACCCGCGGTTCTTCTCGGGCGAGTCGTCGGCCTCCCTGCCGGAGCGGTGGCAGTGGACGTTCCCGATCGTGTTCGACCCGCTGAACCCGAAGGTGCTCTACGTCTCGTCGCAGCACCTCTGGAAGACGACCAACGGCGGGCAGAGCTGGGAGAAGATCAGCCCCGACCTGACGCGCCACGATCCGAAGACGCTCGGCGACTCGGGCGGGCCGATCACCCACGACATGAACGGCCCGGAGATCTACGCGACGATCTTCACGGTGGCCCCCTCGAAGAAGGAAGAGGGGACGATCTGGACGGGGTCGGACGACGGGCTGGTCTACATCACGCGTGACGCGGGCCAGCACTGGGAGAACATCACGCCCCCCGACATGCCGGCCTTCACCCGCGTCAGCATGATCGAGGCGTCGCCGTTCAAGGCGGGCACGGCGTACGTCGCCGCCAAGAGCTACCAGAACGACGACTACGCGCCCTACATCTACCGGACGGACGACTACGGCAAGACCTGGACGAAGATCGTCGACGGGATCAAGGCCGACGACTACGTCCACGTCGTCCGCGAGGACCCGGAGAAGGAAGGGCTGCTCTACGCCGGCGCCGAGCATGGCGTCTACGTGTCGTTCGACGACGGCGGCCACTGGCAGTCGCTGTCGAAGAACCTGCCGGACACCCAGGTGCCGGACATCGTGGTCGAGAAGAACGATCTCGTCATCGCGACGCACGGCCGCTCGTTCTACGTGATGGACGACATCTGGCCGCTGCGGCAGCTCACGCCGTCGGTGATGACCTCGGCGCTGCACCTCTTCAAGCCGGCGGTCGCCTACCGGCGGGTCGTGCCGGCGACGATCGATTACTACCTCGACCACCCGGCCGACAAGGTGACCGTGCAGATCCTCGACGCGCAGGGCAAGGTGCTGCGGACGATCGAGGGCTCGCCCGAGGCCACGAAGAAGGCCGAGGCCCAGACCGGGTTCCGCCGCCCGCCGATGCCGCCGCCGACCACCGCGGGGCTGAACCGGTACGAGTGGAACCTGCAGCTGGCCGGGCCGACGACCTTCGAGGGGATGATCCTCTGGGGCGCCAATCCCCAGGAAGGCCCCTACGTCGTGCCGGGTGACTACCAGGTGCGCGTGACGGCCAACGGCGAGACGCAGACCCAGCCGCTGGTCGTGAAGCTGGATCCGCGGATCCACGGCGTGACGCAGGCGGACCTGGAGCAGGAGTTCACCCTGGCCAGCCAGATCCAGGCGCAGGTGAGCCGCGCCAACGAGGGCGTCATCCAGATCCGGAAGATGAAGGGCGAGATCGCCGACCGCGTCAAGGCGGCGAAGAACACCCGGGTGACCGCGGCCGGTGACGAGCTGACGAAGAAGCTCAGCGGGGTGGAAGAGGATCTGTACCAGGTGAAGAACCGCAGCGGGCAGGATCCGCTGAACTTCGCCATCAAGATCAACAACCGCCTCGCCGCGCTCCAGGGGATCGTGCAGGGGGCCGACGTCCAGCCGACGGCGCAGTCCTACACGATCTTCAACGACGAGAAGGCCGAGCTCGACAAGTACATGGGGACGCTCGACTCGATCGTCCAGACCGACCTGACGGCCTTCAACAAGCTGCTGGCCGGGCGGAAGCTGCCGCCCGTGTCGGGCAGATAGCACCACGGCCCGTCAGGGCCGCAGGGATCCGATGGACGCCCCGGCGCGGGATTGCTTCCCGCGCCGGGGCGTTGCTGTCTGCGGCGCGCACCGGCGCGCAGGTGTGTGCAGCGCCCGGGCTCGCCGCGACCGCCGGCGCCGGCCACCGCGGTTCAGCTGGCCTGGCGGGTCGCGGGCGACCGTCGCGACACCCTCCGTTGCACGGACTTCCGCCAGGCAGGGGCCGGAGCGGACGGGGTAGTTGCGTTATGATCTCCGGGTGCAACCGCCAATCCTGACCGACCCGAAGGGGGCGACGGCCGACAAGCGCCCCCGCAGCCGTGACGACATCGCCCCCGAGTACCGCTGGGATCTCACGCACATCTTTCCGGACTGGGCCGCCTGGGAGCAGGCCTACCAGCGCTTCGAGCAGGGCATCGCGCAGTACGCCGCCCTGCAGGGGACGCTGGGGCAGGGCGGCGCGCGCCTGCTGGAGGCGCTGCGCCTGGACGACGAGCTGGGGCAGCTGGCCTTCCGCCTGTGGTACTTCGCCGCCCTGTGCTACGACCAGGACCAGCGCGATAACACGGTGAACGCCCGGCGCCAGCAGGTCGAGATCCTCTTCGCCCGCCAGCAGCAGGAATCGGCCTGGTTCAAGCCGGAACTGCTGCAGATTCCGCTGGAGACAGTCAGGGGGTGGATGGCGGCGGATGGCGATCTCGCGGTCTACCGGTTCGCCCTCGAGGATCTGTACCGCCAGCAGGAGCACGTGCTCGACCAGCAGGGAGAGCGCCTGCTGTCGCTGTCGGCGCGCCTCAGCGGGTCGCCGCACGACTCGTACTCGGCGCTGTCGACCGCCGACGCGAAGTTCCCGACGCTCACGCTCGCCGACGGCTCCGAGGTCGTGCTGACCTACGGCCAGTACCGGGCCATCCTGGCGACCAACCGCAACCAGGCCGATCGCGCCGCGGCGTTCCGCGGGCTGCACGAGCTCTACGCCACGAGCCTGAACACCTACGCCGCGCTGTACAACGCCGTCCTGCAGCGCGACTGGTTCCACGCGCAGGCGCGCGGCTACCGGACGACGCTGGATGCGGCGCTGCACGGCGACAATATCCCGCCCTCGGTCGTCGAGAACCTGATCGAGACGACGAAGGCCGGCACCGAACCGCTGCGCCGCTACCACCGGCTGCGCCGCCGCGTCCTCGGCCTGCCGTCCTACCACGTGTACGACAACCTGGTCCCCCTGCTGGACGTCGACCGCCGCTATCCCTATCCCGACGTCCAGACGCTGCTGGTCGACTCGGTGGCCCCGCTCGGGCCCCGTTACCAGGAGCGGATGCGGGAGGCGCTCGAAGGGCGCTGGATCGACGTCTACGAGAACCCCGGCAAGCGGAGCGGCGCCTACTCGGCCCCCGTGTACGGCGTCCATCCGTACATGCTCCTGAACTACAACGACACGCTGGACGCCGTGTTCACGCTGGCCCACGAGATGGGTCATTCGATGCACACGCTGCTCTCGCACGCCCACCAGCCGTTCGTCTACGCGAGCTACACGATCTTCGTCGCCGAGGTCCCGTCCACGCTGAGCGAGGAGCTGTTCCTCGAGCACATGCTGTCGCGCACGTCGGACGAGCGCGAGCGGATCGTCCTGCTGCAGCACGCCATCGACGGCATCGTCGGGACCTTCTATACGCAGGTGCTGTTCGCCGACTACGAGCTGCAGGCGCACCGCCTCGTCGAGGCCGGCCAGCCGATCACGGCCGACGTGCTCGGCGAGATCTACTGGAACCTGCTGCAGGCCTACTACGGCGACGCCCTCGACTACGACGATCTGGCCCGCGTCACCTGGGCGCGGATCCCCCACTTCTTCAGCACGCCCTACTACGTCTACCAGTACGCCACCTGCTTCGCATCGACCGCCCAGCTGGTCCGCCAGATCACGCGCGGGGACGCCGCCACCCGGGCCGGGGCCGTCGAGCGCTACCTGACCCTCCTGAAGGCGGGCGGCAGCGACTATCCGATGACCCTGCTGCAGCGGGCCGGTGTCGATCTCAGCCGCCCCGAACCCGTGCGGGCGGTCGTCGACCAGCTCGATCGACTGGTCACGCAGCTGGAAGAAGCCCTGGCGAAGGCGGGACGGTAAGCCGCAAAGGAGGCCCACGTGAGGTCGCGTACGCTCCGTTCGTCCCTCGTCGTCCTCGGACTGGCGCTGGCGGGACTCCAGGCGCCGGCCACCGTCGGGGCGCAGCCGGCGCCGTTCACCCTTCCCCAGGTGCTCAGCTATCCCTATCCGCTGAATCTCGTGGCCGCTCCCTCGGGCTCGGCCATCGCCTGGGTCTTCGACGAGAAGGGCGTGCGCAACATCTGGATGGCGGCCGGCCCCGACTTCCGGCCGCGGCGCCTCACCGCGTACACGAAGGACGACGGACAGGAGCTCACCAACCTGGCCTTCACCGGCGATGGGCAGTACCTGGTGTACGTGCGGGGTGGGGATCACGACTCGAACTGGCCGGCCGCGGGCAACCTGATGCCCGATCCCGACCACAATCCCGTCCAGCCGCTGATGGAGGTGTGGGCCGTGCCGACCGCCGGCGGCCACCCGACCCTCATCGGGGAAGGGGACGAGCCGGCCATCGCCCCGCACTCGCACCGCCTGGTGTTCCTCAGGAACCACGAGATCTGGGCCGCTTCGATCGACGGGGGCGGGAAGCCGCACCGGCTGTTCTTCGCGCGAGGGAACAGCCGGTCGCCCGCGTGGTCGCCCGACGGCCGCACGCTCGCGTTCGTGTCCGACCGTGGCGATCACGCGTTCATCGGGCTCTACACGGGCGACGACCGGCCGCTGCGGTACCTGGCCCCCTCCACGTCGCGCGACCTCAGTCCGCGGTGGTCGCCCGACGGCCGCCACATCGCCTTCGCGCGGCTGGCGGGCGAAGGCGGGGCGGCCGAGGATCCGCTCGAGCAGCATCCGCAGCCCTGGTCGATCTGGGTGGGGGAGGTCGGCACGCTCGCGGCGCGGCGCGTGTGGCAGAGCCCTGACACGCTCGACGGATCGTTTCCGCGGACGGCGGGCAACGCGAACCTGCACTGGGCCGCCGGCGACCGGCTGGTGTTCCTGTCGGACGCGGACGGCTGGCCGCACCTCTACTCGGTGGCCGTGTCGGGCGGCGAGGCGACGCGGCTGACCACAGGCGGCTTCATGGTCGAGTACGTGGCGATGACGCCGGACCGGCGGGAGATCGTCTACAACGCGAACACCGGGACCGATCGCGACGACATCGACCGGCGGCACCTGTTCAAGGTGGCCGTGACCGGCGGGGCCCCCGCGACGTTGACGAGCGGTACGGGACTGGAGTTCATGCCGGTCGTCACGGCCGACGGCCGGACGGTGGCGTTCCTCAGCGCGACGGCGCAACGGCCGCTGCTGCCCGCGGTCGAGCCAATCGACGGCGGCGCGCCCCGGCTGCTCGCGGAGGACCGGATCCCGGCCGACTTCCCGACGTCCCGTCTCGTCACGCCGACGAGCGTCATCGTGAAGTCGCCCGACGGCCTCGACATCCACTGCCAGCTGTTCGAGACGGCCGCCGGCGCGGAGAAGCGGCCGGCGGTGATCTTCGTCCACGGCGGGCCGCCGCGGCAGATGCTGCTCGGCTGGCACTACATGGACTACTACACGAACTCGTACGCGGTGAACCAGTACCTGGCCAGCCGCGGCTACATCGTCCTGTCGGTGAACTACCGGCTCGGCATCGGCTACGGCCACGCGTTCCATCATCCGGACCATGCCGGCATGCGCGGGGCGTCGGAGTACCAGGACGTGCTCGCGGCCGGGAAGTACCTGCAGACGCGTCCGGACGTGGACCCGCAGCGGATCGGGATCTGGGGCGGGTCCTACGGCGGCTACCTCACGGCGCTGGCCCTCGCGCGCAACTCGGACGTCTTCCATGCCGGCGTCGACATGCACGGCGTCCACAACTGGCTCTGGCAGACCGCGGCCGACAGCGTGGACCCGGATCCGATCCAGGCGGCGGTGGGCGACGGGATCACCCGGGCGCAGTACCAGCACGTCCTCGACGTCATCTGGCAGTCGTCACCCGACTCGTCCATGGCGACCTGGAAGTCGCCGGTCCTGCTCATCCAGGGGGATGACGACCGCAACGTGAAGTTCCACCAGACCGTGGACCTGGCGCAGCGCCTGAAGGCGGCCGGCGTGCCGTTCGACGAGCTGGTGCTGCCGGATGAGATTCACGGCTTCCTCCGGTGGGCCTCGTGGGTGAAGGCCGACGAGGCGACGGCGGCGTACTTCGACAGGATCTTCCAGGTGAAGTCGCCGCTATAATTCCTCTCCTCATGTCACGTGCACCTGTCAGGGCCGGCGGCGCGCGGCGCGCCGCCCGGCTGGCGGCCGCCGCCACGGCGGCCGTGCTGCTCCTCACTGCCGCCTGCGCCCGCCGG
>JAGWRA010000241.1 GCA_028876655.1 Acidobacteriota bacterium | reverse complement strand
TTCACGTTGAGGAACACGCGCGACGGCAGCCCGTGCCGGAGGATGCTCGCCGCCACCTCGTGCCCCACGCGCGCCGACTGCGTGAAGTCGAGTTCGGCGCCGCGCGGATACTGCAGCGACACGGCCAGCGCCGGAATGCCGAGCAACGCCGCTTCCATCGCGCCGGCCACGGTCCCCGAGTACGTCACGTCGTCGCCGAGGTTCCACCCCTTGTTGATGCCCGAGACGACCAGATCGGGCATGCCCTTGAGGACCTGCGCGATGCCGACGTTCACGCAATCGGTCTGCGTGCCATCGACCGAGTAGATGCCGTCGCCGTGACGCTCGAGCCGCAACGGACGGCGCAGCGTGAGGGCGTGGCCGATGGCGCTCGCCTCGACGATCGGCGCGACCACGGTGACGGTCCCGAGCGGCCTCAGCGCGTCGGCCAGCGCCCGCAGCCCCTCCGACAGCACGCCGTCGTCGTTGGTGACCAGAATGCGTTTCATTATTCAATGGCGCGGGGCCCCACCCCCGCGCTTGCCGTCGCTGACGCTCCGGATCTTGCGATCGACGGCGTTGCTGCTTGGAGTCGCGACATGCGCCCCCCCGCGCTTGCCGTCGCTGACGCTCCGGATCTTGCGATCGACGGCGTTGCTGCTTGGAGTCGCGACATGCGGCCCCCCCGCGCTTGCCGTCGCTGACGCTCCGGATCCTGCGATCGACGGCGTTGCCGTTTGGACCCGCACGTCAATTATAGCGAAAGGCCAGCATCACCGCTCCTCGCGCGCTCCGGCGCCGGGCAGGACGAAGACGAGCAGCAGCAGTGTCGACACGACGGCCAGGATCGCGCCGACGCCGAAGGCCACGGGAGCGCCGGCCAGCTTCCAGATCACGCCGAAGACCACGCTGGCGACGAGCGAGCCGATGCCGAGCACCGCGTTGTAGAGGCCGAACACGGTGCCGCGCATCGAGGCCGGAGCGAGATCGGCCATGAGCGCCCGTTCGGCTCCTTCCGTCAGCGCGTAGTAGAGCCCGTAGACGAAGAACCAGCCGGTCAGGGCCAGGCCCGACCGGCTGAAAGCGAAGCCGGCGTACACCACGGCGTACATCAGCCAGCCGGCCGCAATCACCCGCCGCCGCCCGAGCCGATCGGACAGCACGCCGCCCGGCGTCGCGAGGGCCGCCTTCACCGCGTTGAAGCCGGCCCACAGCAGGAGCACGGTGATCGGACTCCCCTCCACGTCGGTCAGCCGCAACAGCAGGAAGGCGTCGGTCGAGTTGCCGAGCGTGAACAGCGCGAGGATCGCCAGGAACACGGCGAGCGGGCGCGGCAGGTCGCCCAACCGGATGGGGGGCGGCGGATCGGCCGCCGCCGGCGAGGCCGGCCTGCCGGCAGCCGGTGTCTCTGGCAGCCACAGCAGCAGCGCGACCGCCATCGCTCCGGGAATGACCGTCATCCCGAACAGCTCGCGATAGCGTTCCGGGAAGACGAGCAGGAAGGCAGCCGCGAACAGCGGTCCGACCACCGCCCCCGTGTTGTCCATGGCCCGATGGAAGCCGTAGACGCGGCCGCGCGTCTCCGGCCGGGCCCACGAGGCCAGCATGGCGTCGCGCGGCGCGCCGCGGATCCCCTTGCCGATCCGATCGACGAACCGGATGGCGAGCACTTCCTCCCAGATCGTCGCCAGCCCCGTCAGCGGACGGATGACCGACGAGATGGCGTATCCGGCCAGGACCACGGGCCGCTTCAGCCGGAAACGGTCCGAGAAGTAGCCCGAGGCGACCTTCAGCAGGCTGTTGGCGGCCTCGGCGGCCCCCTCGATGATGCCCACCGAGACGACGGTCGCGCCCAGGACGCGGGTGAGGAAGAACGGCAGGATGGCGTAGATGGCTTCGGACGCCGAGTCGGTGAAGAGACTCACCCAGCCCAGCAGCCAGACCGGGCGCGGCAGCGTCCAGATGCTGCGCTGATCGTCGAGGGGTTCCACGCCTCTAGCCTATATCGCCGGGGGCCGCCATGGGCGGCCGGCGTCGAAACCGTCCGGATGACTTGCGGTACAATCAGTAACAGTCCCCCGACAATTGCAAGACACGAGGCACGTTGTTCCATGCAGACCCTGGCCGACATCCTCGAGGGCCACACGCGCGAGGGCGAACTGTACGAGCCGATCGACAAGGACCGGATCCGGTGCTACGCGTGCGGCCACGCCTGCCCGATTCCCGACGGCGCGGCCGGCGTGTGCAAGGTCCGCTTCAACCGCGGCGGGAAGCTCTACGTGCCGTGGGGCTACGTCGGCGGCGTGCAGTGCGATCCGGTCGAGAAGAAGCCGTTCTTTCACGCCCATCCCGGTGCGCTCGCCTACAGCTTCGGGATGCTGGGGTGCGACCTGCACTGCGCGTACTGCCAGAACTGGGTCACCTCGCAGGCGCTCCGCGACCCGAAGGCCATCGCCCCGCCGCTGACGATGGAGCCCGGGGAGATCGCGGCCGACGCGACGCGGCTGGGCGCGAAACTGGTCGTCAGCACCTACAACGAGCCGCTCATCACCAGTGAATGGGCCGTGGCGGTCTTCAAGGAGGCGCGCAAGGCCGGCCTGCTGACCGCCTTCGTGTCGAACGGCAACGGCACGCCGCAGGTGCTCGACTACCTGCGGCCGTGGATCGATCTGTACAAGGTCGATCTCAAGAGCTTCGACGACCGGCACTACCGGCAGCTCGGCGGACGGCTCGAACCGATCCTCGCCACCATCCGGCAGCTGCACGCGATGGGCGTATGGGTGGAGATCGTCACGTTGCTCATTCCCGGCTTCAACGACTCGGACGAGGAGCTGAAGCAGATGACGGCGTTCCTGGCCGGCGTCTCTCCGGACATCCCGTGGCACGTCACGGCGTTCCACGAGGACTACAAGATGCGCGGGCCTGGCGACACCTCGGCGGAGATGCTGCTCCGGGCCGCGGAGATCGGCCGTCGCCAGGGGTTGCACTTCGTCTACGCGGGCAACCTGCCGGGTCTGGTCGGCGCCCTCGAAGACACCACCTGCCCCGGATGCGGCACGACGCTCATCGAGCGCTACGGGTATCTCATCAAGCGGTACGCGCTCACAGCGGAGGGGCGATGCCCGTCCTGCGATCGGGCGATTCCGGGCCGCTGGAGCCGGCAGTTCGACGGCCAGGTGGCCACCCACCCGTTCCTCCCGGGCAGCCGGCGGCGGATCTCGGTGTTCTAGCTCGGGACTCGGGACTCGGGGCTCGTCGGGTTGTCTCCGCGCGCGCTCATCGCATACTGTAGACGCTCATGCCGATCCGCGACGCCGTCGACCGTCCGCTGCGCAACCTGCGCCTGTCGGTCACCGACCGCTGCAACCTCCGCTGCCAGTACTGCATGCCGGAGGAGCACTATACCTGGCTGCCGCGCGAGGACCTGCTGACGTTCGAGGAGATCGGCACGCTCGCGGATCGCTTCATCGAGCTGGGAGTGGACAAGATCCGGCTGACCGGCGGCGAGCCGCTGCTCCGCCGCGACCTGCCGGCGCTCGTCCGGCTGCTGGCGGCCAAACCGGGCCTCCGCGACCTGGCGCTCACCACCAACGGCGTGCTGCTGGCCGATCAGGCCGGAGCCCTGCGGTCGGCCGGCCTCCACCGGGTGACGGTCAGCCTCGACACGCTCGACCCGCAGCGCTTCGCGGCCCTCGCCCGCTTCGACGAGCTCGATCGCGTGAAGGCGGGCATTGCGGAGGCCTCGCGCCTGTTCGGCGGCCTGAAGCT
>JAGWRA010000028.1 GCA_028876655.1 Acidobacteriota bacterium | reverse complement strand
CGTTGATGCCGATGGTGACGAGACCCTCCAGCGTGAAGGATCGAACGATCTGAGACAGGCCGAAGGCTGGATTCCCTCCCGTTGGCGCCTGCAGACCAATGGTCAAGGTGACGGCATCACCGCCCGAGGCGGCCGACGCCGAACGAGAAGACGTCGAGTGGCATCCCGCGAAGATGAGAAGAGTAGACACCAGCGTTACGGCGCAGACCGGCCGTCGTGTCATACCGAACCACGCCGATAACGCTGGTGATCGCGTGCTCTGCCTCGTGGCGAATGAAGGCTACTTGGTCGGCTCGAAGTACTCGATCAGGAACGGGCAATAATTGCTCGGCTTTGACTTGCTCTGGCCCTTCTTGACAACCGTGATCTTCTTCATTGTATACGCTCCAATCAGGCAACACTGGCGGCTTCATGCGCCAGTGAGACCATCGCCGATTCGAAGCTCGACTTGTGACATGCCGGCGTGTTCATGTCGCCAAGTTCGGCGTGCGAGGAGACGGAACACCCGCCGGCGCACACCGGGATGAACGAACAGTCGCCGCAGTTCTTCCACGCAGCCAGATGATCGAAACGGTCCGCTGTCGCCACGTGCCGCGCTTCGCGCAGGCCGTGAATGTGCCCGACCGCCTGGCCGAGCTCGCCCGTGAACCCGGGGCAGGCGTAGAGCGAGCCCTCGGGGCCGACGGTGTAGGCGTGCCGTCTGTGAATCTCGCAGGGACCCATGTGGACGCCGTCGATCGTCGGGAAGCCGCGCTGCTTGGTCTCCTCCCGCAGGAACGACATCTTCTCGTCCACGAAGTTGCACGTGTCGCAGGCCGAGCCGCCGCCGCCGGCCGACGTCATGCACGTGCTGCCGCCGATCGGCTTCCCGCTGGCGTCGACCGCCATCAACGGCAGGAACCCCTTCGGCTTCTCGGGCTCCGCCTTGGTCCGGATGATCGGCTTGAAGGTGATCTTGGCGATCGAGTCGGCGAACGACTGCTCCTTCAGGAAGTCGAGCAGCGCCGGATAGGTCTCGGCCGACTCCATGTCGAAGTTGCCGCCGATGGCAATCGGCACCTTGCCGGCGATCCGCTTCAGGTTGTTGACGATCCGGTCGAACGTCCCCTGGCCGCCGCGCAGCGGGCGCATCTTGTCGTGCATCGCCCGGTCGCCGTCCAGGGTGATCTTCACGCTGCCGAGGCCGTAGGGCACCAGCCGATCCACGATCTCCGGCGTCAGCAGCAGCCCGTTCGTGATGATGCCGATGAACAGCTCCACGCCACGCGCCTGCGTCGCCCGCCACACCCGCTCGGCCAGGTAGTACACCACCGGCATGTTCAGCAGCGGCTCGCCGCCGAAGAACGTCATCGACATCCGCGAGGACCCGAGCGTGTCGAGCCGCCCTTCGATCCAGTCGCCCAGCTGCCGCGCCGTCTCCAGCGACATCTTCTCGGCGTGCTTGTTGTGATCGCCGTGGTCGCCCTGGAAGCAGTAGTCGCACGCGAAGTTGCACTGCAGCGTCGTCATCACCGTGACGCGCAGCTGCTCGGTCCCCTCGCGCACTTCGTGGAAGTACTCGTTCAGCCGCCGCCGCTCGGTCTCGCGGTCCTCCGCCAGGAAGCCGTGCTCGGCCAGCTCCGCCAGCGTGCTCTGCTCCTCCGCGGTGAACGCGTCAGCCCCCCGGCGCGCCGGCAGGCTGTCGAGCAGCTCGACGACGTCGGGCGAGACGAGAATCTGCGCATCCGAGAAGGTGTTCATCAGGAACACCTCGTCGCGCTCGGGCAGCGGCACGCGGACGTTGAAGATCGATGGCTGCATGCGGTGGTCTCTCTCCGGTCGGGCTCACACCACGGTCCTGGCGCCCAGGTCGTGCGCGCTTCCGGTCCGGGTGGTGCGTCGTCACCGCACACGACTGCAACCGGTATTCCAATTCGCGATATGCACGGAATTGCACCGGATTCCCGGCGGACGGAAGAGGACTGACCGCTGGCGGACAGGCGAGGCGCCGGCTGGATCGGCTAAGCGGCTGGCCATGGCGGGCGGATCCGCACGCGCAGGACTACCCTAATGCATTGATGAAACAGAACTTGGACGCGACCGGTCAATGGCTTGACCGCGTGAGATAAGGCGTTGCCCCTGTGGCGGGAGAGTTCGCCAAGCCTATTGATATCAATATCTTAGAGGCTACGCTCCTCTCAGCCGTTTGGCGATCTCCCGGATCTCCAGCCGGTCCATCTTGAACTTCAGGGTCGACAGCGGGATCCCCAGGTAGCGCGCCGTCGCCGTCACGTTCCAGTGCGATCGCTCGAGCGCGCGGAGGATGAAATTGCGTTCGAAGGTGTTCGTCGCTTCCTGCAGCAGACTGCCGCTCGACGGCGCCCCCGCATCGATCTGCGCGAAGTGGAACTCGAACGGCAGATCCTCGTCGGTGATCCACTCCTTGTCGCTCATGGCCACGAGGCGCTCGATGAGGTTCTCGAGTTCGCGGATGTTGCCGGGCCACCAGTACTTCGCCAGCAGCTTCAGCGCGGAGTCCGAGATCCCCTGGATGTTCTTCCGGAACTTGGCCGTGTAACGCCGCAGGAAGAAACGGGCGAGGGCCGGCAGGTCGTCGATCCGCTCGCGCAACGGCGGCAGCTTGATGGGGATGACGTTGATCCGGTAGTAGAGATCCTCGCGGAAGCGGCCGTCCTTCACCGCCTTCTCGAGGTCGACGTTGGTCGCCGCGATCAGCCGGAACTCGGTCTTGATCGGCTTGGTGCCGCCGACGCGTTCGATCTCGCCTTCCTGGATCGCCCGCAGCAGCTTGGCCTGCAGATCGAGCTGCAGGTCGCCGATCTCGTCGAGGAACAGGGTGCCGCCGGAGGCCAGCTCGAACTTGCCGAGCTGCTGGCGGACGGCCCCCGTGAAGGCGCCCCGTTCGTGGCCGAACAGGGTGCTTTCCACCAGTTCCCGGGGGATCGCGGCCAGGTTCACGGCGATGAACGGCGCCTCGGGATCGCCCGCTTCGCGGTGGACCAGCCGGGCCAGCAGCTCCTTGCCCGTGCCGCTCTCGCCCAGGATCAGCACCGTGGCCGACAGCTTCGCGACCTTCTGCACCAGGTCGAGGATGTCGCGGGTGGCCTTGCTCGGGCCGACCACGAACTCGCGCTCGGTCTGGTCGGCGACCTGCGCGCTCAGCGTCATCACCTGGCGGTTCAGATCCTGGCGCTCGCTCGCGTTCCGGACCAGGGAGCGCAGGCCGTCGTAGTCGAAGTCCTTTGCGATGTAGTGATACGCGCCGTGCTTCATCGCCTGCACGGCGGTCTCGACCTCGTTGATCGCCGAGATCATGATGACCTCGATGAGGCCGTAGTTCTCCTTCACGATCCGCAGCAGCTCGAAGCCGCTGATGCCTGGCAGCCGCACGTCGAGCAGCATCAGGTCGACGTCTTCGCGGTTGAGGATCGGGATGGCCGCCTCGCCGCTCGAGGCGCGCAGCACGCGGTAGTCACGCTTCAGGATGGCCGTCAGCGTGTCGCGCATCCCCTCGTCGTCGTCGACGATGAGGAGGGTCTTGGGTTTGGCACTCATGCGATGGAATCCGGTTCCGCCATTCTAGGAAGCGGTCCGCGTGAATTCAAGCAACAGCCGCGCCAGCCCGGCGCCGGCGGGGCGGCCGGGGCCGCCTGTTCGCCCGGGGCGGACGGCGCGAAGCGGCGTGCGCCGGTGGGCGGAAACCTCATAGAATATGGGGTGGTACCGACCACCACGGGGCCCATCGCGCCCCGGCTCCCGGTTTCGCGTTCGGTGAAGGAGAGACGTACGTGGCGAACGAGTATGACGTCGTAATCATCGGGGCCGGCACGGGCGGCTACGTCGCGGCCATCCGGGCGGCCCAGCTCGGGCTGAAGACGGCCGTCGTCGAGAAGCAGAAGGCCCTGGGCGGCACCTGCCTCATCTGGGGCTGCATTCCCACGAAGGCCCTCCTCGAGCACGCGCACGCGCTGAAGATCGTCCAGAACGCGAAGGAATGGGGGGTGACGATCGGCAGCGGGACGCCGGCCATCGACATGGGCCAGGTGCAGACGCGCAAGGACAAGATCGTCACCGGGCTCACCAAGGGGATCGAGTACCTCTTCAAGAAGAACAAGATCGACTGGATCAAGGGGACGGCCCGGCTCGCCGGCAACGGCGTCGTGGAGGTCACCGAGGGGCAGGCCCAGACCCTGAAGGCGAACAGGGAGATCGTCGTCGCCACCGGATCGACGCCGCGCAGCGTGCCGGGCGTCGAGATCGACCGCAAGCGGATCATCACGAGCGACGAGGCGATCGCCATGAAGGAGGTGCCGAAGTCGCTGGTCATCCTCGGCAGCGGCGCCGTCGGCGTCGAATTCGCCTCGATCTACCGCCGGTTCGGCAGCGACGTCACCGTCATCGAGCTGCTGCCCCGGCTGGTCCCGAACGAGGACGAGGCGGTGTCGGCCGAGCTCGAGAAGTCGTTCAAGAAGCAGGGGATCAAGGTCTTCACCGGCACGAAGGTGACGAAGGCCCAGGCCTCGGCCAGCGGCGTGGCCGTCGAGGCCGCCCTGCCCGACGGCAAGACCGAGAAGTTCAAGGCCGACTACCTGCTGGTGGCGACCGGCCGCGGCCCGGTCACCGGCGGGATGGAGGGCGTCGGGCTCGCGATGGAGAAGGGCTACATCCGGGTCGACGAGCTCTACCGGACGAACGTCCCCGGCATCTCGGCCATCGGCGACGTCATCACCATGGGCGGCCCGCATCCGCAGCTCGCCCACGTCTCGTCGATGGAGGGCATCATCACCGCCGAGCGGATCGCCGGGCACGAGGTCCGGCCGATCAACTACGAGCACGTGCCGGCCTGCACCTACTGCGATCCCGAGATCGGCAGCGTGGGGCTGACCGAGGCCCAGGCGAAGGCGAAGGGCTTCGACGTGCGCGTCGGCACCTTCCCGTTCGGCGTGCTCGGCCGCGCGAAGATGGCGGGCGAGACCGAGGGCTTCGTGAAGATCGTCGCCGACAGGAAGTACGACGAGATCCTGGGCGTCCACATGATCGGCCTGCGGTCGACCGAACTGGTGGCCGAGGCCACGCTGGCGCTGCAGCTCGAATGCACGGTGGAGGAGCTGATCCGGACGATCCACGCCCACCCGACGATGTCCGAGGCGGTGGCCGAGGCGGCCCACGCCACCCACGGTGCGGCGATTCACCTGTGACGCCGGCTTTCTTCTGTTTCTTTCTGTGTCGCTGAGGTAGCTGATCCATGCCAACTCCTGTCGTCATGCCGCAGATGGGCGAGTCAATCGCCGAGGGAACCATCGTCCGCTGGATCAAGAAGGTGGGCGAGAACGTCGATCGCGACGAGCCGCTCTTCGAGATCTCGACCGACAAGGTCGACGCGGAGATTCCGTCGCCCGCCGCCGGCGTGCTGAGTGAAATCAAGGTCAAGGAGGGCGAGACCGTCCCGGTGAACAGCGTCGTGGCGGTGATCGGCGCGGCCGGCGAGGCTGTCGCGGCGCCCGCGCCTGCCGCCCCG
>JAGWRA010000240.1 GCA_028876655.1 Acidobacteriota bacterium | reverse complement strand
GCCGCCTCCGCCGCCGGCACCGAAGCCGCTGACGGAAGATCAGATCTTCGCCCGGAAGACCGTGGCGGAGCTGAACGCCGAGAAGCCGCTCGACGACGCCTTCTTCGACTTCGACAAGTCGGAGCTCAAGGACGACGCGCGGCAGGCGCTTTCGAAGGACGCCCAGTGGCTCCAGAAGTGGACCACCGTGATGGTCACCGTCGAGGGACACTGTGACGAACGGGGGACCGCGGAATACAACCTCGCGCTGGGCCAGCGCCGCGCCGCGGCCGTGAAGGACTACCTGGTGAGCCTCGGCGTCGACGCCAGCCGCATCACGGTGGTCAGCAAGGGGAAGGAAGATCCCTTCTGCACCGAGCACGACGAAGCGTGCTGGTCGCAGAACCGCCGCGGGCACTTCGTCATCACGGCGAAGTAGGGTCCGGGCCCGGCGCAGACAACGAAGAACGTCGAACGAAGAACGGTCGAACGGCGGACGGCTTCGCGGCCTCCGCCGTTCGTCGTGTACGGGGGCTACGGCGCCGCGTGCGGCGCCAGGCGCGCGACGATCTCGTCGGCCGTCGCCCGGTGGCGCGCGACTTCCTGCGTTCCCGCGACCAGCACGGGGATGTCGTGACCGTAGCGCGCGGTCAGCGCCGGATCGGCGGAGATGTCGACTTCCTGGATGGAGAGCGGCAGGCGGCGGGCCGCCTCGGCGAGCGCGGCCTTCATCACCTCGCAGAGATGGCAGCCGGGGCGCGAGTAGAGCGTGACGGCGACGGGGCGGCGCGTGCCGGCCGTCACGCGCCGCACTCGCGGACGAGGGCGTCGGCGGCGGCGCGCGGGTCGGGTGCCGCGATGATCGGCCGGCCGACGACGATGTAGTTCGCGCCGGTGCGGATGGCGTCGGCGGCCGAGAGCGTGCGGCTCTGGTCGTCCTTCGCGGCGCCCGGGGCCGCGGGGCCGCGGATGCCCGGCGTGACGAGGGCGAAGCCGTCGCCGCACTGCCGCCGGACGAGGGCGATCTCGAGCGGAGAGGCCACGACGCCGTCGAGCCCGGCCTCGCGGGCGAGGCGCGCGAGCGCCTCCACCTGTCCGGCGGCCGTCCGCGGCACGCCGACCTCGGCGAGGGCGGCGTCCGTCAGGCTGGTGAGCACCGTGACCGCGATGACGAGCGGCGGCGTCACGCCGAGCCGCGCGGCCTCGTCGGCGGCGGCCTCGCGAGCCGCGCGCATCATGTCGCGGCCGCCCGACGCGTGCACGTTGACCATCCAGACGCCGAGCCGCACGGCCGCCCGCACGGCACCGGCCACCGTGTTCGGGATGTCGTGGAACTTGAGGTCGAGGAAGATCCGGTCGCCGCGATCGACCAGCTGGCGCACGAACCCGGGGCCTTCGGCCGTGAACAGGCGGCTGCCGATCTTCAGACCGCCGGCGGCGCCCCGCAGCTGGTCCGCCAGGGCGAGGGCCTGCGGCACGGTGTCGACGTCGAGAGCGACTAGGAGCTGGTCCATTCCTTCTCGCGCGCGCCCGTGTCGAGGGCGCCGATGAGGTCGGTGATGCGCGCCACCTGGTGGCGCGCCATGTAGTCCTCGAGCCCAGCCAGCAGCTTCGTCCAGATGAAGGGATCCACGAAGTTCGCCGTGCCGACCTGCACGGCCGTCGCGCCGGCGAGCATGAACTCGAGGACGTCGCGGGCGTCGGCGATGCCGCCCATCCCCACGATCGGGATCTTCACCATCTGCCGGCACTCGTAGACCATCCGGACGGCAATCGGACGGATGGCCGGGCCGCTCAGGCCGCCCACGATGTTCGACAGCTTCGGGCGGCGCGTCTCCACGTCGATGGCCATCGCCAGGAACGTGTTCACCAGCGAGACGGCATCGGCGCCGGCGTCCTCGGACGCCCGGGCGAACGAGGCCACGTCGGTGACGTTCGGCGTCAGCTTCGGGATGATCGGCAGCCGCGTCACCTTGCGGACGCCGTTGACGACGTCGTAGGTGCCGGTGAGGCTGCAGCCGAAGGTGATGCCGCCTTCCTTGATGTTCGGGCAGGAGATGTTCAGCTCGAGGGCGCCGACCCCCTCGACGTCCGAGAGGATCCGCGCCAGCTCGACGTACTCGTCGAGCGTGCTGCCGCAGATGTTCACCACGACCGTCGCGCGGCGCGCGCGCAGCTCCGGCATCTTCTCGCGGATGAACCGGTGGACGCCGATCCCCTGCAGACCGATGGCGTTCAGCATGCCGGCCGGCGTCTCGACGATGCGCGGTGGCGGGTGACCTTCACGCGGATTGAGGAACAGCCCCTTGACCGCGACGCCGCCCAGTGACGACAGGTCGACGCTGTCGGCGTACTCGACGCCGTAGCCGAAACAGCCGCTCGCCGCAATCAGCGGGTTCGTCAGCCGCAGCGAGCCGATCTGGACGGAGAGATCCATGGTGGTCCTGCGCGTTTCCGCTACTCCCAGACGATCGCGTCGCCGGCGAACACCGGACCGGCGATGCACGACCGGACGTTGTGCGGCTGGCCGTCGTCGCCGCGGACCGGGATGACGCAGCTGTAGCAGCCGCCCATGCCGCAGCCCATCACGCGCTCGACCGACACCTCGCACGGCCGGTCGGCCCTGGCGGCCACCCGGGCGACCGCGGCCAGCATCCCCTCGGGGCCGCAGGCATAGGTCAGCACGGGGGCCGAGGCCGGCCGCGCCGCGAACTCGCGCTCGAGCGGGCCGGTGACGCGGCCGCGCTCGCCGCGGCTGCCGTCCTCGGTCGTGAGGATCAGCCGGACGCCGAGTTGCGCGAAGAAGTCCAGATAGAAGAGCTCGCCGGCCTTCCGCGCGCCGTAGAACAGCGTCATGGCGGTGCCGCGGGCGTGCAGCACCTCGGCCAGCAGCGCGAACGGTGCGAGCCCGACCCCTCCGGCCACCATCCAGGCCTCGCCCGGGGGATCGACGGTGAACGGTTTGCCGAGCGGCCCCAAGCAGGAGATGCGCTGGCCCGGCGCGGCGTCGAACAGCCGGCTCGTCGAGACGCCCACCTGCTTGTTGAGGATCGTGAGGCCGGTCGGGGTGCCCGACGCGTCGCGGAGGATCTCGAAGACGGAGAACGGCCGGCGCAGGAGCGGGTCGTGCCCGTGGCCGACCTTCACCATCACGAACTGTCCGGGCCGCGCCTGGGCGGCGATCCCGGGGGCCGCCAGCGCGAGCACGTTGTATTCGCCCGACAGCCGGCGGTTGTCGATCACCGGCGCTTCGACGTCGATCGGCATCAGGAAAGTATAGCTGATGGGAGCGGGCGCTCGGGATCAGCATTGCTTCAGTGGCGGCGGGGCCCCACCCCCGCCGCGAACTGACGCCGATGCCTCGCCTCGGATTTCCATGTCCTCGGCTCGGCATGGCCGCAGGCGCTCACGTTCTCGGTCAGCATCTCGTCAGGCCTCGCGCCGCCGATGAGAGCAGCACCGTCTGGAATAGCAGGATCCGGAGCGTCAGCGACGGCGGCGCATGGGGGTGGGGCCCCATGCGGACTGAAGAATGCTATACTCTCTGTCAGTCTCTTTAAGCGCGGTCCCGCGAGGCCGCCAAGAGGTGCCGATGTCCCACACCGCTTTTCCCCGTTCAGCCATCTTCAGCGTGCGCGCGCGTGGCGTCGAGCCATGCGGCGGGAGGCCGTCGTGCCGGTCGTGATGGACGCCGACCGGATGAGCCGGTCGATCACCCGGATCGCTCACGAGATCGTCGAACGCAACCGGGGCGTGGACCACCTCGGGCTGGTCGGCATCCGCACGCGCGGCGTGCCGATCGCCCGCCGGCTGGCCGCGGCGCTGCACGCCATCACCGGCGACGAGGTGCCGACCGGCGCGCTCGACATCACGCTGTACCGCGACGACCTGATGCGGCACCCCGTCGGCCCGCAGCCTGTGGTCCGCCGCACGGAGATCCCGTTCTCGATCGACAACCGCCTCATCCTGCTGGTCGACGACGTGCTCTACACGGGCCGGACGATCCGGGCCGCGCTCGATGCGCTCATCGACTTCGGCCGCCCGCGGGCCATCCAGCTCGTGGCCCTGGTCGACCGCGGCCATCGCGAGCTGCCGATCAAGGCCGACTACGTCGGTAAGAACCTGCCGACGTCGCAGCGCGAGAGCGTGAGCGTCCACCTGCAGGAGATCGACGGCCGCGACGAGGTGACGGTCGAACGGGCCGAGGGGACCCCGGCGGCAGGAGGGCCGTCATGAGCGAGCGCGCGACCGTGCGCGAGACCCCGGCCGCCGCGGACGCGGCCCGGCGGCTGCAGCGGAAGGATCTCGTCGGGATCGCGGAGCTGTCGCCCGAGGAGATCCAGCTGGTGCTCGACACCGCCGAGGCGATGAAGGAGATCGGCGAGCGGCCCATCAAGAAGGTGCCGACGCTGCGCGGGCGGACGGTCGTGAACCTGTTCTTCGAACCGAGCACGCGGACGCGGACGTCGTTCGAGGTGGCCGAGAAGCGGCTGAGCGCCGACTCGCTGAACATCGCGGCGGCGACCTCGAGCGTGCTGAAGGGGGAGACGCTCATCGACACGGCCCGCAACCTCGAGGCGATGGCGCCCGACCTCATCGTCCTGCGCCACCCCTCGTCGGGCGCGAGCCACCTGCTGGCGCGCACCTGCCGGGCCGGCGTGATCAACGCCGGCGACGGCCTGCACGAGCACCCGACGCAGGCGCTGCTCGACGCCTTCACGATCCGCGCGCGCAAGGGGCGGCTGGCGGGGCTGAAGGTGGCCATCATCGGCGACCTGGTGCACAGCCGCGTGCTGCGGTCCAACGTCTCGCTGCTGCGGAAGCTCGGGGCCGACGTCTGGATCGCCGGACCGGCCACGCTGCTCCCGCCGGGCGTCGAGCAGTTCGGCGTCCGCTGGACGACCTCCGTGGACGAGGCCATCGAGGGGGCCGACGTGCTGATGATGCTGCGGATCCAGCTCGAGCGGATGCGCGGCGGCTTCCTGCCGTCCCTGCGCGAGTACTTCACCATCTTCGGATTGACGGTCGAGCGCCTGCGCCGGGCGGCGTCGGACGTCATCATCATGCACCCGGGCCCGATGAACCGCGGCGTCGAGATCGCCTCGGACGTCGCCGACGGCCCGCACTCGGTGATTCTCGACCAGGTGGCCAACGGCGTCGCGGTGCGCATGGCGGTGCTCTACCTGCTGGCCGGCGGAGTGGATCATGAAGCGACTGCTTAAGGGAGGCCGCGTCGTGGACCCGGCCACGGGACGGGACGGCCTCTTCGACGTCCTCATCGAGGACGGCCGCATCGCGCGCGTCGCGGCCGGTCTCGCGCCGGCCGATGCCCCCGGCGCCGCCGTGGTGACGCTGCCGGCCGGCAGCCTGGTGTGCCCCGGGTTCATCGACATGCACGTCCACCTGCGCGAGCCGGGCCAGGAGCACAAGGAGACGGTGGCGAGCGGCACGGCGTCGGCGGTGACGGGCGGCTTCACGGCTGTCGCCTGCATGCCGAACACGACGCCGATCAACGACAATGCCGGGGTGACGGCGTACATGCTCCGGAAGGCGGCCGAGGCGAACCTCGCGCGCGTCTATCCGATTGGCGCGGTGTCGAAGGGATCGGCGGGCGAGGAGCTGGCCGACATCGGCGAGCTGCACG
>JAGWRA010000239.1 GCA_028876655.1 Acidobacteriota bacterium | reverse complement strand
TCGTCGCCCTCACCGGCCACGCCCTCTCCGGCCACTCCGACCAGGCCATGCGCGCCGGCTGCGACGCGTTCGTGACGAAGCCCTGCCTGCCCGACGCCCTGGTCGCCGAGATCCAGAAGCTGCTCGGCGAGGCGCCGGGCGCGGCCACCTCCTAGCACCGGGCGCCCTCCCGGGCGCATGCCGCAGGGGCCCCCGCCGCTGGTAAGATGACCCCGGCATGACTGACGCCCTGCGGCGGGTCGACGTGATGCGTGTGCGGGCGGCGGCCCGATCGCGGGCACGCGACGTCGCCGCGGTGGAAGAACCCCTCGAAATCAGGCTGCAGGGCGAGCCGTTCGCCGTCATCATGCGGACGCCGGGCGACGATGTCGCGCTGGCGGCCGGCTTCCTGCTGGCCGAGCGCGTCATCGCAGGCGCTGGCGACCTCACGTCGATCGCTCCCTGCCGCTACGCGACGGGCGCCGACGAGGGCAACGTCCTGCAGGTCACCCTCGCCCCCGCGCGCGCCGCGGCGCTGCCCGGCCTCCTCGCCTCCCGCCGTCGGATCCAGATGAACGCGTCGTGCGGCCTGTGCGGCCGGCTGACGATCGCCTCGCTCCGCGCCGACGTGCCGCCGCTGGCGGCGGGATGGACGATGAGCGCCGGGGTGGTGGCGGCGCTGCCGGCCCGGCTGCGGCCGGCGCAGGCGGGCTTCGAGGCGACCGGCGGGCTGCACGCGGCGGCGCTGTTCACGCCGCGCGGCGAGATGGAAGCGGTCGCCGAGGACGTGGGACGCCACAATGCCGTGGACAAGGTGATCGGCCGGCGGCTGCTTGCCGCCGGGCTGCCGCTGTCGTCACGGGCCCTCATGGTGAGCGGCCGGGCCTCGTTCGAGATCGTGCAGAAGGCCCTGCTCGCCGGCATCCCGCTCGTGGCGGCCGTGTCGGCGCCGTCGAGTCTCGCGATCGAGCTGGCGGAGGAGTCGGGCATCACGCTGCTCGGCTTCGTCCGCGGTGACGCCTTCAACGCGTACGCGCATCCGGAACGGATCGCGCCGTAACGGGATGATGGAGGGGTGATGCGCCCGTCGCTCTGGGTTTCCCTCGATCCGTTCGGGCTCGGCCGGCAGAAGCCGCATCACTACCTCGACATGGCGCGCGTGCTGCGCGACAACGTCGACCAGCTGCCGTTCGCGCTGCGGATCCTGCGCAACGGCACCTGCGACGGCTGCGCGCTCGGCACGTCGGGGTTGTCCGACTGGACCATCGACGGCGTCCACCTCTGCATGGTGCGGCTGGAGTTGCTGCGCCTGAACACGGCCCCTGCGCTGGACGTGGGCCGGCTGGCGAACGTCTCGCCGCTGCAGGTGCTGTCGTCGGCCGAGCTGCGGCAGCTCGGGCGGCTGCCGGAGCCGATGCTGCGCCGGCGCGGCGACCGCGGCTTCACCGTGATCTCGTGGGAGGAGGCGCTGGCGCTGACGGCGCGCCGGCTGCGCGAGACGCACCCGTCGCGCGCCGCCTTCTACCTGACGTCGCGCGGCATCACCAACGAGGTCTACTACGCCGCGCAGAAGGCGGCCCGCTTCCTCGGCACCAATCACGTCGACAACTCCGCGCGCCTGTGCCACGCCGCGTCCACCGCGGCGATGAAGGAGATGCTCGGCTACGGCGCGGCGACCTGCAGCTACCGCGACTGGCTGCACGCCGACCTCATCGTCTTCTTCGGGTCGAATACGCCGAACAACCAGCCGGTGACGACGAAGTACCTGTACTACGCGCGGCAGAACGGGGCGCAGATCGCCGTCGTGAACCCGTTGCGCGAGCCGGGCCTGGAACAGTACTGGGTGCCGTCGATCGCCGACAGCGCGCTGTTCGGCACCAGGCTGGCGGACCACTGGTTCGAGGTCGACACCGGCGGGGATCAGGCCTTCCTGGTCGGCGTGCTGAAGGCGCTGGTCGGGATGGACGGCGGCGTGGACGAGGCGTTCGTGCGCGAGCGGACGGCCGGCTTCGACGCGGCCCGTGACGCCGCGATCGCCGCCGACTGGCCGCAGCTCGAGACGGCGAGCGGCGCCACGCGCGAGCGGATGGAGGCGTTCGCCCGGCTGCTCGTCGACCGGCCGAACGCCGTCTTCGTCTGGTCCATGGGGCTGACCCAGCACGCGCACGGCGTCGACACCGTGCGGGCGCTGCTGAACGTCGGGCTCGCCCGCGGCCTGCCTGGCCGGCCGAACGGCGGCCTCGTGCCGATCCGCGGCCACTCGGGCGTGCAGGGTGGCGCCGAGGTCGGCTGCGTCCCCGGCATGAGCGCGGAGGCCGCCGCCCGCTGGGAACAGCTGTGGGGGTTCACCGTGCCCCACGAGCCGGGCCTGACCACGGTGGAGATGATCGACGCCGCGGCCGACGGCCGGATCGATGCCTTCTGGATCGTCGGCGGCAACTTCCTGGAGACCGTCCCCGACGAGGCGCGGAACCGGGCGGCGCTCGAGCGGCCGCGCTTCCGCATCCATCAGGACATCGTGCTGTCGTCGATGATGCTGGTGGAGCCGGCGGAAGAAGTGCTGCTGTTGCCGGCCACGACGCGGTACGAGTCGCCGGGGGGCGGCACCGAGACGTCGACCGAGCGGCGCATCATCTTCTCGCCCGAGGTGCGGGGGCGCCGCATCGGATCGGCGAAGCCCGAGTGGTGGGCCTTCGGCGAGGTGATGGCGCGCGTGCAGCCCGAGCTGGCCGATCGGATCCGGTTCGCCGACGCGGCCGCCATCCGCGCGGAGATCGCGCGCGCCGTCCCGCGCTACGCCGGCATCGAGCGGCTGGCGAAGAAGGGCGATCAGGTCCAGTGGGGCGGACCGCGGCTCTACGCGGACGGGCGGTTTGCGACCGCGGACGGCCGCGCGCACTTCGTGCCGACGCCGGTCGCGGCCCATCGCCTCGTGCGCGAGGTCGACACCTTCCGGGTCTCGACCCGGCGGGGCAAGCAGTTCAACTCGATGGTGCAGCAGGACGTCGACCCGCTGACCGGCGCGGCGCGGGACGCGGTGTTCATGAGCGGCGCCGACGCCGAGCGGCTCGGTCTGAAGGCGGGCTCACCGGTGACGCTGGTCTCCAAGGATGGCCGCTACGACGGCTTCGTGAAGATTGCTCCGATCAAGCCGGGCAATCTGGAGGTGCACTGGCCGGAGGGCATGACGCTGCTGTCCGACGCCATCGACACGACGTCGCTCGAGCCGGACTACAACGCGGTGGTGAGAGTCGAGCGCGCCCGCGGCCCGCGCGAGGCGCAGGGGACTGCGCGGCCTGTAACGGAGAACGTAGAACGAAGAGCGAAGAACGAAGAAACAGAAGAGTGAAAACCTCCTGATCTCCTGACCCTCCTGCGAAGATCCTCCTGACCTCCTGATCTCCTGTTACCAGCGCGACGCCCGCGTGAACAGCTCCAGCATCTCCTCGTCCGACGGCGGGCTCAGCACGTTCTTGTCTGCGAAGACGTCGGCCTGCGGATAGGTGGTGGCGCGGATGCGGGCGGCGGCCGCTCGGAGGTCGTAGGCCGTCCGCCGGAATTGCACGCCCTCGTCTCCCATCAGCAGCCAGTACGCGCCGGCCGGACCGAACGGCATGCCGGCGCTTCCCGGGTTCAGCACGCGGACGTCGCCGATGCGGCGGTCGAACGGCATGTGCGTGTGGCCGCAGATCACCGTGGGCGTGGAGGCGGACGCGAAGATCGAGACGAGGGGCTCCTCCGGGGTGAGCCGCGTGAAGATGTCGGTATCGCTCTGCGGCGTCGCGTGACAGAAGCAGACGAGCCCGAGGGCGTCCACGTCGGCCGTCAGTGTCGCCGGCCATCGGGCGATCCACTCCGCCTGGTCGGGGCGCAGCTGGCGGGCGACCCATTCCATCACCGGACGATATTGCTCCGGGACCGTTGCCGGCTCCTGGCCGCCACGGATCGCCAGGATCTCGCGCTCGCCGTTGCCGTGGATGTACGCACTTGGTATCTCGAGGTGCCGCAACGCATCGAGGCACTCGACCGGCATCGGACCGGGCAGCACGTCGCCGCCGACCACGAGGAGATCGACGCCCGCCTGCCGCACCTCGTCGAGCACCGCCTCGAGGGCCGGCAGGTTGCCGTGGATGTCGTAGAGGGCGGCGACCCGCATCGGCGTGCTTCGTCGCTGGTTCACCCTGCCTCCTCAACGCACGATTCACAGGAGAGACAGGAGGTCAGGAAACGCTGCCTTCTCAATTGCCTGCTCGAGAGCACGATTCACAGAAGAGACATGAGGCCCTCCTGCGAAGCATCTCCTCATCTCCTGTGGCGATCCATACTGATCCCACAGAGAAGGGGAATCACCATGAAGGATCGCAGCAAGCCAGTGTCGCTCAGTTACCGTGGTGTGGCCATCGCCGCCACCGCCATCGGCGCGGTGGCGGTGGGGGCGTTCGCCATCGGCGCGCTGGCCGTCGGCCGTCTGTCGATCGGGCGGATGGCGGTCGGCCGGGTGGCGGTCGGCGGCGCGGCCGCCGGCCGCGTGCGCCTGAAGTCGCTCGAGATCGACGAGCTCACCGTCGGGCGGCTCACGGCCGCCGAGGTCGTGGTGAGCGAGACGATCACCCTGCCGGAGGCTGCTGATCGTCCCACCCCGGCGTGACGGACCGGTCCGCGTAACCGGGTGAATCAGCTCCGGGCGCGGCCGGCGGCACCGGTGGAGCGCCGCCGGCCGCGCCGGAGGATCAGGCCGCCTGCGGCGCGTGGGCCCGCGGCATGAGCAGGCCGAGGAGCAGCGCGACGACCAGCAGCGCCGGGACGTCGCCCATCATGTGCCCCATGTGCTCCGGTTGCGTCAGCGCCTGCGCGGCCATGATGCCGGCGTGCACGACGCTCGACCAGACGGTGAACCAGATGAGGCCGCGATACGCGAGCGGGTTCTTCGAGGCGATGAGCAGGAACACGCCGAGCGTCGCGTAGATCCCGATGATCATCTGCAGGTAGTCCGACTGACCCGGGCTCCACGACCAGCCCGACGGCCAGAGGATCGTGAGCGGATAGATCCCGACGAGGAAGATCAGACCGACGAGCACGAGCGCGAAACGCAGGTACTTGACACGGTCGCTCTCCGACATGCGCTCCTCCTCCAGGAACTGCCTGTGGAACTGCGTGGCCGCCGCCCTTGGGGTCCGTGGTGCAACGGTGCTGGTGCGTGGGAACGGTGAGAAACGCCGGGCCGGTTACAGCTCAGCAGTATAGACCTGCCCCGGCCGGGCGCAATGGGAAATCAGCGGACCGTCGGTCGACGCGGCGAGCGGCCTGACGGTCCTGCTCATCCGGCCGCCTGACGCGAAACGACGTGGGCGTGACGGGCGATCGAGCGCCAGACGCCGCCGTCGAGCTGCCAGACGTTCGTGAAGCGCCGCTCGGAGACCGTGCCGTCGGGCGGATCGGTGACGCGGTCCCGTCCCATCACCACCACGGCGTCTCCGTGACGGTGCAGATACTCGATCTCGAACTCGTACGAGAGATGGCGGATGCGTCCGGCCTGCAGGAGCTCGAGCACCCGCGCCTTCGGCAGCACCTGCTGCAGCGGCGAGTTGACCGCGTAGCCGTCGGCCCAGAGGTTCTCCAGGGCCTGCACGTCGGCCGCGAGGAACGCGGCGCAGGCTTTCTCTTCACAACGTCGAATGTCGATCTCCCACTCACTCGTATCCTGCACGGCCGTCGATGAGAGCGTACTCATGAACAGATTGCTCCTGAGGCCATGCCGGCGTCGGCAGGGCCTCGATGTCCGGATGTCGGTTGGTCGTCGTCGGGCGAGGGGCGGACCTGGCAGCGGGCCTGGAGCCGGTCGCAGGCACGCCGGATCCTCCGTGTCACGGACCACTGAGACGATGAAAGGCATCGTCTTGTTCCCGCTCCTGCCCAGCCTCTCCTACCGTCGCACCTCGTACCGCAGCCCCACGATCCCGCTCTTGTACGCCTTGACCTCCGCCAGGTGGAGGGCAACGTCCCGGTCGAGCCCGTCGAAGAACGGGATGCCGTCGCCAATCAGGATCGGCAGGATCGAGTAACTGACCTCGTCGGCCAGCCCGAGACGCAGGCAGTCGGCGGCAACGGCTCCGCCACCGGCGAACCAGATGTTGCGGAACCGCGGCCGCAGCCGACCGTTCACGAGCTGCGCGAGGTCACCCGAGTAGAACTCGACGGCCTCCCGGCTCCGCGGCAGCTCGCGATGGGTGAGGACGAACGTGGGCTTGTCGCCATACGACCACCCGAACCCCTTCGCCTCGAACCCCAGCGCCGTCTCGTACGTGCGGGACCCCATGACGTAGCAGTCGATCGACTCGAGGAACGCCTGGACGAACGCGGAGTCCAGGGTGTCCCCGTCGGCGAATTCGTCCGAGGTCTCGAGCCAGTCGACGCCTCCGTCCTTGCGGGCGATGAAGCCGTCGAGGCTGGCCGCCATGTGGATCGTGACGCGGGAATCATCGTGTGCCATCGTGTCTCCCCGACGTCGCGCCCGGTGCCCCCTGATGAACGTCGATCCGGCGGGCGTCGCTCTCCGGATACGGGTACTCCATCATCCGCGCCGTCGCCCGCGCCACCGCCTCGCCGCACCGGTGCGCCACGATTCGGAGTGACATGTCGATGCCCGCCGAGATGCCGGCCGACGTCCACAGCGCGCCGTCCTCGACGAAGTGCTTGCCGTACTCGATCCGGACGGCCGGGAAGGAATCGCGCATCCAATCCAGCGAGGCCCAGTGCGTGGTCGCCCGCCGGCCGTCGAGCAGACCCGCAGACCCGAGGACCATCGACCCGGTGCAGACCGACGTCAGCAGCTGCACGTGGTCCGCGCGGCTGCGCAGCCAGTCGAGCAGCACGGGATTCTTCAGCTGGGCACGCGTGCCCCAGCCCCCCGGCACCAGCAGGATGTCGAGCGGCGGACAGGTCTCGAAGGTGTCGTGCGGCAGCACTCTCATGCCGCCGGTCGTCGTCACCGGGCCCTCCCGCTCGGCCACGAGCCTGACGTCGAACGGCGACTGTTCCTCACGGCGCCGTTCCTCGTCGAGGCGGGTCACCGAGAACACTTCGAAGGGGCCGCAGAAGTCGAGCACCTCGACGCCGTCGAACAGGACGATGCCCACGCGCTGTCGGTCCATATGACGTTCCTCGTCCAGTCGCAAACGGTCTTGAGGCTAGCACGGGCCGACACGATTGGACGCCGCATCCGTCGTGGCTCCTGTCTCATGGCTGCCGGCGCGCGAACCGAGGCTGAAACCCCATCGCCCCCTTGATGAACCCCGCTCCTTCCAGGAACGGCGCCACGGGATGGTCGGAGGCCGGCACGCCGTTGATCTCGCCGATCAGCATCCCGCGCGGGGCGTCCTCGTCCTCGAGGCTCGGTCCGCGCGCAATCTGCATCAGCTGGTCGGCCACGGCACGCCCGACCCGCGTCCGGCGCGGTTCATCGTCGGGCAGATCGATCCAGATCGCGCGATCGGCCCTGGCGACGTAGCCCGCAAACGCGCCGTCGACGATGATGACGAGGGCCCCGACATTCCGGATGGGGCCGCGGCCGACGGCGGCATCCGGCGCGTCGCCGGACGCCAGCCTGGGCCACGTGATGACGCTGCCGTAGAGGTTGGCCGGATCGGTCGCCGCGAGGCAGACGATTTCGGGTTCCTCCGGCTCCTCGCGCCGCGCGCGCAGCAGGTCCAGCGCTGCCGGTTGCGCGAACTGCAGCCCGCCGAGGCCGGCGACGAAATAGCCGCGATGCACGCGGCCGCGTTCCTCCATCGCCTTCAACGTGTCGTAGACGCTCGTGAACCCGCCCGGAATCCCTTCGGCGGCGATCGCCTCGCGCGTGAGCACGCCGTGCCGCGCCAGCAGCTGTTGTGCGAGCGCCGCGGTCCAGGTCGTCGGCGTCCGCTTCGCGTCGCGCAGCGAGTCGACCAGCGACCATCGTCCCTCCGAAGCCGGTGGGCCCACACGAGACGCCGGCACGGGCGTCGTCCGCGATCGGCTTCGCGCCGGCCGCTTCGTCTGCGTCCAGCTGCGCAGCGCATGGAAGGAATCGTTGGTGACGAGGCCCTGCCACACCAGATTCCACAGCGCCGCCACGGTCTCGCCGGGATAGCCGCCGCCGGCCGCCTGGTGGAGCGGCGCGAAGAACGATGCGCCCCGCTCGCGCAGGTACTCGACGATGGCCGCCTCGCGGCCCGTGAGGCTGGCGGCCGGTGGTGCGGGCGGCAGCAGCGACGCGACCCGGTCGGCGAGATAGAGCGCCAGGCGGCCGTCACGCTCGCCGATCGGCGAGACGCCGACCCAGACGATGGCGCCCGACGCCGCCAGGTGATCGAGTACGGCCGGATCGTAGTCGTCGAACCGCGCCGCCAGGATCTCCCGCTCGACGATCGATGCGGGCAGCGCCAACCCCTGCAGGGCCTCGACGACCTCCAGCAACCCCTCGGCGCTCATCGTCCGGGGTACGACCAGGCCATGCCAGGCGACTGTCAGCCGCTGCAGCGCGGCGGGCGGCACCGGCGCCACCTCGTGCCGCAGGCGCGCGCGCGACCGCGCGCGCAGCCGATCCAGCACGTCGGCGTCGCACCACTCCGCGCCGGACCGTCCGGGTCGAAACTGGCCCTCGAGCAGGTGGCCCCGTTCTGCCAGACGCGATAGCTGGGCGGCGGCGTCGGCCGGCGCGAACCCGAATCGCCCGGCGAGGTCGGCGGTCGTGAACGGGCCGTGCGTGCGGGCGTACCGTGCGACGAGGTCGCCGATCGGGTCGGCGACCGGCTCCAGCAGTGCCGCCGGCAGGCCGCGCGGCAGCCGGCAGCCGACGGCGTCCCGGTACCGGGCGGCGTCCTCGACGGCAATGCAGCGCGTCTCGCCGGCGACGACGACCTCGATCGCCCGCTGGTCGGCCAGCAGGGGCTCGATCGCCCCGGCGGCCTCCGGCGCCGCGGCGCGGGCGGCGATCTCCGCGCGGCTCAGGTCGCCGAGCCGCAACAGCAGGTCGTGCAGTGCGTCGGCGTGCGGGAACCGGCGCTCTGCGCTGAGGTGCTGCAGGCCGGCTTCGAGCTGCTGCAGCGCGTCGGGATCGATCAGATCGCGCAGCTCGGCATCGCCGAGCAGTTCGCGCAGCTGTGCCTGATCGACGGACAGGGTCTGCGCCCGCCGCTCGGCCAGCGGCGTGTCGCCGTCATAGATGTAGTTGGCCACGTAGTTGAAGAGCAGCGACGCCGCGAAGGGCGAGGGCTTCTCGGCGTCGACGACGGCCACGCGCAGCGTTTTCCGCTCGATCCGGCGCAGCAGGTCGGTCAGCGCCGGCAGGTCGAAGACGTCGTGCAGGCACTCGCGATAGGTCTCGAGCACGGCCGGGAAGGTCCGGAAGCCGGCCGCCACCGCCAGCAGGTCGGCCGCCCGCTTGCGCTGCTGCCACAACGGCGTCCGCTGGCCGGGCCGGTGGCGGGGCAGCAGCAGGCAGCGGGCCGCCACCTCGCGGAAGTGCGCCGCGAACAGCGACGAGCCGCCGACCACGTCGGTGACGATCGCGGTCACCGCGCCGGCCGGCGGCAGCATCAGCGCGGCGTCTGGCGGTTCGTCGGCATCGGGGAAGCGGACGACGAAGCCGTCGTCGCCCCACATCGTCTCGACGTCGAGGCCGGTGGCGTCGCGGATGCGCGCCTCCGCGGCCATCACCCATGGCGTGTGGATGCGGCTGCCGAACGGCGAGAGGACGCAGACGCGCCAGTCGCCGACGTCGTCGCGGCAGCGTTCGATCACGATTGTCTGATCGTCGGGCACGACGCCGGTCGCGAGGCGCTGCTCGCGGAGGTACTGCAGCAGCGCGTCGGCGGCATCGGGCTGGAGGTCGTGCCGGCTGACGAGCCGCTCGCGGGCCACGGGCGGCGGCACGCCGTCGAGTTCCCGCACGAGGCGGCCGATGGCCGCGCCGACCTCGAACGGGCGGCCGGGGCGGTCGCCGTGCCAGAACGGCATCCGCCCGGGCTCGCCCGGCGCCGGCGAGACGAGCACGCGATCGTGGGTGATCTGCTCGATACGCCAGCTCGAGGCGCCGAGCAGGAAGACGTCGCCCACGCGGCTCTCGAACACCATCTCCTCGTCCAACTCGCCGACGCGCGCCGTCGCGCGATCGGCGCCTGCCAGGAAAACGCCGTAGAGACCGCGGTCGGGAATGGCGCCGGCGTTCACCACGGCGAGCCGCTTCGCCCCCTGGCGGGCGGTCACGAGACCGCGCCCGCGATGCCACGTCAGGCGCGGACGCAACGCCGCGAACGCGTCCGAGGCGTAGCGCCCCGACAGCATGTCGAGCACCCCCTCGAATGCGCGGCGGCCCAGGCGGACGAACGGCGCCGCGCGCCGCACGGTGACGAAGAGTTCGTCCACCCGCCAGTCGTCCATCGCGACCATCGCGACGATCTGCTGCGCGAGGACGTCGAGCGGATTGCGCGGGTAGTGGCTCGCCTCGATCGCCCCCTCGTGCATCGCGGCGGTGACGGCCGCGCAGGCCACCAGATCGCCCCGGTACTTCGGGACGATCACGCCATCGCTGACGGCGCCTTCCCGGTGCCCGCTGCGACCGATGCGCTGCAGGCCGCTCGCCACCGACGGCGGTGCCTCGATCTGCACGACCAGGTCGATCGCGCCCATGTCGATGCCGAGCTCGAGCGACGAGGTGGCGACGAGCGCGCGGAGGGTCCCGGCCTTCAGTCGTGCCTCCACGTCGAGGCGCTGCTCGCGCGCGAGCGACCCGTGATGCGAGCGGACCAGCGTCTCGCCCGCCAGCTCGTTCAGCGCGCCCGCGAGCCGCTCGGCCAGGCGCCGGCTGTTCACGAAGATGAGCGTGGACCGGTGGCCGCGGATGAGCTCGATCAGGCGCGGATGGATGGCCGCCCACATCGAGGGACGGGCGGCGTCGGAGGAGCCGGGCGTGCCGGCCGCCGGCCGGCCCGCCGCCGGTTGCACGGGCATTTCGACTTTCAGGCGAAGGGGACGCGTCCGCCCTGTATCTATCACCGTCACCGGCCGATAGCCTATGCGGACCGGTTCTCCGGACTCCGCGAATTCCCGGCGGAGGGCGTCCGCGGGGTTCGCATCGGCTGTCGCGACGGCCGCGCTGGAGGCCCGGGCTCTCCGGCGCGAGGGGCGGACGGCCGCGTCCGCCCGGCCGCCGAGGAACCGGGCGACTTCTTCGACCGGGCGCTGCGTGGCCGACAGCCCGATGCGCTGCAGCGGCTGCGTGCACCGCGCCTCCAGCCGCTCCAGCGACAGGGCCAGATGGGCGCCGCGCTTCACCGGCACCAGCGCGTGGATCTCGTCGACGATGACCGTGTCGACGGTGCGCAGCGTATCTCGCGCGGCGGACGTGAGCAGCAGGTAGAGCGACTCGGGCGTCGTAATCAGGATGTCCGACGGGCGGCGGCGGTACCTGGCCCGGTCGGCGGCAGGGGTGTCACCGCTGCGGACGGTGACTGCCGGCACGACGCAGGCCGCCCCCGCGGCCGCCGCAGCAGCCGAGAGGCCGGCGAGCGGCCGCTGCAGGTTGCGCTCGACGTCGACGGCGAGCGCCTTGAGCGGCGAGACGTAGAGGACGCGGCAGCCCGGTGTCTCCGGCGCCGGACCGAACATCAGCCGGTTCAGGCACCAGAGGAACGCCGCGAGCGTCTTGCCGCTGCCGGTCGGCGCGACGACGAGCGTCGAGGCGCCGGTGGCGATGGTGGGCCAGGCGGCCCGCTGGACGGCGGTCGGCGCACCGAAGGTGGCGGCGAACCAGCGGCGCACGACCGGGTCGAACAGCGCCAGGGGATCCACAGCTCATTCTAAGACCGAAGCCCGTAGCCTGAAGCCCGTAGCCCGGAGTCGATCAGATTCGCCCTATGGCCAGTCCGGCGTTCGAGGTCGATCACGCCTTTCCCGACGACGACCGTCTCTACGAGACGCTGCTGCAGGCGCAGAGCGATCTGGGCGATGGCCTGCTCATCATCGACGGGCACCGGATCGTCCATGCGAACGCGGCCGCCGCCCGCATTTGCGGCTGGAGCGTGGAGGACCTGCTGGCCCTGTCGTCGGTCTTCGACCTGATTCCGCTCGACGAGCAGCGCCGCCTGGCGCACCGGCTCGACCGCGCGGCCAGCCTCGAGCGGATCCGCAACCACTGCGAGACGACGATCGTCCGGCGCGACGGCCGGCGCATCGACCTCGAGCTGGCCATCCAGAACGTCCGGACCCGCGGCGGCAGCCGCGTCATCGTCGTGGCGCGCGACATCACCGAGCGCAAGCAGATGGAGCGGACGCTGCGCAGCTCGGAGGCGCGCTACCGCCTGCTCTTCGACAGCACCGTGGCCGGGCTCTGCGTCTCGACGATCGAGGGACGCCTGGTCCAGTGCAATACCGCGTTCGCGCGCATGCTGGGATTCGCGACCGCCGACGAGGCGCTGGCCGATCCGCAGGCCGACCTCGACCTGGCGAGCCCGGATGGCGGCGCGATCCTTCGCGCGCTGCAGACCAGCGGGCGCGTGACCAGTTTCGAGGTCCCGCTGCGGCGCCGCGACGGTACCACCGCCTGGGTGCTCGGCAACGCGACGCTCCTCGACCGCTTCGACGAGGGGCCGACGCTGGTCGAGACGATCCTGATCGACGTCACCGAGCGGCGGGTGCTGCAGGCGCAGCTGCACGAGTCGCAGAAGATGGACGCGATCGGGCGGCTGGCCGGCGGCGTCGCCCACGACTTCAACAACCTGCTCACGGCCATCCAGGGCTACAGCGAGCTGACGCTCAGCGATCTGGGGTCGCACCCGCTGCGCCTGCAGATCGAGGAGATCCGGAAGGCCGCGCAGCGCGCGGCGGCGCTGACGCGCCAGTTGCTCGCCTTCAGCCGTCGCCAGGAAGTCGCCCCTGTCGTCCTGGATCTGAACACCGTGGTCCGCGCGATGCACCAGATGCTGCGGCGGCTCATCGGCGAGGACGTCGAGCTGGTGTCCCGCCTCACCGAGCCGCTGCGGCGGGTAAAGGCCGATCAGAGCCAGATCGAACAGGTGCTGATGAACCTCGTGGTGAACGCCCGCGACGCGCTGCCGGGCGGCGGCACGATCACCATCGAGACCGAGCACGTG
This sequence comes from Acidobacteriota bacterium, assembly GCA_028876655.1. Classification (GTDB taxonomy): domain Bacteria; phylum Acidobacteriota; class Vicinamibacteria; order Vicinamibacterales; family CAVVIG01; genus JAGWRA01. Next base: position 3,180 of record JAGWRA010000239.1, on the reverse strand, counting down.
CGCGTCGGCCGTCCCGAGGCCCGGCTCTTTCCCGAACTGTGCGAGGGGCCGTACGTCGTCCTGCGCGTGCGCGACACCGGCGTCGGCATGACCGCCGACGTGCAGGCGCACGTCTTCGAGCCGTTCTTCACCACCAAGTCGCCGGGGCGCGGCACCGGCCTCGGCCTGTCGACCGTCTACGGCATCGTCCAGCAGAGCGGCGGCCACATCCGCGTCGACACGGAACCCGGCCGCGGCTCGGTCTTCTCCATCTACCTGCCGCCGACGCCCGACCTCGAGCCCGTGCGCCGCGAGCACCCCGCCGAGGAGGCGCCCTGCCGGGGGACCGAAACGGTGCTGGTCGTCGAGGACGAAGAGGAGGTCCGCCATTTCGCCTGCCGCGTCCTCGAGCGTCAGGGGTACCGGGTGCTGGAGGCGCCGCACGCGGGGGCGGCGCTGCGCCTGGCCGCGTCGCACGGCGGTCCGATCCACCTGCTGCTCACCGACGTCGTCATGCCGAAGATGGGCGGGCCCGTCCTGGCCGACCAGCTGAGCCGGCGGTACCCGTCGATGCGAGTGCTGTACATGTCGGGGTATGGCGAAGACGAATTGCGCGATCACGGATTTGCGATCGGCACCGCCCTGTTCCTGCCCAAGCCCTTCCTGCCCGAGACGCTGGCTCGCCGCGTACGCGACATCCTCGACGCGGAGATCGCGCGTCACGGCCGTCCTGCGTGACGTCGCCCGCCACGTGCACCACGCGCACCACGTGCGCCTGACGATTTCGCACGAACCACTCTTCGCGTGCCTGCGCGCCGCCCGCGGATATATAATGTGAGGTTGGATCGGGTGGACACGGCTGAACAGAGCCGGTGCCTCATCGATTCGTTCCGGTTGCGGCCGCGGGCCGCGGCCTCGTGTGAACTCACAGCACGTTCGGGCGCCCCGACGGGCGCTCCCGGCAGTCAGAGGCACTCATGGGTGATGGTGGTGAAGGCCTGATCGACGCGGATGCGCGCATTCAGGAACGGATGGAAGACCTGCAGCGGATCCGCGAGCGGCGCAACGGCGGCTCCGTGCGCAACCCGGAGCAGGTGCGCGCGCTGGAATCGCTGAAGCTGGCGCGGACGGATCTGAACCGGCAGTTCGAGCTCACCGCGCACGACGGACGGCGACGGCAGATCTCGCAGGCGATCGAAGAGCTGGATCGCCGGATCGCCCAGACGGCGCCGCTCGTCGAGAAGTAGCGCCGGCCGACCCCGTCCGGTGGCCGGCGGCGCGCGGCCGGGGGCCTATCGCTCCGGCCACCAGTCGAGGTCCGCGGTGCGCGGCGCGTGGGCCGCAATGTCCTGCGCCATCCCCTGCAGGCGCTCGGCGAGCGGCAGCGGGCCGGCCCAGCAGTGCGGCTGGCGCGGACCGTACATGATGCTGCCGCCGTACGGCGGATTCGTCGTGGTCGACAGGTAGGCGTCGAGGATGTGGACCGCGTTGTTCAGATAGTACGTGTCCATGTCGCCGACCCAGATGTGCAGCTTGCCGGCCAGCTGCGGCCCGACCTCGGACCAGTGGGTTTCGAGGTAGCGGGTGAGATCCATGTGGTCACGCCAGTAGGCCGCCACCTGTGGATCGATGGCCCCGGTCTGCGGATCGATGAGCGGCTTGAAGTAGCCGTTGTCGCCGAGCGGCCCGTAGGTCGCCTCCCACACGTCCCACTGTTCCCCCGACCGCCCCTTGTTCCCACGCGCCCGCTCGTAGTGCATCTCCTGCTGCATCGTGTTCAGGACGACCCCCGTGGTGTCGCGCATGCCTGGCAGCGGGACGGTGATGCCGCCCGTCTGCCGGAACCAGGCGTTCGGCCAGTCGTAGATGTTCACGATCTGGAAACCGTGGAAGTCGACCGGATCGGGGCAGTAGGAGTACGTCCCTCCGAAGAACTCCGGGTGGAAGATCTGCAGCGCCAGTGACTCCCAGCCGCCCGTCGACCCGCCCGAGACGACGCGCGCCCAGGGCTGGGCAATCGTCCGGAAGTGGGCGTCGATGTAGGGGATCAGCTCCTGCGTGATCGCCTGGCCGTAGGGACCGGAGTTCGGCGAGTCGACGGCGTACGAGTCGTCGTAGTACGGCGTCGGCGTCTGGAACGTGACGTAGAGCATCCGCGGATAGCCGTTCGACTTCCACGCCTCCTCGAACGCCTGCTGCTCCTGCACGCGCGCGCGCAGCCGATCGCCCGCACCGGGCGGCAGCGTCACCGGCTCGCCGAAGCCGCCGGGCGCCCGCCGCGAGAAGTGCCCCTGCTCGTAGTTCACCGGGTACCGGACGGCCTGGTTCGTGTCGTAGCCCTTCGGCAGCAGGATCGTCGCGCCGATGAAGATCGGGTGTCCCCAGAACTTCGACAGCAGCGGGCTTTCGAACCGGACGTGCTTCACCCACGCGGTGTCGGGCGGCACGCCGAGCGGCGGAATCACCTGGTCGAGCGTCAGGCGGATCGTCCGCGCCTTCACGCCGCCGTCCACGTGAATCTTCTGCGGCGTGCCGTACAGGTTGCCGGGGGAGATCGCGAAACGCTGCCCCTCCCACTGGTCCATGTGCATCTGCACGACGTGGCCGTCGGCCCGGTGGAAGGTCGTATAGACGCTCAACAGCGGCTGCACGTAATAGTCGCCGGCCGGCAGATCCTGCAGGTGCAGGTACGGGTACCCATCGTCGGTGTCGCCGACGACGGTCCACTGGCCCGGACGGAGACCCTCCACGTCCGCTCCGAAGAACGGGGCGTCGCCGTCGTAGCCTTCGATCTGCAGGCGCGGCTCCGGCGTAGCCGTCTTCGAGAGGATGACGAACACCCGCCCGTCGATCGGCGTCGCGTGGACGCTCGACGGAAAGGACACTTCGAACCGCAGCCCCGGACCGGCGGAGGATGGCTGGGCGGTGACCGCGGAGAAGGCGAGGGCGGCGGCCAGGGCGACGGCGCCGGTCCAACGAACAGCTGATCTCAGCATAGCGTCATCATTTCTCAGTCTCGGTGGGGTCCCCGCCTCCGCTCGCTGGGAAATCCCGCGAGCTATGGCGAGGCTCGCCGAAGCGCCTCCGGCGCGAAGGCGGCACCCCCACCGCTGCCGTCGCTCACGCTCCGGATCCCGACACAGACGGTGTTGCTGGCTGGACTGGCCGGAGAGCGGGGCTCCCGGCACGAGCATTACTGTC
>JAGWRA010000238.1 GCA_028876655.1 Acidobacteriota bacterium | reverse complement strand
TCGCCCTCGATGAGGATGCTCGACCGGCTCGGCGCCGCCTGGATGATCAGATCGAACACCTGACGCATCCTGGGGCTTCGTCCGATGATGTTGCCGAACTTGTGATACCGCTCCTGGATGTTCTGGCGGAGGTTGCGGTTCTCGTTCACCAGCCGGCGCCGCTCGAGCGCGTTGTGGACCACGACCAGCACCTCGTCGTTCTTGAACGGCTTGGTGATGTAGTCGAACGCGCCGCTCTTCATCGCCGCAATCGCGCTCTCGACCGAGGCGAACGCGGTGATCATGATGACCGCGAGCTCCTCGTTGACCTTCCGCAGCTCCTCGAGCGTCGCCATGCCGTCCATGCCCGGCATCATGACGTCGACGATGGCCACGTCGAACGGCAGCATCTTCGCCAGCTCGACGCCCTCGGCGCCGTTGGCGGCCAGCCGGACGTCGTACCCCTCGCGCGTGAGGAGCGCCTCGAGGATTTCCCGCATGATTTCCTCGTCGTCGATGACGAGGATCGAACCGTTCCGCCTGGTGTCCTTCAAGTTCCGAACCTCTTGCCCTTGAGACGGCGCGCGGCGCGCGTCAGTTCACGGCCCTGGTGACGCGCTGCCCCGCCGTCGACAGCGGCAGCGTGAGGGCGAACCGCGTGCCCTGCCCCACCACACTGTCGCATTGAATCGTGCCTTCGTGCTCGCGGACGATGCCGTAGGTAATCGACAACCCGAGCCCGGTGCCCTGCCCGATCGCCTTCGTCGAGAAGAACGGGTCGTAGATGCGGGCCAGATGCTCGGCCGGGATGCCCGAGCCGGTGTCCCCGATCTCGATGACGAGACGGGTGCCGTCCACGTGCGTGCTGACCGACAGCCAGCCCCCCTTCGGCATCGCGTCGCGGGCGTTCATGAACAGGTTCAGGAACACCTGCTGCAGCTGGTGCTCGATCGCCCGGACGACCGCGGGGGAGGCCACCAGCTCGCGGCGCACCTTGATGTTGCCGACCTCGAGCTGGTGCTCGAGCAGCGACAGCACGTCGGCAATCACCTCGTGGACGTCGACGGGGCCGAAGTCGTTGCCCCCGGCGCCGGTCGGCCGCGACAGGTTCAGCAGACCATTGACGATCTTCGCGGCCCGGAACGTCTGCCGTTCGATCTTCTCGAGGACGCGCGTGCGCGGATCGGAGGGGTCCGCCCCCTTCAGCAGCATCTGCGTGAAGCTCGAGATGCCCGTGAGCGGCGTGTTCACCTCGTGGGCGACGCCCGCCGCCAGCAGGCCGATCGACGCCATCTTCTCGGAGATCTGCAGCTGTTCTTCCAGGCGCACCCGGCCCGTGATGTCCTCGAAGAGCGCGATGGTCCCCGCCGTGACGACGCCGGCGGCGCCCGGCGCCTGCAGCGGGACGATCGTGACGTTCACCAGCAGCCGATCGCCGCCGCCGGGCCGGGCCAGCGGCACCCGGTAGAGCGCCGCCCCGCCCGGGTTCGCCTTCCAGGCGTCCCGCAGCGCCTCGACGAAGGCCGGCTCGAAGACCTCGTCGAGCCGCCGGCCGACCACCTGCGCCCGCGCCAGGCCGCACATCTGCTCCAGGGCGTGGTTCCACCGGACGATTTGCTCGCCGACATCCAGGACGACGAGACCGTCGTCGAGCGACTCGAGGATGTTCTCGTTGAACTCGCGCATCCGATCGAGCTCGTCGGCCTTCATCTGCAGCTGGCGGAACAGCCGCCCGTTCTCGAGCGCCGTCGCCACCTGCCCGGCCACCGCGGTCAGCAGCGCCATGTCCTCGCTGTTCAACGGCTCGCCGCTCCCCTTGCGGCCGAGCGCCAGCACGGCGATCGCGTTCTCCTTGAAGACGCACGGCACGAAGTAGTAAATGCCCGTGTCGCGCCAGAACTCGATCTCCTCGGCGCTGAACCGCGCCGCCGCCAGCGGATCGTCGAGCGCGACGGTGGCGCCGCGCTCGATCCGGCCGCCGATACCCGACTGCCGCGACAGCGGCGGCGTCCCGCCGGGGAAGCCCGAGGCGCCGATCGGCAGGAACTCGTCGGCCTGCTCGTCGCCCAGCATCAGCGCCATCCGCTCGACCTCGAGCGTCTCCATGACGCGCGTGACCAGCCGGTCGCTCAGCCGATCGAGATCGAGGTCGCTGTTCAGGTCGCGGGCGAAGCCGACGAGCGCGCGGCGGTAGTCGTAGCGGTCGCGGTAGAACACGCGGTCGAGCGTGTCCTGCATCGCGTTCTTCACGGGCCGGGCCAGCAGGACCACCACGAGCGTGGCCAGCAGCGCGATCACCGAGTTGTGCTGCGCCGTGCCGGTCGCCAGATACTGCGCCGCCACGCGCAGGAGCACGGCGTAGATCGTTACGATCGCGGAGACCACCGCCGTGTAGACGAGCCCGCGCTTGATGATGACCTCGACGTCCATCAGCCGGTAGCGGACGATCGCCGAGGCGAAGGTGAGCGGCAGGAGACCGAGCAGCACCGCGGTCAGCTGGATGACGACCGGCGGGTTGAACCCGAGAGCCCACGGCAGCGCGTACAGCACCGCGAACGGCCCGGCGCCGAGCGCCGTGCCCCAGAGGATCCAGCGCAGCTGCCGCCGCGCCGTCCCCGACAACGCCTGCTGCCGCGCCTGCAGGAGCACGGCCAGCCCGGCCAGGAAGCAGACCGCCAGGTACACCAGTTCCCCGCGGTCGATGTTCGACATCGTGCCGGTGAACAGCAGTTCGTTGTCGCTCGCCCGCGTCACCGCGAGCACCCGGGCGACGCCCAGCGCCACGCCAGGGACGTAGACCAGCGGCACCAGCGCGGTGACGGCCTTCAGGCGCGTCCACGACCGCGGCCGCCGCTCGGGGAAGACCAGCGTGAAGTGCAGGAACAGGGGCGGCAGCAGCAGCGTGGCCACGTCGTCCGCCCAGTAGAAGATCCAGTCGAGCTGATTCAGCGACCCGCTGAACGAGAAGGTGAACACGCCGAAGAACGCCACGCAGAGCCAGAAGAAATGGAGCGTGGCCTGGTCGAAGGGCCGGCGCAACCGGACCGAGGCCCCGACGAGCAGCGTGAAGACCCCGACGATGGCGAGCGCGAAGTAGATCGGGACGTTGCCGCGGGGGACCGGCTGCAGACCGATCTGGACGAGCCGCGCCTGACCGATGCGGAGCAGCGTGTAGTGGAGCTGCGTCTTCGTCGTGCTCTGGCGGAGGACCCCGAGCACGTCGGCCGGCTGGGACACCGGCCGCCCGTCGATCGCCAGCAGCACGTCGCCCGCCCGGACGCCGGCGTCCGACGCGGGGGAATCGGCGGCCACGGCCCTGGCCGTCACGCCCTGCTGCCCGGCGACCCAGAGCACGCCGTCTTCGACGTCGTGCACGCGAGCCCGGACCAGGATGTTCGCCGCACCGAGCGCCAACAGGACGGCCGCCAGGGCCAGCGTCAGCGCCGTCTGCTCCCAGTGGTGCCGCCCCGGCACACTGCCGCCCGGCGTGGCGTGTGCGACGGCGGAACTGGCTGGGTAACTCATCGGAATTGCCAGGTCGAGTCGGTCAGGGCTGCAAACAATATACCACGGCCACAGCCAGATCTCTAGCCGTAACCTCTTGTTTTACGTGTATTTACAATGTTGATCCAGAATCAGATTTGTCAAAAATCCAATAAACAGGATTGATAGTCCATAATATCGGACAATCAGGCAAGGGACAAAAAAGGGAAGCCTGGATCAGGCTTCCCTGTGGTTCGACGGTCCGGCCGGACCCGCGCGTTCCTCAGAACCGCAGCATGATGCCGCCGACAATCCGCTTGGGCGGGCGGATGACGAGCAGCTCGTCGTACGTCGAGCCGCCCAGCGCGGTGTCGCGGAAGAAATTGCGGACCGCCACGAGCGCCTGCCACTGCGTCCCGCTGAAGTCGAGGAACGGCAGCCCTTGGGTGACGCGGACGTCGAAGCGGTAGCCGAGTGCGGGCTGGTCGGACGCGCGGTGGTCGGCAAAGCCGGTGTTGATCCGGTAGAGCATCAGGACGTGCGTGGCGGTCTGCGGGATGTCCGTCTCGAGGGAGGTCGAGAGGTCCTGGAGCCGTTCGCTGCCCTGCCGCGCGGCGGCGGGGGCGAGCGCGGCCAGCATCGCCGCGTCGGTGCCCGGCCGCCAGTCGGCCGTGCTGACGGTGTAGGCGACCGAGCCATGCACGCGGCTGGTGATGGCGTGGCTCATTTCGACCCGCCAGCCGCGCGCGGTGACGCTCCCGCTGTCGGCCACGAAGTAGCGGGTGGCCTCGGCGGCCGCGCCATCTCCCAGGCCGAACAACGTGACGAACTGATCGTTCACCTGCTGATAGAAGGCGTCGACACCAATGGTGGACGCCTTGCCCAGATCGTGCTCGACACCGACCGCGTAGCGCGTCGTCCGCTCGGGCTTGAGCAGGCCGTCCGGCGCCAGGACGGCAAAGGCATGCTGGGGCGGCAGCCAGATCCCGTCGCTCGTCGGCAGCATCAGCTCCTCGGAGCCGGGGGCGAGCGAATGCCGCGACGCGCTGGCGCGGATGCGGAACCCGCGGGCGGGCGTCAGCGTCATCGCCGCGCGCGGATCGAGCAGGCCGCGCCCGCCCGCGTAGTCGTAGTGGACGTAGTCGGCGCCGTAGGCGAGCGACAGGCGGGGCGAGAGCGTCCAGAGGTCGTCGGCGTGCACGCTGCCCAGGTTGCGCCCGCTCTCGAGCATCTGACTGGCCGCGAGCGCGCTGCTGCGATCGGGTTGCTGGGCGCCGTAGAACATGCCGACGTCGTATCGATGGTGCTCGCCGGCCCGCGCGACATAGGCCCCCGACAGGACCCAGGAGGCGAAGTCGCCCTCGGTCATCGCCCCGCGGACGCTCCAGACGCCCCGGCTGCCGGGCGACGAATGGATCGACAGGTAGGCGACGCCATGGGAGAAGCCGTCGGCCGAGAAGACCTGCAGCGGGCTGTCCAGAGAGCCGACGGTCAGCAGGTTGATCTGTCCCGACAAGGCGTCGAGCAGGCCGTTGCTGCGCGGGCCGAGCGGCGCCGCGCGACCGAGCCAGGCGTCCATCCCCTGCGGCTCGGCTGCGCCGGATCCCTCCGCGACGGCCGCCACCGCGGTATCGGTCTCCTTCAGCACGCTGCGGCGCAGGTGCCGGAGCCGCCAGGCGGTTTCGCGGGGAGAGGCGGCGGAATCGCCCGGCGCGGTCTCCTCGGGCGGGGCGGCAAAGCCGGCCGCCAGGATCGGATACTGCACCTCGCTCGTCGCGGCGCCCGGCGCCGCCGACGGGGCCGTGAGCGCCAGCCTGGCCTGGACGGCCGCATGCGCCCCGAGGTCGACCGCCAGACTGACCGAGGGGCTGTGCCCGAGCTTGCGCGCCTGCAGCTGATAGGTGCCGGCCGGCAGCGCGTCGAGCGCGAAATGGCCGCTGGCGTCGCTGATGGCGAGTGCCGCCGTGGGCCCGATGGCCGACACGATGGCGCCGCCGAGGGGGGTGCCGTGGTCGTCGACGACCACGCCGGCAATGAGGCCCGAGGCGGCCGCCGCCGGCCCGCCGGTGACGGCCCCATCGGAAGACCGGCCGGCACCCGCCGTCCGCGCTCCCGCCGACACGGGCGCGCTCACCGCCACGAAACTGCCGATCGCCACCGCCGCGACCAGTCTCAGCTTGTGCAGGCCAGTCATACTGCGCTTCGCTTTCAGCGGCCGCGTTCCGCCGGCCCGGGTGGACCGGGCCGGCGGAACGGGTCACGAATGACTACGAAACGACGCTGAAGTTCACATCGCGCGTGATCGTCTTGCCGGAGGTCTTGTCGGTCACCTTGATGGCGAGCCGGTAGTCGCCCACCGGGAAGGTGGCCAGCGGAATCGTCTGCCCCGCCACCAGCTGGTGCCCGGCCGCCGGATCGAACTGCGGCGGCAGCGTCTTGGCGTTGAAGTCCTGCGGACTGGTCTTGTTGAAGAACTTCTCGCTGTCGCCGGTCTTCTGGTAGAACTCGTACTCCACGGTGACATCGGGCTTCTTGGTGGTCGCGTCGATGCCGGTGTTGTAGATCATGAAGACCAGGGACAACTGGCCGCTCTTCAGCAGCTTCGTGGACGTCTGCGGCACGATCTGCGCGTTGCCGATGACGTAGGGATGGTCCGCCTGCTCGTCGGGGGTAATCGGCGCCGACAGCCGGTCGACCTCCTTGGTGAGGATGATGCTGCTCGTCGTCAGCCCGCTGTTCCACATGTCGGGCACGGTGACGTCCCGATGGAACACGGTCGTCAGCAGCGGCGACTTGTCGCCCTTCTTCTCTTCCTGCTCCAGGGCGATGTAGACGTCGTAGTCACCGGCCGGCACCGCGAACGCGCGGCTCATCTGGAACGGCTGTCCCCCCGCCTGCGGCTGGACCTCGAAGAAGTGCACGTCCTCGAACGGATAGTCGTCCTTCTTCTTGTCCTTGCCCTTGCTGTCCTTGCTCTTGTCGTCGGTCGCGGTCGCGGCCGCGGCCGCCGCCTTCGGGACGACCCGCACGTACATCGCCAGCGACGGGTTGGCAGCGAGCTTGGCCGCATCGATCGACAGCGTGAAGGGGACGTAGGTCTTGCCCTCGGTCGCCTTCATGAAGTTGTTGTGCCAGTCCACCGTGAAGTCCGCCGGCGCCGGCTGGCCCCCCTGGACCCCGTCGACCAGCTTGACCAGCTGCTGGACTTCCTTCTTCTCCTGCTTGCTCCGCTTCTTGTCTTCCTTGCTCTGCTGAGCCAGCGCTGCGCTGCTCAACATCGCGCCGACCAGAAAAGCCGTGGCGGACAGCACCACCATCGACCGACGCCAACTCTGCATAGAAACCAGTCCCCCAAGAAGATTGCGTGAACGGAATCCTTCAACTATAGGCGGCCCGGTCGGCCAAGTCAAACGGCTGCCACGTCTTCCGGCCGCCCGCCCGGCAGTCCCCGGCCCGCCGGTCGCGTATGCTATCATCGAAATTCTTCCGGTGGATCGCGGCCGTCAGCCTCCTCCGGTCCCCGCCCGAGGCCCGGCCCCACCAGGTGCCGCCGGCGCCACGGACGAGGTGGGACACGCCGGCCGCCGGCCACTCCGCGCAGGGCTCCAACATGCTCGACACCCTGGCCGTCGTGCTGGCGGGAGGCACCGGCGAACGCCTCTACCCCCTGACCAAAGATCGGGCGAAACCGGCAGTGTACTTCGGGGGCCCGTACCGCATCATCGATTTCTCGCTCAGCAACTGCATCAACTCCGGCATCCGCCGGATCTTCATCGTCACGCAGTACAAGTCGCTGTCGCTGACGCGTCACGTCCGCATGGGCTGGAACGTGGTCTCGGAGGAACTCGGCGAGTTCGTCGAGATCCTCCCCCCGCAGAAGCGGGTGGGCGAGCACTGGTACCTCGGGACCGCCGATGCGGTGTACCAGAACCTCTATTCGCTCGTGCCCGAGCGTCCCACCCACGTCGTCGTCCTGGCCGGCGACCACGTGTACAAGATGGATTACGCGCGGATGCTGCAGTTCCACCGGGAACGGCAGGCCGCGGTCACGCTGGCCTCGATCGAGGTGCCGCTCGCCGACGCGACCCGGTTCGGCGTGGTGGCCGTCGACGAGGACGAGCGGATCGTCGGCTTCCAGGAGAAGCCGCGGGACCCGGCGCCGATTCCGGGGCTGCCCGGGCTGGCGCTGGCCTCCATGGGGGTCTACATCTTCAATACCGACGTCCTCGTCCAGGCGCTCGAGGAGGACGCCCGCCAGCCGACGGCTCACGATTTCGGCCGGGACATCATCCCGGCGCTGCTCGGCCGGGTGCCGGTCTACTCCTACCGGTTCCAGGACGAGAACAAGAAGGCGGCGAAGTACTGGCGCGACATCGGGACGATCGACGCGTACTACGAGGCCAGCATGGACCTCTGCCAGATCAATCCCGAGTTCAACCTGTACGATCCCGACTGGCCGCTGCGGACCTACCAGCCGCAGGCGCCGCCCGCCAAGTTCGTCTTCGCCGACGAAGGGCGCCGCTGCGGGCAGGCGCTCGACTCGATCATCTCGCCGGGTTGTATCGTGTCGGGCAGCCGCATCGTGGGCAGCGTCCTCTGCCCCAACGTGCGGGTGCACAGCTTCTGCCACGTCGACCGGTGCATCCTGATGCCGGGGGTCCGGGTCGGCCGGCACGCGCGGCTCCGCCGCGCCATCGTCGATCGTGACGTGGTCATCCCGCGCGGGGCACTCATCGGCTACGACGCCGAGGAGGACCGGCGGCGCCACACGGTCACCGAAGGAGGCGTCGTTGTCGTCACCGCCGACGACGAGCCGCTCATCGGACCGATCCCCGAGGAGGCGCTGCGCGCGGAAGCCGATACCGATCGGTCGGGACTGGCGACCTGAGCGCTCCGCATCCCCGTCACCGTGGGCCGGGCACGGGGCGCGGCACACCCGCTATCATCCGTCAGACAGCCTGGGAGGACTCGTGAAGATTACGCGTGTGACCGGCCGGGAGATCCTCGATTCCCGGGGCAACCCCACGGTGGAAGTCGACCTGGTGCTCGAAGGGGGTGCCCGGGGCCGGGCGGCGGTCCCCTCAGGGGCCTCGACCGGCGAGCGCGAGGCGCTGGAGCTGAGGGACGGCGACCAGACGCGCTACGGAGGCAAGGGGGTCCGGCAGGCGGTTGCCCACGTCAACGGCGAGATCGCGGCGGCGATCGCCGGGAAGTCCTTCGACCAGCGGGGGCTGGATGCGGCCCTGATCGCGCTCGACGGCACGCCGACCAAGAAGCGGCTGGGCGCCAACGCGCTGCTCGGCGTCTCGATGGCGGCCGCGCGCGCGGCGGCCAGCGCGGCGGACCAGCCGCTCTACGCGTACTTCGCGGCGCTGGCCGGTGCGGCTGACGCGCCGCTGCTGCCGGTGCCGATGATGAACATCCTCAACGGCGGCGCGCACGCCGACTCCAGCGTCGACTTCCAGGAGTACATGGTGATGCCAATCGGCGTCCCGTCCTTCGCGGAAGCGCTGCGGGCCGGCGCGGAGATCTTCCACGCGCTTCGGGGCATCCTGAAGCCACGCGGACTGTCGACCGGGGTCGGCGACGAGGGCGGCTTCGCTCCCAGCCTGCGATCGAACCGCGAGCCGATCGAGCTCATCCTCGAGGCGATCGGGAAGGCCGGCTACAAGGCGGGCGAGCAGGTCTGCCTCGCGCTCGATCCCGCGGCGAGCGAGCTGTGGGCGGGCAACGGCCGGTACGACTTCAAGAAGTCGGGCGAGCCCTCGAAGGGCGCGGACGAGATGGTGACGCTGTACGACGACTGGATCCGCCAGTACCCGATCGTTTCGATCGAGGACGGACTGGCCGAGGACGACTGGGCCGGCTGGAAGGTGCTCACCGACGCCCTCGGCGGCCGCGTGCAGCTGGTCGGCGACGACATCTTCGTGACGAATCCGGAGATCCTGCGGCGCGGGATCGATGAGGGCGTCGCGAACGCGATCCTGATCAAGCTGAACCAGATCGGCACGGTCACCGAGACGCTCGACGCGATGGCCATGGCCCGCCAGGCGGACTACGCAACCGTGATCTCGCATCGCTCGGGGGAGACCGAGGACACGACCATCGCCGATCTCGCGGTCGGCACCGGTGCCGGCCAGATCAAGACCGGGTCGGCCAGCCGCACCGATCGGGTCGCCAAGTACAACCAGCTGCTGCGGATCGAGGAAGCCCTCGGCCGTCACGCCCGCTTCGCGGGCCGCAGCGCCGTCCGCGCGGTCGCGCGCTGATCGTGCCTGGAGGTGTCATGCATCGGCTCGTGCTGCTCCGCCACGGCGAGAGCGTCTGGAACCGGGAGAACCGCTTCACCGGCTGGACCGACGTCGACCTCTCGGATCAGGGCCGCCACGAGGCGGCCGAGGCGGGCCGCCTGCTCCGGCAGGAGGGGTTCACGTTCGACGTCGCCTTCACGTCGGTCCTGAAGCGGGCGATCCGTACGCTCTGGATCGCCCTGGACGAGCTGGATCTCATGTGGATCCCGGTGACGCGGACGTGGCGGCTGAACGAGCGGCACTACGGTGCGCTGCAGGGGCTCAACAAGGCCGAGACCGCGGCGAAGCATGGCGAGGCCCAGGTAAAGATCTGGCGGCGGAGCTACGACACGCCGCCGCCGCCGCTCGCGCCGGACGATCCGCGTCACCCGTCGCGCGACCGGCGCTACGCGGGCCTGGCACCGGACGAGGTGCCGTGCACCGAATCGCTGAAGGACACCGTCGCGCGCTTCCTGCCATGCTGGCACGAGCTCATCGCCCCGGCGGTGCGCTCGGGCCGGCGCGTGCTCGTCGTTGCGCACGGCAACAGCCTGCGCGCGCTCGTGAAGTACCTCGATCACGTATCCGATGAAGACATCGTCGAGCTGAACATCCCCACCGGGATCCCGCTGGTATACGAACTGGACGCCGATCTGCGACCGGTCGGGCACCGGTACCTCGGCGATCCCGAGGCCGCCCGGCAGGCGGCCGAGCGGGTCGCCCGGCAGGCCGGGCAGGCGCCCGCGCGCGGCTAGGCGGCTGGACGGTGGCGCCGCGGCGCGCGGCCGGAAACGCAAACGGGCCGCCGCAACCG
>JAGWRA010000237.1 GCA_028876655.1 Acidobacteriota bacterium | reverse complement strand
GCGCGGCGGCACGGCGGCGTCTTCGTCCTGCGCATCGAGGACACCGACACCGAGCGCTCGTCGTGGCCCATGGTGCAGGGGATCATCGACGGCCTGCGCTGGCTCGGCCTCGACTGGGACGAGGGGCCGGACGTGGGCGGCCCGCACGCGCCGTACTTCCAGTCGCAGCGGCTCGACCGCCATCGCGCGCTCGCGATGCGGCTGGTCGAGACGGGACACGGCTACTACTGCTACTGCACGCCGGACGAGATCAAGGAACGGCGCGGGGCGGCGGAGAAGGCCGAGGGCGGCTGGCAGTACGACCGCCGCTGCCTCCACCTGGACGCGGCGGAGATCACACGGCGCGAAGCCGCGGGAATGCCGCGCGCCATCCGGTTCAAGGTGCCGGCCGGCCAGACCGGCTTCCACGATCTCGTCCACGGCGACATCGCCTTCGACGGCGCCAACATCGAGGACTTCATCGTCCTGCGCTCGGACGGGAACCCGACCTATCACCTCTCGGTCGTCGCCGACGACCTCGACATGGCGATCACGCACGTCGTCCGGGGCGACGATCACATCTCCAACACGCCGAAGCAGGTGCTGCTCTACCGCGCGTTCGAGGCCGCCGTGCCGCAGTTCGCCCACGTGCCGCTGATCCTCGGGCCCGACAAGAAGCGGCTCAGCAAGCGGCACGGCGCCACCTCGGTGACCGAGTACGAGCGACAGGGCTACCTGCCCGAGGCGATGGTGAACTTCCTGGCGCTGCTCGGCTGGTCGCCGGGCGGCGACCGCGAGGTGTTCACGCGCGACGAGCTGGTGGAGAACTTCACGCTCGAGGGGATCAGCGGCGGCAACGCCGTGTTCAACCCCGAGAAGCTCGACTGGTTCAACGGCCAGCACATCGCGCGGATGGCCGCCGACGCCATCGTCACCCGCATCGAGCCGCAGCTGCGCGAGGCCGGGCTCTGGCGCGACGCCTATGCCGGTGGAGACGCGAGACGAGGGCTGGCAGGGATCGTCGAGCTGCTGAAGCCGCGCGCGCGCAAGCTGGCCGACTTCGTGACCTACGGCCAGCCGCTGCTCGCCGACCAGGTCACCTACGATCCGGATGCGGTCGCGAAGCGGCTGTCGGAGCCCGGGCTGGACGGGCACGTGGCCGAGCTGCGCGCCGCGCTGGCCGAGCTGCCGGTGTTCGACGCGGCGTCGGTCGAGCAGGTGCTGCGCGGCGTCGCCGAGGCGCGCGGCGTCAAGGCCGGCGTGCTGATCCACGCGGTCCGTGTCGCGCTGACCGGGCAGACGGTCAGCCCCGGTCTCTTCGAGATGGTGGAAGCAATGGGCCGCGACCGGACCTTCGCGCGGCTCGACGCGCTGGTCACCTTCCTGCGAGAACGGTAGAGTTCCAGCGACTGCAGCGATTCCATCCCCCGAGCCTCGTCCGGCGTCTGGAGTTGGTACACGCGAGAAGGCGCGTCAGACCAACCACGCCGGGACCTGGGCCTCCTCGCCTCGCGCAGCACGCCACGACGCCGGCCAGTTCTGCCATTCTGTCGGCCCTTCGCGCGCCACTCCCGCCTGAGTTCAGTTACTGCAGAGTTCTGCAGATTCTCGTGGCATCCCGGTTGCAGCCGCGGCCTGTAGCAGGCCAGGCTCTCCGGCTCGTGTGCGTGGAATGTGGGACACGCGTGCGGGTCGGGGCGCCGGTCCTGTGGCCCCAGTCGGTTCTGCACGGGAGGTTGTCGTGGCGAAGGAAGATCGCGGGTTTGCATCGATGGATCGCGCCAAGCAGCGCGAGATTGCCAGCAAGGGCGGCCGCGCCGCGCACCAGAAGGGCGCCGCGCACGAGTGGACCAGCGAGGAGGCGCGCCTGGCCGGCCGCAAGGGCGGCGCCGCGAGCCGCCGGCGCAAGCAGAACACCGCCGGCACGCCGGGACAGTCGACGGCTCCGGCGACGCCGGATCGCAACCGGTTCTGACGTTCACGTCCAGCGGGATTCCGGGCGCTGCGCCTGCCGGCGCCGCGTCCCGTTGGCGTTCCAGCCCGTCCGGCTCTTCATCCAGGGGACAGCAGTCCGGGGTCGCGACGCGCACCGCCGAGGCGCGACGGGGAGGCTCTGCCTCCTCTCTGCTTGCCCGTCCGGGCGCGCTCCCGTATAATCGATGGTTCAGGCCAGTCGCCTGGGCACCCGCCTAGCACTGGGAGGTCGTCCAACGGTAGGACACGTGGCTCTGGACCACGGTATCGGGGTTCGAATCCCTGCCTCCCAGCCAACTGCCCTGCGTGCCGATTTCGACTCCGCTCGCGGTTCTCACCAGTCTCCACGCGATCTCCACGGTCCGATTCCCGCCGAATCGACGGCCTCGCGTGCCGGGTGGGAACGGATAGCCCATGAATGATCCGACGATGATGCCGACGGCGCCCGGCGCCGGCTCGACCGGCGAGACCGAGACGCTGGCGCGGGAAGTCGCCCGCCGCCGGACGTTCGCGATCATCTCCCACCCGGATGCCGGTAAGACCACGCTGACGGAGAAGCTGTTGCTCTACGCCGGCGCCATCGAGCTGGCGGGGGCGGTCAGGGGCCGGCGATCGCAGCGACATGCCACCTCCGACTGGATGGAGATGGAGCAGCAGCGCGGCATCTCGATCAGCGCCGCCGCCCTCGAGTTCGAGCTCGACGGCCACCACGTCACGCTCCTCGACACGCCGGGCCATCAGGACTTCAGCGAGGACACCTATCGCACGCTGCTCGCCGTCGACAGCGTCGTCATGGTGCTGGACGCGGCCAAGGGGATCGAGCCGCAGACGATCAAGCTCTTCGAGGTGTGCCGGACGCGGGGCCTGCCGGTGCTGACCTTCATCAACAAACTGGACCAGCCGGCGCTGGATCCGTTCGAGCTGCTCGATCAGATCGAACGGGTGCTCGGCATCGCGGCCGCCCCCATCAACTGGCCGCTCGGCGACGGGACGGCGTTCGCAGGCGTGTACGACCTCGAGGCGAACACCGTCCTGCTCTACGAGCGCGGCGCGCGAGGCGAGCGGACGGCGCCGATTACGGTCGCCGATCCCCACGACCGCGCCGTCGAGGGCCTCATCGGACGCGAGCGGCAGCGCCAGCTCGTCGAAGCCGCCGCCATGATTGCCGGCGCGGGGACGCGCTTCGACCTCGAGGCCTATCGCCGCGAACGCCAGACGCCCGTGTTCTTCGGCAGCGCCCTCAACGACTTCGGCGTCGAGCCGTTCCTGCGGGCCCTGCTGACGCTCGCGCCGAGCCCGGCGCCTCGTCTGGCTGACGACCGCGTCGTCTCGCCCACCGACCCGGACTTCTCGGGGTTCGTGTTCAAGATCCAGGCGAACATGAATCCCCGGCATCGCGACCGGGTCGCGTTCGTGCGCGTCTGTTCGGGACGGCTGGCCAAGGACATGGCCGTCATCAACGAGCGGCTGGACACCCCGCTCCGGCTGTCGCGCGTCTACCGCTTCTTCGGCCGCGATCGCGAGACCGTGCCCGAGGCGTTTCCAGGGGATGTCGTGGGGATCGTCAATCCCGGCCGCCTCGCCATCGGCGACACGCTCTACGCCGGGCAGCGGGTCCGCTTCGCGCCCATCCCGCAGTTTCCCGCGGAGCACTTCGCCTACCTGCGGCCCGCGGGCGGGCGCCACAAGCGCTTCGACGAGGCGGTGCGGCAGCTCGAGGAAGAGGGCCTGATGCAGGTGTTCACGCCCACCACCGGCCTGCGTCATCCCATCATCGGCGTCGTCGGCGCCCTGCAGTTCGACGTGGTCGAGGCGCGCCTGCAATCCGAGTACGGCATCCAGTGCGCCATCGAGCCCCTGCCCCACATCGCCGCCCGGTGGCCGATCCACGAGGGGGCGACGCCCGGACGCCTGACGCTGACCACCAACGGGACAATCCCCGTGACGGACCGGTGGGATCGACCGGTCGTCCTGTTCGAATCCGCCTGGGCGCTCCGGTACGTCGAGGAGAACAACCCGGGCGTGACCTTCAAGGATTCCCTGTAGGCAGCCGGGCCCGCCGAACGGCGGCCTCCCTCACCCCGCCAGCGCCTGCGCGAGCAGGACCGAGCCGATCACCAGGAGACCGGCGTAGACGAGGCGGAAGAAGCCGTGGCCGGCCAGGCGGCGGTTGAGGACGCGGCCGAGCAGGATGGCGACGGCCATGCCCGGCAGTGACAGCAGGAAATACCCGATCGCCGGCGCGCGCAGGAGGCCGATCGAGGTGTAGCCGGCGAGGCCGGCAAGGCTGGCCGGCAGGAAGTAGCCCTGCAGCGTGGCGCGAAACTGCTGCGGCGACCAGCGCCGCAGCGCGCCGTAGATGGCGAGCGGCGGACCGTTCATGCCGTACGCCCCCCCGAGCACGCCCGAGAGGAACCCGCACCCCATCAGCCAGCCCGGATGATCCCGCTCGAGGTGCAGCGCGTTCCTCGCCGTCAGCGAGTAGATCGAGAAGAGCGCGATGACGGCGCCGAGGATCAGTTTCACGACGTGATCGTCGAGCTTCGCCAGCACCAGGATGCCGAACGGGATCCCGGCGAGCGAGGCCACGATCAGCCCGCCCGCGCTGCGGAACTCGATCCGCCGCCAATCCTGGGCGACGATCGTGCCGGCGACGAGGATCGAGACCATGACGGCCAGCGGCGCGGCGGTCGCGACGGGGATCCGCAGCGCGAGCAGCGGTACGGCGACCAGCGCCTCGCCGAAGCCGAGCGTCGATCTGATCAGGGTCGCGACGAACACCACGGCGACGACGTAGACCGTGAGGGCGTCGATGGGTGCGGCGTGCATGCCGAAGCGTACCAGCAATCGGGACGCTATGCCCTCCCCCGCTCCTTCGCCTTCGCGATGATCGCGGCCATCACGTCGCGATGCCGGTCGAAGGTGTCGTCGACGATGGTGATCGTGGGGATCTCGTGGGGGCGGAGCGAGAGCGTCTGCGGGTTGAAGCGGCTGAAGCCGAACTCGTGGACACCGCTGCTGCCGCGGCCCGGCGCCGGGTGGCTCAGGTGACTGAACGTCCGGCAGTACTTCTCGAAGGCGGGCGGGTAGCCGCTCGCCGGGAAGATCTGGTAGACGGGCAGCACGCCCTGGAGCGCATCGTAGGAGAACTCGCCGACGGCCAGCACATGCGGGTATTGCGCACGCAGGTCCTGCACGAGCTGGCTGATTCCCGCGTGCATGTCGGCCTCTGAGTTGTTGACCCAGCCCGCAGCGATATCCAGGAAGTAGCCGTCGACGCCGTAGCGGTCGATGATGCGGGCGACGCTGTCGTGGATCCAGCGGCGCCACGACTCGACACCGACGTTCATGTACCGGCCCCAGCCTTCGTCGTGCCGGTCGTTGTCCCAGTCCACCCAGGCGAGCGTGAAGGTGTTGCCGTCGATCTCGCGCGTGCTCGCGCCGGCCACCCTGGCGTAGTCGGGCAGCTGGGTATTGGCGGAGTTCAGCCCGAACATCGGAACGAAGCGGAAGCCCATCCGGTGGCCCTCGCCGAGCAGGCGGCGGAAGCCGGCCTCGCCACCCATCCGGTCGTCCACCTTGTAGACCGGGTACTCCCAGTAGTAGCGGCCGTCCCAGGCCGGCAGGAACACCATTACCTTCTTCGGGTCGATCTGCGTGGACGTCCACTCCAGGATCCGGAGCGCCTTCGCGAAGTCGTTGAAGACGTAGCCGCTCCAGTGCATCCCGTGGATCGACAGCACGAGCTGGACGTCGTTGAACCAGGCCGGCACGTCGGTGCGGTGTTCCCAGGCCGGCAGGCGGTACGCCTGTTCGACATGCTGGACATGCGGCTGGAACGCGGCGTC
>JAGWRA010000236.1 GCA_028876655.1 Acidobacteriota bacterium | reverse complement strand
GACCAGCGCGCCGTGGAACCCGTTGCCGTACGCCAGCAGCATGACGACGCTGACGATGCCCCAGGAGATGCCGAGCATCGACAGCAGCGCGCGCGTGCGGTGCTGGAAGAGCCCGTGCATCGCCTCGCGCACGATCTCCCGCGCCATCGACGGCGACCACACGCGGCGGCGCGGACGCGCGTCGACGCCGCTCGTGGCGGCGGGCCAGGCAGACGCTTCGGCGTGGATTCCGTCGGCAGCCATCGTTACATCTCGTAGCGCAGCGCCTCGACCGGCGGCAACTGGGCCGCCCGCCGGGCCGGGTAGGTCGCCGTGACGACGCCGATCAACACCAGCGTGCCGACCGCCATCAGGCCCGTCTGCCACGACACGATCATCCCGGCGAACCGGGCCGGCATCGGCAGCAGGTTGATCAATTGACACAGGCCGAGCGCGATCGCCATCCCCAGGCCGCCGCTCAGCAGGGTCAGGAAGAAGCCCTCGAGGAAGAACTGCCGCTGCACGGCCCAGGTCGTGGCGCCCAGCGCCTTGCGGACGCCGATCTCCTTCGTCCGCTCCTTCACGGCGATCAGCATGATGTTCATCACGCCGATGCCGCCGAGCGCCAGCGTGATGAAGCCGACGATGGTGAAGAACTGCCGCATGTTGTCGATCATGCGCGCGAAGAGCAGCGTCTCGAGCGACGTATCCCAGATGGGGATGGCGTCCTTGTCGTCGGGATCGAACCCGTGCCGCCGCGCGAGCACGCCGCGGATTTCCTTCGACAGCGGCCAGGTGATGTCCTCGATGCCGCCCGTCCGCGAGTCGAGCACCTGCGGCAGCATCGCCACCACCCACGGCTTGGGCGCGACGATGATGTCGGACAGCGTGCCCGGGTCGGCGTTCAGCACCGGCAGGTCCTGCTCCATCGCCGAGAACGGCACGAAGATCTTGTTGTTGTCGGGCCCGCTGTAGTTGCTGTCCTGGTCCTTCTTCCGGATCTTCCCGGCCACGGTGTACGGGATGCCATTCAGCGAGATCTGCTGGCCAAGCGCATTCCGATCGCCGAACAGCTGCTGCATCATGTCGGCGCCGATGATGGCGACCCGGTGGACCTGCTTCTCGTCCTCCCAGTTCAGCGGCCGCCCGTACTCGAGGTCGAGCGTCCGGATCTTCTGGTAGGCCGGCGAGATCCCCTGCACCGACGCCGACGCCGAGTTGAACGGGCTCTTCACGTTGACGCCGTCGCGCTCGATCTCCGGGCTGACGACCGCCACCATCGGCGCCTCGGTCTCGAGCGCCTTCGCGTCGCCGACCGTCAGCGTGATCTTGCGCCCCGCCCGCTCGCCGCCCGCCTGCATGCTCGTCCGGCCGCCCCAGACGATGGCGATGTTCTGGCCGAGCTCGCGCAGCACGTGCTCGTTGCCCAGCTGGAACCCCTCGCCCGTCGCCCCCAGGACGACGATCGAGATGACCCCCCAGAGGATCCCGAACATCGTCAGGAAGCTGCGGAGCTTGTTGGCCCGCAGGTTCTGCAGTGATTGGACGAGCGCTTCTCGCATGGCTGTAAGAGGACTAGCCGGGCAGCACCAGCTTGTCGCCTTCCTTCACGCCGGAGAGCACCTGCGTCTTCGTCCCGTTGCCGACGCCGAGCTTCACCGCCACGCGGCGGAAGCCCTCCTTCGCGTCGGGCGCGACGATGTTCACGAACGGGTTCCGCTTGGCGTCGTAAATGACCGCCGCCTCGGGGATGATCAGCGAGTCCGGGTACTGCTGCAGCACGATCTCGGCGTTCGCCGTCATGTTGGCCCGCAGCTCGTGCCCCGGGTTCTCGATGGACACCTTCACCTCGAAGGTCGTCACGTTGTCCTTCTCGGCGCCCATCGGGGAGATCTGCGTGACCTTCCCCTCGAACACCTTGTCCTTGAACGTCTCGACGCGGATGCGCGCCGGCTGGCCGAGCTGCACCTGGCCGATGTCGGCCTCGTCGACCTTGCCGCGCACGAAGACCTCGTGGATGTCGCCGAGTGTCATGACCAGCGTGGCGTTGGCGCCGAGGTTGAGGATGGACGACACCGGGCTGCCAACCTCGACGTCGCGCGACAGCACCGTGCCGTCGATCGGTGCGCGGATCGTCGCGTTGGCGAGATCCTCGGCGGCGCGGTCGGTCGCCGCCTGCGCCTGCGTGACCTGCGCCGACGCCTGCGCCACCTTGGCCCGACTGATGACGAGCTGCGCCTGGGCCGCGTGCTGCCGGTTCACCGACAGGTCCAGCGCGCTGTGGGCGTCGTCGAGCTGCGACTGGGCGATGAGCCGCTGGCCGAACAGCTCGTTGGCCCGCTGGTAGGCGCGGCGGGTGAACTCGACGTCGGGCCCCTCGGCCTCGACCTCGTTCTTCTTCAGCTCGGCCTGGGCCGCCTGGAAGTTGGCGCGCGCCGCCTGCAGGTTCGCCTGGGCCTCGCGCAGGCTCGCTTCGAGGTTCTCGCGGTCGAGCTCGGCGAGCACGTCGCCCGCCTTCACCGTATCGCCGATGTCAACCGGCAGGTACTTGATGATGCCGTTCGCCTTCGACTTGATTTCCACCTTCGTGATCGGCTCGATCTTGCCGGTGGCCACGACCGACCGCACCATCGTGCCGCGCGTGACGGTGACGATCTTCGAGGGGTCGATCCTCGACCCGGCCTTGAGCGAGGTGAAGCCGTACACCGCTCCGGCCAACACCAGCAGCCCGCCAGCCGCGAGCGCCACTTTGCGAGACCTTTTCATACCCAATCCTCGATGACAGACGAGCCCAGTCCTGCCGACCTACATGGCTTCAGACGAGGAAATGGGCGGGGAAGTTCAGCGGGCC
This sequence comes from Acidobacteriota bacterium, assembly GCA_028876655.1. GTDB lineage: Bacteria > Acidobacteriota > Vicinamibacteria > Vicinamibacterales > CAVVIG01 > JAGWRA01. The sequence goes on along the minus strand of JAGWRA010000236.1, from coordinate 8,480 downwards.
GGGCCCCGTGCGGGGGGTCCGGCGGGACGCGCGGCCGTCGGACCGGCTCGGCGCAAAGGCCGCGGTGGCAGTATCATAGGGGCCGCCGGCGGCCTCTTCCGGCCCCGCAGTTCCGCGACCGCCCCGACGTATGTGGATTCTCGAACGGACCGATCAGCCCGCCGATGACGGGCCCCTGACCTTCCGCCTGTCCCCGGGTGCCGTCAAGACCATCGGCCGCGCCCCCCGGGCCGACTTCATCGTCGACATGGCCACCGTGTCGCGCCTGCACTGCCGGCTGACCGCCGAGGGCGACCATCTGGAGGTCTTCGACCTCGACAGCACCAACGGCACCTTCGTCAACGACCAGCGGGTGACAAAGGGATCGGTGGCGCCGGGCGACCGCCTGCGGGTCGGACGGGTGGAGTTCGGGGTGAAACGGGGATAACAGGCCGCGCTACTGGAGGAACGGATTCGTCCGCCGCTCTTCGCCAATCGTCGTCGCCGGGCCGTGGCCCGGGTACACGATCGCATCGTCCCCGAAGGCGAAAAGGACGTGCTTGATGGAGTGGATCAGCGTGGCGTAGTCGCCGCCCGGCAGGTCCGTTCGTCCAATCGAGCCGGCGAACAGCGTGTCGCCGACGAACAACTGCTTTCCCGAAGTCCCCTTCGCACCAACCTGGAGGCAGACGCCGCCCGGGCAATGACCGGGCGTATGATGCGGGCGGACCTCGTAGTTCCCGAACGCGATCGCCTGGCCGGGCTCGTAGAACCGGTCGATCGGCGGCTGCGGCAGGACGTGCAGGCCGAACATCATCCCCTGCTGGACGACGCCGTTGTAGAGCGGGAGGTCGTCGCGATGGAGATGGACGGGGACCTGGAACGCCTCTTTCGCGCGGGCCACGCCAGTGACGTGATCGAGATGGGCGTGCGTCAGCAGGATGTGCTGCACCTTCAGGTCGTGGGCACGGACGATCTCGAGCAGGTCGTCGACTTCGTCGCCCGGATCGACGACGACCGCCTCGCGTGTCTGTCCGCATCCCAGGACGAAACCGTTCTTGAAGAACGGCTCAACGGCTCTGACTTCGATCAGCATGGGTCTATGATAGTTGATGGCGAGGGACCGAGGGCGGCGGGCTACGGGCTTCGGGCTACGGAGTCCCAGTCGGACTCGAGCAATACCCATTGCCCGGTGCCCATTGCGCGTTGCGACGCCACGTCCATATTCGAGCGCCTGAGCCCCTGAGAGCCTGACAAATGATTCTGGCCGCCGTTGACGATCTGATGTTCGCGTCGAAGATCCAGGCCGCGGCCGGCGGCGTCGGGGCCGCCCTGACCTTCGCGCGCACGCCCGCGGACATTCTGGAGAAGGTGGCGAGCCTGACGCCGGCGCTCGTCATCTTCGACCTCAACAGCAGCCGTCTCCAGCCGATAGAGACCATCGCGAGGCTGAAGGCCGAGCCGGCGCACGCCGGGATCCGGGCCATCGGGTTCGTGTCGCACGTCGACACCGACACCATCCGCCGCGCGCGCGCGGCCGGCATCGACGAGGTTATGGCTCGCTCCGCGTTCAGCAAGAACCTGGCAGAGATCCTGAAGGGAACGAGACGCGGCGATGGCGACCATCTCGGCGATTGAGATCCTGGCGGCGCGCCGCCGGATCGCCCGGGACGTCCGCCGCACGCCCCTCGTGCGCTCGGACTGGCTCTCCGAAGCCGCCGGCGTCGCCGTCTATTTGAAGCTGGAGTGTCTGCAGGTCACGGGAGCGTTCAAGGTCCGTGGCGCGTTCAATGCCGCGCGGGCGCTGGCCGAGCGCAGCGGAGGCGCGAAGCCCACGCTCGTGACCGCGTCGGCCGGCAATCACGGACGCGCGCTGGCGCTGGCCGCGCGCGCGCTGGGCCTTCCGCTCGTCGTCTTCGCTCCGCGAACGGCGCCCCGCGCCAAGCTCGACCCCATCGAGTCGCACGGCGCCGACCTGCGCCTCGAGGCCGACTACGACGAAGCCGAGCGGCAGGCCAAGGCGCTCGCCGCCCGCGGCGACGCGACGTTCGTCTCGCCGTACAGCGACGCCGACGTGATCGCCGGCGCCGGCACGGTCGCCGTGGAGATCTTCGAGGATCAGCCGGACGTCGGCACGATCGTCGTGCCGCTCGGCGGCGGCGGACTGCTGAGCGGCACCGCCATCGCCAGCCGCGCCATCTCGCCGGACGCCGCCGTGATCGGCGTCGAGGTCGAGGCTTCCCATCCGTTCCACGACAGCCTGAAGGCGGGGCGCCTGGTAGAAGTCCAGATCGGCCCGACGCTCGCCGATGGCCTCGCCGGCAATGCCGACCCCGACACCATCACCTTCGACTACATCCAGCGTCTCGTCTCGGGCCTGGTCATGGTCGGCGAGTCGGAGCTTCGCTCGGCCATGCGTGGCCTCGCCGGACGAGAACACCTGATCGCGGAAGCCGCCGGTGCCGTGGGTGTCGCGGCGGTGGCGTCCGGCCAGGTGGCGCCGGCCGGCCGCAGCATCGCCGTCATCGTCTCGGGCGGCAACATCGATCTGGACAAGCTGCAGGCCGTCCTCACGGACAGGTGACCCCCGATCCCCCACGGGCCCCTCGTCCGCCGTGCTACGATGCCCCATTCGCACAACCTGGGGCTGACATTCCCGATGACTTCGCCCGATCTGACTGTGCCGTCAGCCTTCCTCGCGTTCTCGCGATGGAAGCTGGTCGAGCAGTACTGGCCGCGCCTGCGCAGCTGCGTCGAATCCCTCAGCGACGAGCAGGTCTGGTGGCGGCCCAATGACGCCAGCAACAGCATTGGCAATCTCGTCCTGCACCTGAACGGCAACGTCCGGCAGTGGCTCATCGCCTCGTTCAACCGCCTGGACGACAGCCGGGACCGGCCGTCGGAGTTTGCGCAGCGGGCCACCATTCCCGCGTCTGCCCTGCTGGCCACGCTTGGCACGACGATCGCGGAGGCGGACTCCGTCCTGACGCGACTCACCGAAGCCGACCTGCTGGCCACGTTCCAGATTCAGGGCTATGCCGTGAGCGGCCTGCACGCCGTCTATCAGGTGGTCGAGCACTTCGGCATGCATTATGGCCAGATCGTCTACATCACCAAGCTCGTTCGCGACGTCGATCTGCAGTTCTACCGTGAACTGGACAAGACAGGACGCGCGGGATGACCGGTCTGAAGTGGGCTTCGACATGTTCAGAATCACGGGCGCACACACCATCATCTACAGCGAGAAGCCTGACGCCGACCGCGCGTTTCTTCGCGACGTGCTGGGCTTTCCGCACGTAGACGCCGGCGGAGGCTGGCTGATCTTCGCGCTGCCGCCCGCGGAAGTCGCAGTTCACCCGGCCGACGCCAACGGCGCGCACGAGTTCTATCTGATGGTCGACGATGTCGCGGAGTTCGCGTCGGCGATGGCGGCGCGCGGGGTCGCGTGCAGTCCGCCTCGCGAGCTGCGGTGGGGACTCCTCACACAGCTGTCACTGCCCGGCGGTGGAACGCTGGGCATCTACGAGCCCCGCCACCCGCGACCCACGTCGGCGTGAGGAGACGCCGATGCATCGCTTCCGGACAACCCTCGTGGCCGGCAGGAAGCGCCCGTACACGTCCTGGACGTTCCTGGTTGTCCCGTCAGCTCTGGCGCTCGAGTGGAGCCCTGGCCCGAAAGCCGTCCGGGGAACGATATCCGGCTGCGGATTTCGTGGAACCGCGGCAAGAGGCGAGGGCGTTCTGCGCGTACCGATTGCGCGGGAGCTTCGCGAGCGGGCGAAGCTCACCCGAGGAGCGGTCGTCGACGTCAGTCTGGAACTCGACACGGATCCCCGCGAAATCCCGGTGCCGGACGAGCTTCGCGCCGTGTTCGAAGACGATCCGGAAGTCGGCGCGCTGTACCGTACACTTCCGCCATCCTGCAGGCGGGCCTGGGCAACGTATGTCGCGCGGGCCAGGCAGCCCGACACGCGACGGCGTCGGGCCGCCAAGGCGCCGAAGGGCATCCGCGCGCGTGAGTTTCCCAGGTAGAACGGCCGGTATTCCATCGGCGGCCCGACGGCCGGAAGTCACATGCCATGAAACGCACATGGACAATCATCGGCGTCAGGAACGTGCTCCTCAGCTTCACGTGGTACCAGTCGCTGTTCGGCCAGCCCCGGACGCCACCGGCCCATGACTACTTCGGGCAGATCCTGGATGCAGATGGCACCGTCCTGCTCTGCCTGCACCAGTGGGGCGCGCACGAGCACCCTTCCCTCACAAGCCCGGACGAGGTAACGCCCGGCAACGGACTGCTCCTGTTCTTCCGTGTTGACGACTACGAGATGGCCCTGACGAGAGCACGGACGCTCGTGCCCCGGTTCGAGGAAGAGCCGCACGTGAACCCGAACACGCGGACGCCGGAGTTCTCGCTCCGCGACCCGGACGGCTACTACGTGACAATCAGCGCGCTCCCGGCGCCCGAGTGAGCGGGCGCCTCTGGCTCACGCCCCTCACTGCGGCGGCCGGATCGCTTCCAGACGATTGGTGGCCACCATGATGTCGCGCTCGAGGCGCGCGACCATCTCGCCGATCAGGTCCTTGCCCTTCGCCGCCGCCTCGTCCACCATCGTCTTCAACCGCCACAGCGCCGACGCCTGCAACGCCGCCGTCTCGCCGGCCAGCCGTTCGAGCTGGTCCTCGATCTGCTCGATCCGGCGGCTGAGCCGCAGGCGGATCGCACCCGGGTCGCTCCCCTGCACCGCGTCAGGGCTTCGCTCCCACGACTCAAGAATCCACCGAAGCTGTTCCTCGTCGCCCAGGGCGTACGCGCGGTTGGCTTCGACCATGAGCGTGTGACGCCGGTCCCGGGCGGCCTCGTCGCGTGCGAGGTCGGGATGAATCGCCTTCGCGACGTCGCGGAACAGTTTGCGCACGGCGTCAGAGGTGTATTGCGGTGCGGGCGCGGGCTGCGGGTCGGCGGCCGGCTGGCTCGCGCGGTCGGCCTCGCCCTCCAGCCGTTTCGAGATTTCGCCCAGTTCCGCCTCGGTAATCGCCAGGTCGAGCTCGTCGAGCCGCTCGTGCAGCAGGCCCACCCGGTGACGGTACTTGATCCTGAAGGCGTCGAGGTCCGACTTCATGCGGCTGGCCTCGGCGCCGCGTTCGTGGAGCGCGGCCTCGACTTCCGCCACACGCGCGCGCAGCGCCTCCAGATCGTCGTCATCGCGCGCCCGGGATCGAACGAGAGTGGTCACGTCGAAATGATATCGAATGGCCGCCGTGCTATGAAGAGCCGTCGGTCATGCGCTATCGTTAGGCCACCAACGCTCACACGCCAGTCACAGGGAGCAGACAGGATCGGCACGACGTGACGAATCCACCCTCAGGCCACGTCCCGGCACCGGCGCAGCCCGTCATCGACTGGCTGCTCGAGGGAGACCCGTCGATCCGCTGGCAGGTGATGCGGGATCTCCTCCATGCGCCCGCCGAACAGGTCGCGGCTGAGCGTGCGAAGGTCGCGACTGAAGGATGGGGCGCCCGTCTGCTCTCCCTGCAGGCGCCCGACGGGACGTGGGGCGGCAGGGCGTGGAACCGTGGATTCGACTCGACGATGCACGTCCTGCTGCTGCTGAGGGATCTGGGCCTCGATCCTGCGAGCGACCAGGCCCGCCGGGCGGTTGGGCTCGTCCATGACCGGGTGACCTGGAAGGATTGCGGCCCGCCGGAGTGCCACGACAACAGCTTCTTCGCCGGCGAGATCGAGCCCTGCATCAATGGGCAGGTGGCTGCGGCTGGCGCATACTTCGGCCAGGATGTCCGCGGCATCGTCGACAGACTGCTCGGCGAGCAGTTGCCGGATGGCGGCTGGAACTGCGAGGCCGAGAACGGCTCCACTCGCTCGTCGTTCAACACGACGATCTGCGTGCTCGACGCGCTGCTCGAGCACGAGCGGCACGCCGGGAGCAGCCCTGACGTCACCGTGGCCCGCCTGCGCGGACAGGACTATCTCCTCGAGCGCCGCCTCTTCCGCCGGCGTTCGACTGGCGCGGTCATCGACTACGATCGCAAGACCGGTCCCGACGGCAGCGGCCAGCCCGCGTTTACGCGCTTCGCCTTCCCGACCTGGTGGCACTACGACGTCCTGCGAGGCCTGGACTACCTGCGCCGTGCGGGCGTCACACCGGACGGGCGCGTGGCCGAGGCCGTCGACCTCGTCGCCTCGAAGGGCGATGGCGACGGCCGGTGGCCGCTCGAGGTCCGGTATCCCGGCACCATGCCGATCGAGCTCGACGAAGGCGTGGGCCGGCCGAGCCGGTGGATGAGGCTGCGCGCGTTGCGGGTATTGAACTGGTATGCCGCCGGACGCTGATGCACCTCGGCTCACGAGCATGGACCCCGGCACCCTGATTCTCGAGACCCCGCGCCTGCAGTTGCGGCACGCGATGCTGTCCGACAGCCCGTTCATCCGCCGGCTGCTGAACGAGCCGACATGGCTCGAGTACATCGGCGACCGGGGTGTCCGCACGGCCGCGGACGCCGAGACGTACATCCGGACCAGGATCTCGGCCCAGTATCACGATCTCGGCTACGGCCTCTACGTCGTCCAGCTCAAGTCGAGCGGGGCGCCCATCGGCCTCTGCGGCCTGGTGAAGCGCGAGTTCCTGCCCGCCCCCGATCTGGGGTTCGCGCTGTTGCCGGAGCACGTGGGGCAGGGCTATGCCTTCGAGGCGGCCAGCGCGGTGCTGTCGCACGCGACGCACGTCCTCGGCATCGCGCGCCTGTACGCCATCGTCAAGCGCGGCAACGATCGATCGATCCGATTGCTCGACCGGCTCGGGTTCCACCAGGAAGGGCCCTGTCCGGGAGAAGACCCGAACGTCGATCTCTACATCACGGACAAGGGGACCGCCTGAAGTCGCGTGCGAGATTCCCGGCCTCAACCTCTACCACTGGCTCGCCACCATCATCGTCACGATCGGCGTCCATCTGTACCCCACACGCGGCGGCCGGCAGAAGCACTCGCGCGTCGTGACCGCCCGTAGACGCTGCACGGTCTCTTCCGCCCTGGCCGCCAGCGTCCGCAGCCAACGCACTCGGACGCCTGCCGGACTGGTGGCCTCAGTCTTCCCGCGCTCAATCACTTGCGACGCCACGAGCCCGCGAGCTCGCGCCGGCGTTGGCTGCGCGTCTCCGCAGCCAACGCCAGCTCCTGCAGCCAACACCGGTCCACTGCACGCCCGGCGCGTCGTGCTACCATGCGCCATTCGAACGAATCAGGGGCCCTGGAGATGCCGCACTGGCTGCCGGCATTGGACGCGAGCAGGCGCAGCGGTCTACTCCAAGACTAGTTGGGCAGACTGAGCGAACCTAATCGTTGACTCGAGAGAGCCAATACGCAGGTTCTCGGTTGTCGTGCGCGAAGGCCAGAATCCGAATAGCGGTTGGCGTGACCAGGTATGCGATGTGGTAGGGAAACCCGCTTCCGGCTCAGGTCGGAAGCGGCGCCTCATCGGTCGGCCAGCCGCCGGGCAACGCGCGCGCGCACGTCCTCCCACGGCTCGCCGTCGGACTCGCCGGCTATCACGCGGCGGGCGCGTCGCTCAATCTCTCGGGCCCACGCGGCTTCGGTGGCGTCACGGTCCATCGCCGGGGTCTCGTCGAGGCTCGCGAGCAGTTCGGCGGCGATGTCGGCGCGCTGCTCGACGGGCAGGGTGAGTGCCTCACGAAGAAGCTGTTGCGCCCGGTCAGTCATGGCCTCATTCTACACCCGGGGTCAGCAGCCCAACAACGCGCTGGAGCCGACGGCGCGACCAGTTGTATGGTGAGGGCCGCGCTGCGGCTCAGCGCGAAACGTTAGGCCGACATGACCTGAAGGCCCGTGCAGCTGCCAGGACTACGTCATTGGCGCATAGTGAAAAGGCATGCGATTCGTCGAGACGCCGGTGTTCACCGCCGCCGTTCAGCGGACCTCGACGATGACGAGTGTCGCCGTTTGCAGGTGGCCCTGAGGCTGCGTCCGGAACAAGGTCCGATAATTCGGGGTTCGGGGGGGTTCCGAAAGGTCCGTTGGGCCAAGGCGGGCGGGGAAAGCGTGGCGGGCTACGGATCATCTACTACTGGCTGCCGGTCGAGCAGACGTTCTACATGCTCTATATCTTCTCCAAGACCGAGCAAGGGGACCTGACGCCGAGCCAGACTCGCACACTCGGGCGCCTGGTGCGGGAGGAATTCAAATGAAGAAAGCGGCGTTTGAGGAACTGCTGTCGAGCGTCAGGCAGGCCGGCCGAATTCGGCGCGGAGCGCAGAAGCCATCGCGGGTCACCGAATTCCGGCCGGCGGAGTGCGAGCGGTTCGGGCCACGCTCGGGGCGTCCCAGAGCGAGTTCGCGCTCCTGATTGGAGTCAGCGTGGCGACACTGCGGAACTGGGAGCAGGGCCGGCGCACGCCGGACGGCCCGGCGCTGGCGCTGTTGCGCGTGGCCGCACGCAACCCGAAGGCGGTGACCGACGCCCTGCACT
>JAGWRA010000235.1 GCA_028876655.1 Acidobacteriota bacterium | reverse complement strand
GCGGGCGCGCAACTCCTTCCGCACCTCGGGGTAGGTGCGGTTCCAGAAGCTGCGCAGGTCGCGGGTCATCTGGACCGGGCGGCCGTTCGGCGCGAGCAGCGCGAACAGCACCGGCTCGGCGCGCGGCCCGAGCCGCGGCGAATCGGCCAGCCCGAACAGCTCCTGCAGCTTCACCGACGCGACGACCGTTCCATCGTCCTGGTATTCGAGCGGGATGTGGCGGCCGCTCGGCACCGCCAGCGTCTCGGGCGCGTACCGTTCCAGCAGCGCGCGCGCCTCGTGTGGCAGGTGGCGCCGCAGGTCGACATCCTGCAGTCGCCGCTGGCCGGCGCACGCCTGCTCGATCAGCCCCTTCACCGCGGCATCGTCCATCGGCCATCCGGCGAAGCGCAGGCGCCGCAAGAGCCGGCTCTCCTCCTCGCCGAGCCCGCGCGCGAGCAGCGAGACGGCGAGCAGTCGTGCCGCCTGTGCGGGGTCGGGCTCGACCACACGCTCGGCAATGGGAATCGCGTCGTACTTCTCGATGAGCCGCGCGCGCACCACGCCGGCGTCGTCAACGGTATGGACCAGTTGCTCGCCGTTCGGCACGAGCCAGTCACGCTCCACCGCACTCGCGACGCGGACACGCGCCTCGCCGGACGAGCCGTGCGGCGACGCCTGCACGTCGACCGCCACGACGAATTCAGCGGCGTGCACGCCGCTCTCCGGCCCGATCACCGCGCCGTGTCCTGACGCCAGCAGGACACGTGGCGATCCCGGCTCGCGGCGTCGCGCCACGCGATCGGGATAGCCGGCCAGCACCGCACGGAGAAAAGGCTCCGGACTGCGGGCTCCGGGCTTCAGATCCTGCACGATGCGCTCGATCTCGTCCGCGGCGCGGCGCACGTGCCACGGGGCGCGATCCCAGTCGTCCACGGCCGACAGCAGATCGCTCGACGTCGCTTCGCGGCGCGGCGGAAGGAAATGGCGCTCCGACAACATGGCGCACGCCCGCGCCGCGACGCGCGCGCCGTCGGCCGCGATCAGAATGCGGCCGAGCCGCGGATGCACCGGCAGGCGGTGCAGGCGCCGACCGAGATCGGCGAGGCGTCCATCCTCGACCGCCCCGAGCCGGCCGAGCAGCGTGAAGGCGGCCTCGATGGCCTCGGCGGGCGGCGGGTCGAACCAGGCGAGCGTGCGCGGATCGGCGCCCCACGCGAGCACGTCGAGCGCCACGCCCGCGAGATCGATCCGATGCAGCTCGGGCTCGCGGTGCGGATGGAGGCGATCGCGCGCGTCCCACAGCCGGAGCGCGATCCCGGGCGCCAGGCGGCCCGCGCGGCCCGCGCGCTGATCGGCGGCGTCCTGCGTGATGCGCCCGGTCTCGAGGCTGTCGATGCCGCGGTCCGGATCGTAGCGCGCGATCTTATGGAGACCGGTATCGACGACCGCCGTGATCCCGGGGACGGTCAGCGAGGTCTCGGCAATGTTCGTGGCAAGGATGACGCGGCGATGGTCGACCGGCCGGATGGCCTCGTCCTGCGCCGCCGCCTCAAGCGAGCCGTGCAGGGGCACTGTCTCCACGCCGGAACCGGCCAGCCGGGGCGCCAGCTCCGTGGCGGCACGCCGGATCTCGCCCGCGCCCGGCAGGAACACGAGCACCTGCCCGTCTGTCCGGGCGAGGGCGTCGCCCACGGCGTCCGCAAGCGGCTGTCGCGGCGCGTACGCGATCTCCACGGGATGCACGCGGCCGGGGACGTCGACGATCGGACAGTCGTCGAGGAACGCAGCCACGCGCGCGGCGTCGAGCGTCGCCGACATGATGACGAGGCGAAGGTCGTCGCGGGCAAGCCAGGCCTGACGGGCGAGCGTCAGGCCGAGGTCGGCGTGGACGGTCCGCTCGTGGAACTCGTCGAGGACGATCGTCCGGAAGCCCGAGGCCAGCGGGTCCTGCTGCAGCCGCGCCGTCAGGATCCCCTCGGTCGCGACCAGCAGGCGCGTTCCCGGTCCGAACTTCCGCTCGAAGCGGACCTGCCAGCCGACTTCCCCGCCGAGCGTCCATCCCCGCTCGGCTGCCACGCGGGCAGCGATCGAGCGCGCCGCGACCCGGCGCGGCTGCAGCAGCAGGACGGGGCCGTCAGCTGCCAGCGCCGGCGGCACGCGTGTCGTCTTGCCCGCGCCGGGGAGGGCGGTGACGATCGCGGCCCGATGCCGCGCGAGGGCGTCGACGATCTGAGGGATGAATGGGTCGATGGGGAGGGGGAGCATCGCAGAAGATCTGTAGGCTATAGGCGGTGGGCTGTAGGCGATAGGTCTGCCCTATCGCCCAAAGCCTATCGCCTACCGCCTACGCCGGCCACTCCCGTGGGACATGTCACCCCCGTCGTCCCGTGCCCGCAATACCCCCACGGGATCTTCGAGAGGTACTGCTGGTGATCGGGCTCGGCGTAGTAGAACTCGCCGGCCGGCGCAATCTCGGTCGTGATCGGTCCGTAGCCAGCCTGCGTGAGTGCCTGCTGATAGACGTCGCGGGAGGCTTCGGCCGCCTGCTGCTGCGAAGCGCCGTGCGTGTAGATCGCCGAGCGGTACTGCGTGCCGGTGTCGTTCCCCTGGCGCATCCCCTGCGTCGGATCGTGATTCTCCCAGAACACCTTCAGCAGCGCGTCGTAGCTGACGGCCTTCGGATCGAACACGACGAGCACCACTTCGGTATGCCCGGTGAGGCCACTGCAGACTTCGGCGTAGGTCGGGTTCGGCGTGAAGCCGCCCGCGTAGCCGACCGCCGTCGTGTAGACGCCCGGCGTCTGCCAGAACGTCCGCTCGGCGCCCCAGAAGCACCCCATCCCGAACACGGCCGTCTCGAGGCCGTCCGGGAACGGCGGCACGAGTGGCGTGCCGAGCGCATGGTGGGTCGGCGGCACCGGCATCCGCTCGACGCGGCCGGCCAGGGCCTGTTCACGGGAAGGCATCTTCAGGGAGCCCATGGGAGCAGTCTCCATTCTTCAATGCGCATGGGGCCCCACCCCCATGCGGAACTGACGCCGATGCCTTCGCCTCGGATCTCCATGTCCTCGGCTCGGCATGGCCTCCGGCGAAGTCCTCTCGCGCGAGGCATCCATTCTACTGCGCCACCGCGGAAGCGGCAGAGCTAGGTCGGGAAACGCTGGACACACCCGGGGCCGCACGTCAGAATGCCGCTCCATGAAAACCACATTTCTTGCCCTCTGCCTGGTCGCGCTCGGCGTCGGCCCGGCCTTCGGCCAGACCGCCGCGTCGCAGCCGCAGCCGCTGCCGATGCCCGCGCCGGTACCGGCGCCGCAGGACCGTCCCTATCCGGGCACGATCCACCTGGCCGTGGATGCCACCGACACGGCGCACCACGTCTTCAGCGTGCACGAGACGATTCCGGTCGCGGCCGCCGGCCCGATGATCCTGCTCTATCCGCAGTGGATCCCCGGCCATCACTCGCCGAACGGGCCGCTGCAGGAACTGGCCGGGCTCGTCTTCCACGCCAACGGCAAGCGGATCCCCTGGACGCGCGATCCGGTGAACGTCTTCGCCTTCCACATCACCCTGCCCGAAGGAGCGAAGACGGTGGAGGCGGACTTCCAGCAGCTCACGCCGGTGCAGCCGCGGGTCGGGCGCATCACGATGACGCACGAGATGTTCGATCTCGAGTGGAACGGCGTGGCGCTGTACCCGGCCGGCTACTTCTCGCGCGACATCCGGTTCGAGCCGTCGCTGAAGGTGCGGACCGGCTGGAAGGCCTATTCCGCGCTGGAGCCGGCGTCGACGGCCGGCGACACCACGACCTTCAAGCCGGTCCCCTTCAACACGCTCGTCGATTCGCCGGTCTACGGCGGCCACTACTCACGCCGCTTCGAACTCTCGACGCAGCCGGTGCCGGTCTGGCTCGACGTCGTGGCCGACCGGCCCGACGAGCTCGACGCCTCGCCCGAGGCGATCGACGCGCACCGCGCGCTCGTCGCACAGGCGTACAAGCTGTACGGCTCGCATCACTACGACCACTACGACTTCCTGCTGTCGCTGAGCGACCGGCAGGGCGGCATCGGCCTCGAACACCACCGCTCGAGCGAGGACGGCACGTCGGCCGACTACTTCACCAACTGGGCCAACGCCTACACCGGCCGCGACCTCCTCGCGCACGAGTACACCCATTCGTGGAACGGGAAGTTCCGGCGGCCGGCCGACCTCTGGACGCCGAACTTCAACGTCCCGATGCGCGACAGTCTGCTGTGGGTCTACGAGGGGCAGACGCAGTACTGGGGCTACGTGCTGGCGGCGCGCGCCGGGCTCTGGACGAAGCAGCAGGCGCTCGACGCGATCGCCTCGGTGGCGGCCACCTACGACCACCGGATCGGCCGCACCTGGCGCCAGCTCGAGGACACCACGAACGATCCGATCATCGCGAACCGCCGGCCGCTGTCGTGGCTCAGCTGGCAGCGCAGCGAGGACTACTACTCGGAGGGCCAGCTGATCTGGCTGGACGCCGACACGCTGATCCGCCAGCTGTCGAACGGGACGAAGTCGCTCGACGACTTCGCGAAGGCCTTCTTCGGGGTCGACAACGGCAGCTACGTCACGAAGACCTACACCTTCGACGACGTGGTCCACGCGCTGAACGCGGTGCAGCCGTACGACTGGGCGACCTTCCTCAGGAGCCGGCTGGAGGGCCACGGTCCCGGCGCGCCGCTGGCCGGCCTCACCCGCGGCGGCTACCGGCTCGGCTACTCGGATACGCCGACGCCGTTCTTCCGGACGAACGAGATGCGCCGCCACATCACCGACCTCAGTTTCTCGATCGGCGCGACGCTGACGCAGGACGGGACGCTGATGAACGTGATGTGGGACGGGGCGGTGTTCAAGGCCGGGCTGACCGACGGCGCCCGCGTCCTGGCGGTGAACGGGCAGGGCTACACCGCCGACCGGCTGAAGGCGGCGATCGCGGCCGCCAAGGGAAAGACGACCCCGATCGAGCTGTCGGTGGAGAACGGCGAGCGCTACTTCACCGTGCGCGTCGACTATCACGGCGGCCTGCGCTATCCCCACCTCGAACGGATCGCCGGCACGCCCGATCGGCTGGGGGAGATCCTGACACCCAAGCCGTAGACGATCACCGACGCGTCGGGGCGGCCCGCAGTGGCCGCCCCTGGCGCCTCTTATTTCCCCTCCGGCACGCCGTCGAAGAAGTCCACCACGCCCGTCTCCAGCGAATACTCCGCGCCGACCACCAGCAGACCGTCGTGCGCGATCAGGTCCTCCACGATCTGGGACCCGTGCCGCAGGTGGTTCGCCGAGGCACGGACGTTGGCGCGCACGGCCTGGCGCACCAGCGCGGCCCGATCCGTGATGCCGGCCTCCAGCAGGTTCTCCACCGACGGCCGCACGCGATCGACGATCGCGCGCAGGTTCGCCGACCGGCTGCCGCTCGGCCGCTCGAGCTCGTCGACCGTCGCCTTCACGGCGCCGCACTGCGTGTGGCCGAGCACGACGACCAGCCGCGTGCCGAACAGGTCGACCGCGAACTCGACGCTGCCGACGAGCGACGGCGCGATGATGTTGCCGGCCACGCGGATGACGAACAGATCGCCCAGCCCCTGATCGAAGACGATCTCGGCCGGCACGCGCGAGTCCGAACAGCCGAGGATCACGGCGAAGGGTTCCTGGCCGGCCACCAGCTCGGTGCGCCGCGTCTGGCTGGCGCTCCCCTGATCCTGGGCGCCGGCCACGAACCGCCGATTGCCCGCCCGCAGGCGCTCGAGGGACTCCATTCCCGACAGCATGTCTCTGGTCGCTCCTCTCCCGCCGGATCCGCGCGACGCCATGCCGCGCTCGCCCGCCGGGCTCTCCGCAGTGTACCCCGGCGCGGCCGCCGGCCCCGAACCCGGGCCGGGTGCCCGGCCCCACTCAGCAATAGATCTCGTGCGCCATCAACGAGAAGACGGGACCGCTTCGGATGGTCCCCACATTTAACCCACCCGCAACCTGACGGTCACACCTGCGCTGATACGATACCTGCGTCTTCGAAACATGAGCGATCCATCAGTCCGGCACGACCCTCGATACTCGAGTCACCCATTCAAGGAGCCCAACTTGTTGCCTTTCCGTAAAGCCGCTTCGGCCCTGACGCGCCGTTCGATCGTGATGGGCGGCGTTTTCGCGCTCGCCCTGGCCACCACGACGATGTACGGCACCCGCACGATCCAGGCCGCCGGAACCGTCAACATTCTGGAGACGGGATCGAGCCTCCTCTACCCCCTCTTCAACCTCTGGGTTCCCGCGTTCGCCAAGGTCGACCCGAACGTCAGGATCACGACGCAGTCGACCGGCAGCGGCACCGGCATCTCGCAGTCGGTCGCGGGCCTGGCCCAGATCGGCGCGTCGGACGCCTATCTCAGCAACGCCATGATGAAGCTGCACGGCGACATGCTGAACATCCCGCTGGCCATCTCGATGCAGATGGTGAACTACAACCTGCCCGGCCTGAACAAGGATCACCTGAAGCTGAACGGCCCGGTGCTGGCCGGGATCTACCAGGGGAAGATCACGAAGTGGAACGACCCGGCGATCGCGAAGCTGAACCCCGGCGTCACGCTGCCGGACCACGCGATCATCCCGGTGCACCGCTCGGACGGCAGCGGCGACACGTTCATCTTCACGCAGTACCTGTCGTTCAGCGACGCCGGCTGGAACAGCAGCCTGAGCTACGGCACGACGGTCAGCTGGCCGGCGGTCTCGGGCGGGCTCGGCGCGGTCGGCAACCCCGGCATGGTGACGGCGCTCAAGGGGAACCCGTACTCGGTGGCCTACATCGGGACGAGCTACCAGGACGCGGTCGAGAAGGACGGGATGGGGATCGCGCAGCTCGGCAACCGGGACGGCAACTTCGTGCTGCCGACGACGGCCACGGCCAAGGCGGCGGCGGCGCAGATGGTGCCGAAGACGCCGAAGGACGAGCGGATCAGCCTGATCTTCGCGCCCGGCCGCGAGTCGTACCCGATCATCAACTACGAGTACGCGCTCGTGAAGCGCCACCAGCCGTCGGCCGAGACGGCGGCTGCGCTGCGGAAGCTCTTCACCTGGGCGATCAGCGGCACGGGCGGCAACGCACCGCACTTCATGGACGCCGTCCACTTCGTCGCGCTGCCCGAGGCGGTCGTCAAGCTCAGCCAGGCGCAGATCGCCGAGATCCAGTAGCGGATCACTTTCTGGTATCGTGTTCACCGGGCCGCTCGCCGGACGTCCGGCGGTGAGCGGCCCGGACCGTTTCGTCCCCTCTTTCACCGGCGCGGCCGGATCGACACGGGTTGATGAATTTCCGCAGGCTGACGGCCCTGCTCGCGAGCATCGTCGGGGCCGCCCTTCTCATCATCGTCCTCTTCCTCGGCGTCTACGCCTGGCCCGCGATCCGGCTCAACGGCACCGGCTTCGTGACGCAGAACGGCTGGAACCTCGGCAACCTCTACGCCGATCCAATCACCGTCCACGGACAGCAGATCCTCCCGGGCGCGCACTACGGCATCCTCTTCCTCATCGTCGGCACCCTGCTCAGCACGGCACTCGCCCTGCTCATCGCGGTGCCGATCGGCGTGGGCGCGGCGATGTTCCTCGCCGAGGGGATCCCCGCGACCCTGCGCCCCTGGATGTCGTTCTTCGTCGAGCTGCTGGCCGCCATCCCGAGCGTCGTCTTCGGCCTGTGGGGCTACGTCGTCGTCATCCCCTTCCTCGGGCACCACGTCTTCCCGCGGATGGTGCAGTGGCTGGGCTTCATCCCGTTCCTGGGCGGCCCGGCGGGCAGCGGCTACGGCCTGCTGACCTCCGGCCTGGTGCTGGCGCTGATGATCGTGCCGCTCATCACGACGACGCTGCGCGACGCGCTGGTGCACCGGCAGACGGCCGGCATCCGCGAGGCGGCGGTCGCCCTGGGCGCGAGCCGGTTCGAGATGCTGTGGACGGTGCTGCTGCCGGCCACGCGCCGCGTGCTGATCGGATCGAGCATCCTCGCCACGGGCCGCGCGCTCGGCGAGACGATGGCCGTCCTGATGGTGAGCGGCAACGCGCTGAACTACCTGCCCGGCAACCTCTACACGCCGATCTCCACCATGGCCTCGTTCATCGTCTCGCAGCTCGACAGCGCGCTCGAGGATCCGACGGGCATGGCGGTGCGATCGCTGGCCGAGGTGGCGCTCGTGCTCTGCCTGATCTCGGTGATCGTCAACGGGTTCGCCCGCGTGCTGCTCTACTATGCGGGGCGCGAGCCGGCGAGGGCCGCATGACCGATCGGATCGCCACGGCCGGCCCCATCGCGCTCGCCGGCGCCAGCGGCCGCCTGCTCCGGCGCCGCCTGGTCGACATCGTCGGGTGGAGCCTGACGACGCTCGCCTTCGCGCTGCTCGGGGGCGCGATGGTCTGGATCCTCGCGGTGGTCTTCATGCGCGGCTTCAGCGCGCTCACGCCGCAGGTCCTGACCCACGTCACCGAAGGGACGGGCGGCGGGCTGCTGAACGCCATCGAGGGGACGATCGTCCTGGCCCTCGGCGGCATCCTGCTGGCGCTCCCGCCGGGACTCGCGGCCGGCATCTACCTCGCCGAGTTCGACTACGGCTACCTCACCCCGATCCTCCGGTTCCTCTCCGACGTCCTGGTCGGCGTGCCGTCGATCGTCATCGGCTACTTCGGCTACGTGACGATGGTCGTGGATCTGGGGTGGAAATTCTCGGCGCTGGCGGGCAGCGTCGCGCTGGCGATCATCTCGCTCCCCTACATCTGCCGGACGAGCGAGATGGCGATCCGCCAGGTGCCGCGATCGATGCGGGAAGCAGCCTACGCGCTGGGGGCGAAGGAGGGGACGGTGGTGATGAGCATCTGCCTGCCCCAGGCGCTGCCCGGCATCCTCACCGGCGTCCTGCTGGCGCTCGCCATCTCGGTCGGCGAGACGGCGCCGCTGCTCTACACGGCCGGCTGGTCGAGCTACCTGTGGACCGGCCACCTCACCAACGAGCCGATCGGCTACCTCACCTACGCGATCTGGGCCTTCATTACCGAACCGTTCGAGAGCGCCCACGCGCTCGCGTACGCCGCCGCCTTCCTGGTCACGATGTTCGTGCTGATCATCAGCGTGCTCTCGCGGGTGGCCTTCGACGAGAACACCGGCTGGCGCCGCCGGTCGCGCTGACGCGCCCCACGACATCGGATTGTGGTGTGAGCAGCGGCCGCCGGAGTCGGCGGCCAGGGGAACGGCTGTGACGGGTGCCAGACGGCGCTCGTCGCCATCAAACGGCGGCGGGTGAAGTCTGGCGGGGTCGACGGGACTCGAACCCGCGGCCTCCGGCGTGACAGGCCGGCGTTCTAACCAACTGAACTACGACCCCGTAACAGTGCCTGCGGCCGCACGGCTGGCGCCGGTGCGGCAGCGCAATCTGATCATTCTATCCCAGCCTCGCCCGGACCGGCAAGCAAAGAGGTTGGTGGGCGGTACAGGGTTCGAACCTGTGACAGCCGGTGTGTAAGACCGGTGCTCTACCACTGAGCTAACCGCCCGACATCCTGCAGTCGCGCGTCCGGCGCCTTCCCTATACGGTAATACGAAGCCTCACCGGCCGAGCCACGCCCGTCCCGCCAGCAGCGCCAGAACCACCAGCACGCCGACGACCGCGCGATACTCCCGGTTCGCCAGCGCCTGGCGGGCGCTGAACCGCCGCGCCGCCGCCGTGCGCTCCGCACCCGCCTGCCGGTACGTCTCGTACTGGGCGCCGAACTTCCCGGTCAGGAACGCTTCTTCCGACCGGATCGCGGCCGTCACCATCACCACCAGGTACACCGCAATCAGCACGGCCGCCGGCAGGCTGCGGGCCCCCACCGCCAGCCCGGCACCAATCACCGACGACCCGACGTACAGCGGGTGCCTCGTGAACCGGTAGGGGCCGGACATCGTCACTTCGCGCCCCTTGCGGAGATGACCGGCCGCCCAGACGCGGATCGCCTCGCCCACGGCCGCGATCGCCGCCCCCAGTTCGAGCGACGCGCGCGTGGGGTGGGCCAGCCACAGGACAAGGGCGCCGAACAGGAACCCGGCGGGGACGCGCCAGCGCGCCAGGCGAGCCGTGAAGTCAGGCATGGGACGACAGATTCTCCAGACGCCGGCCGACCGCCGCGAGCACTTCGTCGACCGGCACGTCGAGCAGGCAGGGGACGGCGCGCCGGCAGCGCCGCTTGTCGTGACAGTCGCAGATCGCCCAGCGCGACACGGTGACGTCCGCCGCCGCCCACGGGCCGTTCCGTTCGGCGGCCGTCGGGCCGTAGATGCCGACGATCGGCGTCCCGACCGCCGTGGCGATGTGCAGCGGCCCCGTGTCGCCGGACACGATGAGCGACGCCGCACGCGTCAGCGCCACGAGATCGGCAATCCGCGTCTGCGGCGCCAGGACCGCCGCCCCCGCCGAGGTCTCGACGACGCGCTCCGCCAGTGCTTCCTCGCCTGGCCCCCACAGCACCGCACACGGCAGGCCGTACCGATCGCCGATCCCCGCGGCCAGCGCACCGAGCCGCTCGGGCGGCCAGCGCTTGTTCGGCCAGGCGGCCCCGGGGTTCAGCAGGGCGAATCTCCCGTCCGGCCCGGAGCCCGTCCGTTCGCGGACCTGGCGCACGACGTCGGACGACACCGCCTCGAGCGGGAACTCGACGGCGAACTGCCGGATCCCGAGCGGCTCGAGCAGCGACAGGTTCTTCTCGATCACGTGACGCGCGCCGGACGGCTCGTGCACCTCGGTGTAGAACGGGCGGGCCAGCCGCTCGCGCAGGTACCGCGTGGAGAAGCCGATCACGCGGGCCGCCCCCGACGCGCGGGCGAGCACGGCCGACTTCAGCAGCCCCTGCAGGTCGAGCGCGACGTCGTAGTGCACCCCGCGCAGGTACCGGATCGCTTCGAGCGCACCGCCCGCTCCGGGGAACGCCGCATCCTCGGGATGATCGACCGCCGCGGCGGCGCCCGTCCCTCCCAGCACCACCCGCCGGTCGATCACCGGCACCAGATCGAGGATCTGCCGCTGCCGCGCCGAGACGAGCCAGTCGATGCGGCTGCGCGGAAAGGCCCGGCGGATGGCGGCCGCCACCGGCAGCGCATGGATGATGTCGCCGAGCGACCCGAGCCGGACGATCAGGAGGCGGTTCACGGCCGGGCGCTGTCGTGGATGCGGGCCAGCAGGTCGCGCGTGGAGTGATCCTTCGGATCGCCGACGATGGCCGTCCGTCCCCCGTACGCCTTGACGATGGCCCGCTCGGGGACGCTCTCCACCGTGTAGTCCGTCCCCTTGCAGTGGACGTCGGGCTTCAGCCGCGTCAGCAGATCGCCGACCGTCGGGCCGGAGAAGACGACGACGTAGTCGACACCGCGCAGCGCCGCGACGAGCTCGGCGCGATCGGCGGCAGGCAGGATCGGCCGCCCCTCCCCCTTCAGCGCCCGCACCGACGCATCGTCATTGATCGCCACGACCAGCCGGTCGGCTTCGCGGGCGGCGGCCTGCAGGTACCGGACGTGCCCGACGTGCAGCACGTCGAAGCAGCCGTTGGCGAAGGCCACCGTGCGCCCGGCGGCACGGTCGGCGGCGAGCCGGTCGGCGAGCCGGTCGAGGGCGAGGATCTGCCCCATCAGCTCCGCCTGCCCTGATCGGGCCCTTCCTGCGACCAGTTCTCGACGGGGGTCGGATGATCCTGCTCGATGGCGGCCGCCAGCTCTGCCGGGGAGACGGTCGCGGTACCGCGCTTCATCACCACGAGGCCGCCGGCGTAGTTGGCCAGCCGGGCCGCCTCGTAGAACGACGCGCCGCAAGCCAGTGCCAGGCCCATCGTGGCGATCACCGTATCGCCGGCTCCGGTGACGTCAGCGATTTCGTCCGAGCCGTAGATCGCGATGTGTTCGGTCGCGCGGCGCGGCTCGAAGAGCGCCATGCCGCGGCTGCCGCGCGTGACGAGCACCGCTTCCATGCCGGTGCGGCGCAGCAGCGTCCGCCCCGCCCGCTCGAGCGCCGCCGGCTCGTCGTCCAGCGAGACGCCGAGCAGCCGCTCGACCTCGGACTCGTTCGGCGTGCAGGCGGTGAGACCGGGGTAGCGGAGCAACTCGTAGCGCGAGTCGATCAGGATCGGCACGCGGCGCCGCCGGTTGCGGCGGGCCACGAGGGCCCGCACGTCCGCCACCAGCTCGGGCGTGACGACGCCGAGGCCGTAGTCGGAGACGATCACCGCGTCGCAGCCGTCGATCGCCTGCCGGACGCGGTCGCGCAGGGCGCGACGCTCGGCCGCGGTCCCCTGCCACGCCCGTTCGCGGTCGACGCGGACGACCTGCTGCTTGGCCGAGTGGATGCCGCCGGCCAGGATCCGGGTCTTCACCGGCGTCTGCCAGCCCGACGGGCGGAGGACGCGCCGGGCGTCGACCCCGCGGTGCAGGCTCTTCAGCATCCGGCGCCCCGGCTCGTCGCGGCCGGCCAGGCCGGCCAGCCGGACCGACGCGCCGAGGGCGGCCGCGTTGTTGGCCGCGTTGCCGCCGCCGCCGGCCACGACCTCCGTGGCGTCGTACTGCAGGATGAGCACCGGCGCCTCGCGCGAGACGCGCGACACGCGGCCGTAGATGAACTCGTCGGCGATCAGGTCGCCGATGAGCGCGACCCGCTTGCCGCCGAACGCGTCGACGAGCGACAGCAGGCGGGCCTTGCGCTCGGCCTCACCGGGCAGCGGATGAACGGAACGGGCGATTTGCATGATTTAGTCCGCGTGGGGCCCCACCCCCACGCGCCGCCGTCGCTGACGCTCCGGATCCTGCGATCGGCGGCATGGGTGCTTTCAGTCGCAATGCGCGGCGCCGGACTGACCTCATGCGCCGCCAGCCGTCCTCAGAATCCAGGCGACGGCGTCCATCAGATGATCGGCCACGAGGTCCGCCTCAGTACCTTCCTGCGGATTCTGTTCTTCCGTCTGCCCGTAGCCCGTGCGCACGAGGATGCCGCGGCTGCCGGCGGCCTGCGCCATCTGCACGTCGCCCCAGCGGTCGCCCACCACGAACGACCGCGCCAGGTCGAGATCGAGCGACTCGGCCGCGGCCCGCATCATGCCGGTCTTCGGCTTCCGGCACTCGCAGGCGACCCGGTAGCGCTCCACGCGCCCCTCGGGATGGTGCGGGCAGTAGTAGAACGCGTCGACGAGGGCCTGGCCGGCGCGGAGGCGATCGTCGATGTGGCGATGCGCCTCGGCGAGGAAGGCCTCGTCGAAGAAGCCGCGGGCCACGCCCGCCTGGTTCGTGACGACGATCACGCGGAAGCCGGCACGGTTCAGCAGCCGCACGGCATCCACGCTCCACGGGAAGAACTCGATCCGATCCAGGCGATCGAGATACCCCACCTCGTGGATGAGCGTGCCGTCGCGATCCAGGAACACCGCGGGTGTAGTCATGCGAGCTGCCGCCACAGGGCGGCGAGGACCTCCTCCGGCGGAATGCGCGTCATGCAGCGGTGATCGATCGGGCACTCGCGCAGCATGCACGGCCGGCACCAGACCTGCCGGGCCAGCACCGCATGCGCCCGCGTCCCCTGCGACGTCGGCAGCGGCGACGTCACCCGCTCGTCGGTCGGGCCGAAGATCGCGGTGACCGGCACGCCGAGCGCGGCGGCGACGTGCATCGCGCCGGAATCGTTCGTCACCACGGCGCGGCACAGCGCGAGTGTGCCGAACAGCTCGGGCAGGCTCGTCCGGCCGACCAGATCGACGCACGGCGCGGTCAGCGTGGCGCCGGCCAGCGCCCGTTCGATCTCGCGGCCCGCGTCGGCATCGGCCGCACTGCCGACGACCACGGTCGCCACGCCGGCCGCCGACAGCGCGCGGATCACGGCGGCAAACCGATCGGGCGGCCAGCGCTTCGCGTGACCGAACGCCGCGCCCGGGGCGACGCCGACGAGCGGCGCCGCGCCGTCCCAGCCGCCTTCCGCGAGCAGCGTCCGGGCGCGCCTCAGGGCCGCCTCCGAGGGGCGGATCTGCGGCGCGATCGGCCCGACGGCCATGCCGAGCCGCCTGACCAGTTCCTGATAGTACTCGGCCTGATGCCCCCGCCGCGAGGGGCGCGCCACGGCCCGCGTCAGCAGCAGACGACGGCCGTCGCCCCGGTAGCCCCAGCGCTCGGGGACGCCCGCCCGCCGCGCCAGCCAGGCGACGGCGAACGAGTTCGGCAGCAGCAGCGCGGCGTCGAACCGGCCGGCCCGCACGCGCTCGACCTCTCCATCCCCGCCGAGCGGCAGCACTTCGTCGACGATCGGCACGGCTTCGAACAGCCGGATGACCGATCGCCGCGCCGCCACGATCAGCCGCGCCTCCGGCCAGGCCCGCCGGACGTCGGCCAGCGCCGGCAGGGCCATCACGGCGTCGCCCAGCCAGTTGGGGGCGAAGATCGCGAGGCGAGTCATGTCCGCCATCTCCGATGCATCCAGAGCCACATTCCGGGATACCGCCGGACCCAGGTCTCGAGCACCTGCGTGCAGCGCTGCGTGTACTCGCGGATCGCGTCGGGATCGTCGGCGGGCGGCGCCGGCACCGGAGGCTCGTAAATCATACGATAGCGACCGCCGCCGGCCGGCCGCGAGAAGACCGGAATCACGGCCGCGCCCGTGCGCAGCGCGAGGGCGGCGACCGCGGGCGTCGCGTTGGCCGGGCGGGCGAGGAAATCGACGCGCACGGCGTCGCGATCCTGCACGTGCTGATCGATCAGCACGGCCACGCCCTGCCCCTGCTGCAGCGCCCGCATCACGCGGCGGATCGTCCCCTGCCGGTAGATGACGAAGTTGCCGGTGCGCTGGCGGATCTCCTCGAGCAGCCTGTTCAACTCCGGATTGTCGAGCGCCCGCGCCAGCAGGCCGATCGGCTGGAACCGCTCGCCGTGCGCGAGGGCGTTGATCTCCCAGAAGCCGAAGTGGCCCGTCACGAACAACACGCCGCGTCCCGCGGCGTAGGCGGCCTCCACGTGCTCGGCGCCCTCGAACTCCGATCGCGCCATCACGCGCGCGATCGGCAGCGTCCCGAACTTCAGCAGCTCGAAGAGCAGCCGGCCGAAGTGCCGGAACGACAGGCGGACGATCGCACGCTGCTGGCGGGGCGTGAGGTCGGGCAGCGCGGCCGCCACGTTGGCCAGCGCCACGCGCCGGTGACGGCCGTCGACCGCCC
This sequence comes from Acidobacteriota bacterium, assembly GCA_028876655.1. Lineage (GTDB taxonomy): Bacteria > Acidobacteriota > Vicinamibacteria > Vicinamibacterales > CAVVIG01 > JAGWRA01. The sequence continues at coordinate 10,264 of JAGWRA010000235.1, read as the reverse complement.
AGGCCAGCATCCCGATCGCCGCACCGCACAGCGGCACCAGCGGCTCCGGCAGCAGACGGACGAACGCCAGCACCGCGCGCACCGCCGCCGTTTCCAGTCGCGTGGTCGCCCTCGTCGTCACGGCCGTCCGTCTCCCGGCGCGGCCTCCGCCCGTCCGGCGCGCGCCGCCGCGAGCCGCGCGAGCAGCCACTCGCGGAACGCCTGCGCCGGTTCGATCGCGACCTCCATCGGCAGCCAGCAGAACGGCAACGGAAACGGAGCGAATGCTTCCAGGCGGACGGCATCCTTCGCGGTGGTCAGCACGGCCGCCGCACCGGCGCGGCGGGCCGCAGCCACGATCCGCTCGACGTCGCGCCGCGTGTAGCGATGGTGATCGCGCATGCGCTGTTCGCCCGTGATCCGCCAGCCGGCGCCAAGCGCCGCAGCGAAGAACCGCTCGGGCCGGGCGATGCCGGCGAGACCGAAGACGGGGGTCCCAGGCGCGATGGCGGCCGGTTCGCCGTACGGCTGAACCATGCGAGGCGCGCCGATGCGGACGACGGTCCGGAACACTGGCGTGACGCCCAACTGCCGTGCGACCGCCTCCGCCCGCGACGCGTCGGCGCCAGTGACGATGACGGCGTCGGCGGCCGAGGCCGCCGACAGCGGCTCGCGCAGCCGCCCCGCGGGCAGCATCCGGTCCTCGAGATCCCCGGTCGCCATCAGCAGCAGGTTCACGTCGCGTTCGAGTTGCAGGTGCTGGAACCCATCGTCGAGCAGGTGGACCGTGCACCCGAGGCGCGTTTCGGCCAGCGTGCCGGCGTCGTACCGCGCCGGCGCCACCACCACGGCCGCCCCGGGCAGCGCGCGCGCCAGCATCAGCGGCTCGTCGCCTGCGCGATCGAGGTCGGCCATCAGCCGCTGGCCGTCCGACACGATCGTCGGCTCGGAGGCGGCCACGCGCCGGCCGTACCCGCGGCTGAGGATCGCCGGCCGCTCCCCCTCCGCCAGCAGCAGTCGCGCGACCTGCTCCACAGCCGGGGTCTTACCGCTGCCGCCGACCGCGAGGTTGCCGACGCTGATGACAGGACGGGCGAGCCGCCGGCGCGCGGCCGGACGGCCGGCGTACCAGCGCCGGCGCGCCCGCGCGGCGGCTCCGTAGATCGTCCCCAGAGGATTCACAGGTGTCGGTCTTCCCGGGCGCCGGTCCTGTCCGGATCGGGCGCCGGTCTCACTGCACGAGCCGGAACGGGAGGACGCGGTCGGTGCCGGCCTTCCCGGGGGGCAGCAGGTCTTCGACGACGGCCAGCGTCTTCTCGCGGGCGCCGCGGTTGGCCTCGATCAGGGCGCGGGCGGCCGCGCCCAGGCTCGCCTGCCGCACCGGATCGGTGAGCAGCGCCACCAGGCGCTGTTCCAGGTCGTCGGCCGACTGCACCTGGCGGGCCGCCCCGTTGGCCAGGAACGTGTCGGCGATCTCGCGGAAGTTCTGCATGTGCGGCCCGAACAGGATCGGCTTGCCGAAGGCGGCCGGCTCGAGGATGTTGTGCCCGCCGGCGTCGACGAGGCTGCCGCCGACGAAGACGATCGTTGCGATCTGGTAGAGCCGCGCCAGTTCGCCGACCGTGTCGAGCACGACGACGTCGACGCGCGGCTCGGCGTCGATCGGCAGCTCGCTGCGGCGGATCGTCCGGAAGCCGGCCTCGACGGCCAGCCGCTCGACCTCGCCGAAGCGCTCGGGATGCCGCGGCGCGAGGATCAGCAGCGCGTCGGCCGCGACGCCGCGCACGGCGCGGAAGGCGCGCAGGACGGCCGCTTCCTCGCCGCGCAGCGTGCTGCCGGCGATGATCACCGTCCGGTTCGCCGCGACGTGGAAGAAGCGCAGGACGCGGTCGCGCGACCGGGCCTGCGCGGTGGCCTCCGCCGGCGCGTCGAGCGAGTCGAACTTCAGGCTGCCGGTCATCGTGACGCGCGCCGGGTCGGCGCCGAGCTCGAGCAGGCGGCGCTTCGACTCCTCGCTCTGCATGCAGAAGCGATCGACGTCGGCGAGCACCCGCCGGAAGAGCGGGCGGACCAGCCGGTAGCGCGGGTACGACCGCGACGAGATGCGGCCGTTCACCAGCACCGTCTTCACGCCGCGCGCCCGGCAGGCGCGCAGCAGGTTGGGCCAGATCTCGGTCTCCATGACCAGGAACAGCCGCGGCTTCACGATGTCGAGCGTCCGGTTGACGATAAAGGCCCAGTCGAACGGGAAGTAGAAGATGCCGTCGACGTCCTGCAGCCGCCGCTTCGCCACCTGCTGTCCCGCCATCGTCGTCGTCGAGACGAACAGGCGGAAGCGCGGGTAGCGTTCGCGCAGCCCCGGAATCAGCGCGCGCGCCGTCAGCACCTCGCCGACCGACACGGCGTGAATCCAGATCGACTCGTCGCCGTCGAGGTTGATCGATACCGGCAGGTAGCCCAGCCGCTGCCGCAGCCCCCCGATGTACTTCCGGTAGCGCATCGCCTGGTACAGGAAGTAGGGCGACACGAGCACGAAGCCGACGAAGGTCAACAGGCTGTAGAGGAGATACATTCGGGTCGCGGGCCGGCTTTGACCACGGGCCGCGTATCGGCGTAAAGTGCGCTGATAGCGGAATTTACGGCTGCTGAAGTATAGCGTGGCCGTTTGACCTGCCGCAAGCGCTCTTCTAGAATCAAGGGTTGCGCCCGGTGGATCGACACCCGCCGGGGAACAGTCACCCGCCCGCGGCTCACGGGCGCTGCAGAAAAGGGGCTCTCATGGCGGTACGCGTCGGCATCAACGGGTTCGGACGGATCGGCCGGAACATCCTGCGCGCGGCGCTGGGCGATCGCGACGTGGAGATCGTCGCCGTCAACGACCTGACCAACGCCGCCACTCTGGCGCACCTCCTGAAGTACGACTCCGTCCTCGGCACGCTCCACGTCCCCGTCGAGGCCTCGGGCGACACCATCGTCGTGAACGGCCAGCCCGTGAAGGTCCTCTCGGAGAAGGATCCGGCCGCCCTCCCCTGGAAGGCCCTGAAGGTCGACGTCGTGTTCGAGTCGACCGGCCGCTTCACCAAGCGCGACGATGCCGCGAAGCACCTGGCGGCCGGGGCGAAGAAGGTCGTCGTGACGGCGCCGGCGAAGGGACCGGACCTGACGGTCGTGCTGGGGGTGAACGACGCGCAGTACGACGCGAAGGCGCATCACGTCCTGTCGAACGCCTCGTGCACGACCAACTGCCTGGCGCCGGCCGCGAAGGTCATCCTCGACCGCTTCGGCTTCCGCAAGGGCTGGATGACGACGGTTCACTCGTACACCAACGATCAGAACCTGCTCGACCTGCCGCACAAGGATCTGCGGCGCGCGCGGGCGGCGGCGGTGTCGATCATCCCGACGACCACCGGCGCGGCGGTTGCGGTCGGCGAGGTGCTGCCGGCGCTGAAAGGGCGGCTGGACGGCGCGGCCATGCGCGTCCCGACGCCGAACGTCTCGGTGGTCGACCTCTCGGTGATCGTCGAGAAGAAGACGAGCGCCGAGGAGGTGAACGCCGCGTTCCAGGCGGCCGCGAACGGCGCGCTGAAGGGGATCCTGCAGTACTGCGACGAGCCGCTCGTCTCGATCGACTTCCGCGGCAACGCCCATTCCTCGATCTTCGACGCGCTCAGCACCAAGGTGATGGACGGCGACTTCGTCCGGATCCTCGCCTGGTACGACAACGAGTGGGGCTACTCGAGCCGCTGCGTCGATCTCCTGAAGCACATCAGCCGGCAGGGCCTCTAGCGAGCGCGACGATGGCGAAACTCTCCGTGCAGGACATCGACCTCAAGGGGAAGCGGGCGTTCGTCCGGATCGACTTCAACGTGCCGTTCAAGGACGGCGTGATCGGCGACGACACCCGCATCCAGGCGGCCATCCCGACCATCACCTACGCGCTGACGCACGGCGCCACGGTGATCCTCGCCTCGCACTTCGGGCGCCCGAAGGGCAAGGTCGTCCCCGAGCTCAGCCTCCGGCCGATCGGCGAGCACCTCGCCAGGCTCGTCGGCCGGACGGTCACCTTCGCCACCGACTGCATCGGCCCGGCGGCCGCCGCGGCGGTGAAGCAGGCGCAGGCCGACGGCAACAACCTCGTGCTGCTGGAGAACCTGCGCTTCCATCCGGAGGAATCGGCGAACGACCCGGAGTTCGCCCGGCAGCTGGCGGCGCTCGCCGACGTGTACGTGGACGACGCCTTCGGCGTGACGCACCGGGCGCACGCCTCGGTGGCGGCGATTACGAAGTTCCTCCAGCCGGCCGTCGCCGGCATGCAGCTCGAAGAGGAACTGCGCTACCTGGGCAAGGCGCTCGAGTCGCCCGAGCGACCGTTCGTGACCATCGTCGGCGGCGCGAAGGTGTCCGACAAGCTGGGCGTCGTCGAGAACCTGCTGCACCGCGCCGACCGCGTGCTGATCGGCGGGGCGATGGCCTACACGTTCCTGAAGGCGCGCAACGTGCCGGTCGGCCGGTCGCTCGTCGAGAAGGACTGGCTGGAGCCGGCGCGGGCGATCATGCGCTACGCCGACGGCGTCGGCATCCGCTTCGAGCTGCCGGTCGATCACGTCGTCACCGACCGGATCGAGGCGGGGGCGCCGCACGAGACGCTGTTCATCGGCGACACGGCGATCGACGACCGGATGGGGGTCGACATCGGGTCGGCCACGGTGAAGATCTACGGCGCGCTGCTCGCCGACGCGAAGACCGTCGTCTGGAACGGTCCGATGGGGGTGTTCGAGATCGACGATTTCGCCGCCGGCACCACCGGCATCGCGAAGGCGGTGGCAAACGTCAAGGGGACGACCATCATCGGCGGGGGCGACTCGGTGGCAGCCGTGAAGAAGGCGGGCGTGGCCGATCGCATCACGCACATCTCCGTGGGCGGCGGCGCGTCGCTCGACTACCTGGGCGGCCGGCGGCTGCCCGGCGTCGAGGCGCTGACCAACAGGTAGCGGGGAGCAACCCATGCGACACCCGTTCATCGCCGGCAACTGGAAGATGCACAAGACCGTGCACGACGCCGTCGTCTACACCAAGGAGTTCCGGCGGCTGGTGGCGGACGTGACCGAGGTGGAGATCGTGATCGCGCCGGCCTTCACGGCGCTGCACGCGGTGGCCGAGGCGGCGCGGAATTCGAACGTCGGCGTCGCGGCGCAGGATCTGTACTGGGAAGCGCGAGGGGCCTTCACCGGCGAGGTCAGCGCGGAGATGATCCGGGAGGCCGGCGCGGAGTACGTCATCATCGGCCACTCCGAGCGGCGGGCGCTGTTCGGCGAGACCGACGCGGACGTCAACCGGAAGACCCGGGCGGCGCTGGCGGCGGGCCTCACGCCGATCGTCTGCATCGGCGAGACGCTCGCGGAGCGGGAGGCGAACCGGACGTTCGAGGTGCTCGACCGGCAGATCCGCGACGGCCTGCCGGGGCTGACACCGGAGCAGCTGAGCGCGCTGGTGGTCGCGTACGAGCCGGTGTGGGCGATCGGCACCGGGCGGACGGCGACGCCGGCGCAGGCCGAGCAGGCGCACACCCACATCCGGGCGCGGCTGGCCGACGGGTTCGGGCCGGACCCGGCCCGCGAGTGCCATCTCGTGTATGGCGGCAGCGTGAAGCCGGGCAATATCCGCGAGCTGATGGAGGCGGGCGACGTGGATGGGGCCCTGGTGGGGGGCGCGAGCCTCGATGCCGAGGCGTTCGCGGAAATCGTGGCGGGGAGCCTCAAGGCTCCGGTATAATGGTGGGTCTTATGCTTTACTACGTCTTCAACACGGCCTACGTGCTGGTCTGCTTCATCCTGCTCATCGTCGTGCTGCTGCAGCAGGGCAAGGGCGGGGACATGGCGAGCGCGTTCGGCGGCGGGGGCAGCCAGACGGCGTTCGGCGCCCGGGGCGGGGTCACCGTGCTCGCAAAGGTGACGACCGTCTGCGCGGTGCTGTTCATGCTGGGGGCGCTGGCGCTGGCGATTGTCGGGCAGCGGGGCCCGGGGTCGATCATGAGCGGCGCGGCGGCGCCCGCGCCGGTGAGCGCGCCGGCCAAGCCGGCGACGCCGCCTCCGGCCAAGAAGTAGGCCCTCCGAAGCCGGTGCCAGCCGGCGGATCGATTCAGGCCCTCCTTGCGGAAGTGGCGGAACTGGCAGACGCACCAGCTTGAGGGGCTGGCGGTAGCAATACCGTGGGGGTTCGAATCCCCCCTTCCGCACCACTATCACTCGGGGCGCCGCCCCGAACCCCGGCTCACTTCACTCGCTCGCCTTGCGCGGCTCGCTCCGTTCGAACGTTCTCAGCCCACTGGCTGATTGGGCAGGATCAGAATCTTGCCGGGCGGCACCGCCTCGAGCGCGCGATACGCCTCGGCAACCTGCTCCAGCGGAAACCGGCCGGCGATGGGGACAGGAAGCGATCGCGCGGCCACCACCTGCAGAGTTTCCGCCACGAGTGAGCCGATCTCGTGCTGCCCGACCACGCCGGCCTTCGGGCCGTACTTGGTGACGAACACCGAGCCAGCCTCCATCACGTCCTCGAGATCGACATCGGGCAACGAGCCGGACAGCTGGCCGTAGTTCACCAGGCAGCCGCGTGGCGCGAGCAGCCCGAGGCTGGTGCGATACGTGGCCGACCCGACCGGATCGAACACGGCTGCGACACCCCGGCCGTTCGTCTGGTCGCGGACGGCCTGTAACACGTTCTCGCGCGTGCGATCGACGGCACAGGCCGCGCCGGCCGCACGGACGGCCGCCACGCGTTCGCCGCTCGCAATGCCGATGACCCGCACGCCACGGCTCTCGAGCAACGCGGTGAGCACCTGACCGACACCACCGGCAGCGCCCCAGACGACCACGGTGGCTCCAGCCGCCAGGGGCCAGTGACGCGCGAGCCCGGCCGCGGTCATGCCGGCGTGCGACAGACTGGCGCCCGCCTCGAAGTCGAGGCCGTCCGGCAGCCGCGCCAGCCGCGAGGCCGGCGCGATCACCACCGTCGCGCAGCAGCCGAACACCGCGGTCCACGCCACCCGCGTGCCCGGCTCCAGATCGGCGTCCGGCCCGCGATCGATGACGACGCCGGATCCCTCGATGCCAGCCGCATAGGGACATGGAATCTTCACCGCGTAGGTCCCCCGGCGGACGAGAGTCTCGACGTGATTGAGACCGACGGCTTCGACACGGACGAGCACCGCGTCGTGCGTCAGGGGCGGGAGCGTTTCGGCACGAATCTCGTGGACATCCGTGCCGCCGGGTTCACGGACCCAGGCGACACGGCGGTTGAAGCGTTCGGTGCGCATGCCCCATAATGTAAGTGTTTGCTTGTATCTGTCAGCTTGCATTCGATGACGAGATCCTCGCGACAGCGCCGCACGCCGACGGCTCCCAGAAAACGGCCGCGACAGCAACGATCGCGCGCCACGGTCGAGGCGATTCTCGAGGCCGCTGCTGACATTGTGGGCCGCCATGGCGTGGCCCGCCTGACGACGAACCGCATCGCCGATCGCGCGGGGGTGAACATCGCATCGCTCTACCAGTACTTTCCGAACAAGCAGGCGATCCTGGCCGAGCTCCGCCGCCGGCACGGCGCCGAGCAGCGCACCGCCGCGCGGCAGGCGCTGGCCGCCGGCCAGACCGACGACCCGATGTCCATGCTCCGGACGCTGCTCGAGGCAGGCGTCGCCGCGCACGCGGTCAATCCCAACCTGCACCGGGCCTTCAGCGAGGAGCTGCCGGCGCTGCGCTACGCGGAGATCGCGGCGGCGGACCGGCCGCTGATCGAGGCGTTCCAGGCCTTCCTCACACGCTCGGAGCCCGGCCGGCGTGATCCGGACCTCGTGACGTGGCTGTTCGCGGTCATCGTGGATGCCGTGATCCACCGCGCCGTCGTCGATCGGCCGGAAGACGTGGCGAGCGGGAAGATGACGGAGGAACTGGTCAGAGTGCTGTCCCGGTATCTCAACGGGTAGCCGGACGAGAGCCGGCTTCCTCGCGATTCCAGCGCGAGATGGCGTGTCGAGGCCCTGCGCCGGTGGCCGGGGTTGACACGTCCACCGTGCCGATCACACCATCGTCATTCGCGCGGGATGACGCGTCCCCTTCTGCGCTGCACGATCCGAAACCGCATTCATGCTGACGTCCGTTCCCCAGATGACCACGCCGCTCGACAAGACGAAGACGAAGATCGTGCTCCTCGAATCGATCCACGAGGGAGCCGCCGAGGCGTTTCGCGCCGGCGGCTACACGAACGTCGAACAGCACGCCGGCGCGCTGTCCGACGACCGGCTGCGGCAGGTGCTCGCGGACGCACACCTGGTCGGCATCCGCTCGCGCACGCGCCTGACGCGGGCCCTGCTGGAGGCGGCGCCGTCGCTCGTCGCCGTCGGCTGCTTCTGCATCGGCACCGATCAGGTCGATCTCGAGGCGGCGCAGGATCTCGGCGTCCCGGTGTTCAACGCGCCCTTCTCGAACACGCGCAGCGTGGCGGAGCTGGTGCTGGCCGAGACGGTGCTGCTGCTGCGCGGCATCCCCGAGCGGAACGCGCTCGCCCATCGCGGCGTGTGGCGGAAGTCGGCCGAGGGGGCGCACGAAGCGCGCGGCAAGGTGCTCGGCATCGTCGGCTACGGACACATCGGCACGCAGGTGGGGCTCCTGGCCGAGTCGCTCGGCATGCAGGTCGTCTTCCACGACATCCGGACGAAGCTGGCGCTCGGCAACGCCCGGCCGACCCGATCGCTGGACGAGCTGCTCGAGTCGGCCGACGTGGTCACGCTGCACGTGCCGGACACGCCGGAGACGCGCGCCATGATCGGCGCCGGCGCGATCGCGCGCATGCGCCGGGGGGCGGCGCTCATCAACGCCTCGCGCGGCACGGTCGTCGACGTGGAGGCGCTGGCCGCTGCGCTCGAATCCGGCCATCTCTCCGGCGCGGCGATCGACGTGTTCCCGGCGGAACCGCAGTCGAGCCGCGAGGCGTTCGAGTCGCCGCTGCGCCGCTTCGATCAGGTGCTGCTGACGCCGCACGTCGGCGGCAGCACCGAAGAGGCCCAGCAGAACATCGCGATTGAAGTCGCCGAGAAGCTGATTCGGTACAGCGACAACGGCTCGACGCTGAGCTCGGTGAACTTCCCGGAGGTGGCGCTGCCCGAGCATGCCGGCAAGCACCGCGTCCTGCACATCCACCGCAACCAGGCGGGCATGCTCGCGCGCATCAACGACGTCTTCTCCCGCCGCGGCATCAACGTCTCGGCGCAGTACCTCCAGACCAGCCCGCGCATCGGCTACGTCGTCATCGACGTGGAGCTCGACGACCGCATCGACATGGACCTCATCCTGCGCGAGCTCTCCGCCATCAACGGGACGATCCGGACGCGCGTGCTCCACTGAGCAATTCTGCTTGCTGGAGGCTGCCCGACACGGCTAGTCTGCGCTGTGTCACGGGGAGCGCCCGATACGGATGAGGCGGAGTCCCGCGGCGAACGTCCTCGAACACCCCTTCGGTTGTCTGGTGCGGCCTATCCTCGGAGCTGAGTCATGAGAAAAGTACTGCAGGTCGCCGGCTGCCTCCTCACGGCCGGATTACTGGTGGGCCTGGCGGCGGCGCAGGCGCCGAACCTGCTGGCCGCCGCGCAGGCGCCGAACCCGCCGGCGGCCGCGCACGCGCCGAATCCGCTCGCGGCCTTGCACTTCCGCTTCGTCGGCCCGCAGGGCAACCGCGACATTTCAGTGGCGAGCGTGCCCGGCGACCCGCTGGTGATCTACTACGGCGCGGCCTCGGGCGGGATCTGGAAGAGCACCAACGGCGGCGTCAGCTTCCGCCCGGTCTTCGACCACGCGGACGTGTCCGCCGTGGGCGCGCTCGCGGTCGCGCCGGAGTCGCCGAACATCGTCTGGGCGGGGACCGGCGAGCCGTGGATCATCCGCCAGCCGACGTCGCCCGGCGACGGCGTGTACAAATCCACCGACAGCGGGCGCCACTGGCAGCACATGGGCCTGGAGCAGACCGGCCACATCGCCGGCATCGAGATCAATCCCCACAACCCGGCCATCGTCTACGCCTGCGCCGTGGGCCAGGGCTACCGCAACAACCCGGAGCGCGGCGTCTACCGCACCGAGGACGGCGGCAAGACCTGGGACCAGGTGCTCAAGGTGAACGACGAGACCGGCTGCAGCAGCATCACCATGGATGCGCACGATCCCAACACGCTGTTCGCGGGCATGTGGCAGTTGACCATCCGGCCCTGGGACCTGCACAGCGGCGGACCGGGCAG
>JAGWRA010000027.1 GCA_028876655.1 Acidobacteriota bacterium | reverse complement strand
GTGGCGCCCGCGACGAGGGCGACCGTCACGAGCCGCATGACAGCCGCCGCCGGGCGGCGCGGACGCCCGCGGCGCCCGCGCCGCCGGCTCCATCGGCCGGCGTGCCGCCCGGCACGCCCGTCCTCACCGCCGGGACGAACCTCGTCGTGCTGCCGATCATCGTCCGCGGCCGGCACGGCCGCGTCATCCCCGGACTGACGAAGGCCGACTTCGCCGTCTACGACGACGGCGTGCCGCAGACGGTGCAGTTCTTCGACAGCGGCGAGGCGCCGGTCACCGTCGGCCTGGTCCTCGACAACAGCGGCAGCATGCAGGCCAAGCTGTCGAGCGTCATCAGCGCCGCGACAGTCTTCGCCCAGACGAGCAACCCGCTGGATCAGATCTTCGTCGTCAACTTCAACCAGCGGGTCTCCATGGGCCTGCCTCCCGGCGTGCCGTTCACCAGCAGCGTCCCGCAGCTCGAGAAGGCCCTCGACACGGTGTCCGCCGAGGGGATGACCGCCCTCTACGACGCGGTGGTCACCGCCCTCCATCACCTTGCCAAAGGGACGCACCAGCGCCGGGTCCTGCTCGTCATCAGCGACGGCGGCGACGACGCCAGCCGGACGACGCGGCAGGAGGCCGTGGCCGCGGCCGAGCGGGCCAACGTCACGATCTACACCGTGGGCCTGTTCGACCAGTACGACGACGACCGCGATCCGGGCGTGCTCAAGGAGCTCGCGCACGTCACCGGCGGCGAGGCGTTCTTCCCGCGCCACATCAGCGACGCCGCGCGTGTCTGCCAGCGGATCGCCCGGATCATCCGCAGCGGATACACGATCGGCTACACGCCCGCGGGAGTCGGCACCCGCCACGGCCGGCACACGATCCGCGTCGTGCTGCAGGGCGATGCCGCGCGGCACGGGTACCACGTGACGACCCGGCCGGACTACGTGACCGCGCCGGCGCCACGGGAGCGGCCATGACACGCCGCACCCTCGCCGGCGTCCTGCGCTGGCTCGAGCGCGCGCTGCTCGTCACCGGGGCGTTCGCCGCCGCCTGGTACCTGTTCGTACGGATCGACGCGACGGTCGCCAACGCCGAGGCGCGGGCGCGCCTGCGCCCGCTGATCGCCGCAGCCGCCGAACGCGCGCCCGCCGTCGCCGCGCGGCAGCCGCCGCAGCCGATTCCGCCACGCGGTGCCCTCATCGGGGAGATCGACGTGCCGCGGCTCGATCTCTCCACCATCGTGCGGCAGGGCGCGACGGCCGGCGTGCTGCGGCTCGGCGCCGGCCACATTCCCGGCACGGCGCTCCCGGGCCAGCGCGGCAACGTCGGCGTCGCCGGCCACCGCGACACCGTGTTCCGCCCGCTGCGGCACATCCGCCGCGGGGACCTCATCACGCTGGCGACGCCCTCCGGCACGTTTCACTATCACGTCGCCTGGACGCGCATCGTCCTTCCCACCGACGTCGGCGTGTTGCGCCGGACCGCCGCCCCGTCGATCACGCTGGTCACCTGCTACCCCTTCTATTTCGTCGGCCACGCCCCCCGGCGCTTCATCGTCCGCGCCGTGGCCGGCCCGCCCGGGCATCCCTGATCAGCCGGCGGCAGAACTGCCACAGCCCGGCTGCCAACCTGCCGCACCGCGGGCGCCCGGGTGGAAGCCGCGGACCGGACGGACTGCGCACAACCGGGCGATCCTGCAGGCTTCTGCGCGGATCGCCGGCCGCGCACCGGCCGGGGCTGCTGGCACCTCGCTTGCCTCGCCGATCCCCCAGACGGGGAGCCGGCCGACGTGTTCGGTCCCCGTCCTTCTCTGGAGGATGAGCATGAAGAAGCTGATGGCACTCGCGTCGGCGCTGGTGTTCGCGTGTGCGGTGTCCGCGTTCGCCCAGCCCGCCCCGGCCGCACCAGCCGGCGCGCCGGCTGCGCAGACCACCCCGGCGGCGAAGGCGAAAGCGAAGAAGAAGATGAAGAAGACCGGCAAGAAGAAGACGATGAAGAAGAAGGCGGCCAAGAAGGCCGTGAAGAAGACGGCGGCGAAGAAGAAGAAGGCCGCGAAGAAGAAGACGGGCAGCACCGGCCACTGACAGCGGCCCGGCGTCTCAACGCAACCGGCCGCGGGCGGCGGGCTCTCCGGGCTCGCCGCCACCCGGCTCCCGCGCGCGCGTCCCTCCAGCTTGGCTTTCGGCGACGGAGGGAGTATTCTTGATTTCGGAAGCACTTAGCACGACTGCCGGCCCGAGCCGGCACGTCCGGACCAGTCGCATCGCCAGGCCGTCGCGCGTGCCTCGCGGCCGGCGGCGCGGACGCGTCCACCGACTCCATCACGCACAACGGTAATGATCGAAGGCAAGCCCGAATCACCTGCCGGCGAGGATCAGGTCCCCTCCCAGTTCGAGCCGACGGCGTCCGGATCGGCAGCGCCGGTCGAGGACACGGTCGTGCCCGCCGCCGCAGAGACCTCCGCAGCGTCCGTCACGGCCGAGACCCCCGCGTATCTGCTCGAGCCGGCCGCGCCCGGCGTCTCGACCGCGCCACCGCCGGGCGTCCCCGTGCTGACGTCGGCGCCGGTCCGTCAGGCCCGGCCGGCTCAGTACTGGTCGTGGGGACGCGTGGGCGCCGAGCTGTTCTCCTGGGTGAAGACCCTCATTTCGGCGGCGGTCTACGCGACCTTCATCGTCACCTTCGGATTCCAGGTCGCGCGCGTCGACGGCATGAGCATGGCGCCGACGCTGGAGGACCACGACCGGTTGATCGTCGACAAGATGATCTACCTGTACGAGGATCCGAAGCCGGGTGACATCGTGATGCTGTACTACCCGTTGAACCCGAAGAAGATGTTCGTCAAGCGGGTGATCGCCACCGAGGGTCAGACGATCCGGATCGTCGACGGCCGGGTCTACGTGAACGACGTCGAGCAACGGGACAGCTACGTGGCCCCGCAGTACCGCAGCCATGACGACTTCGGGCCCGAACTCGTCCCCAAGGGCTACGACTTCGTGATGGGCGACCACCGCAACAACAGCTCCGACAGCCGCGACTGGGGCTTCGTGCCGAAGAAGTACATCGTCGGCAAGGTCCAGATCCGCTGGTGGCCGATTGCTGACGCGCGTGTCTTCTAACCCTCGGGGCCCCGCCCCGGACCCTCGCCGCCGCGTGGCTCCAGCCCGATTCCTCCCGGTAGACTGAACGCGCATGGCCGACGCGCCCACGGTACTCATCGGCGCAGCCGAACTGCTGCCGGCGTTGACGACGCGGCTCGCCGGCGCGGACGGGCTGCGCGCGTTCACCGACGTGCAGACGCTCGATGCGCTCAACGTGATCGTGCGGGAGCGGCCGCGGACGGTGGCGCTGGATCGCGTCTTCGCGGCCACCAGCCGCGGCCTGGCGCTCATCAACCGGATCAAGGCCGATCCCGCGCTGGGCGGCATCGAGGTGCGGATCATCGCCCACGACAGCGACTACTCCCGCCGGGTGGCCGGGCCGCCGGAGGGGGGCGGGACGGCCCCGATGGCCGTGGCGGCCGCCACGCCGGCGCGATCGGCACCGGCGCTCGACTACCGCGGGACGCGCCGCGCCCCGCGCGTCCGGATGACGCCGGGCCTCGACGTGCTGGTGGATGGCAATCCGGTGGCGCTGGTGGATCTGTCGACCTTCGGTGCGCAGGTCGTCTCGCCGATCGTCCTGCGCCCGAACCAGCGGGTGCGCGTGGTGCTGCCCGAGCCGAAGGGGGGCCTGCGGCTGGGGGCGACGGTGGCCTGGGCCTCGTTCGAGATCCCCACGCCGGCGACGCCGCGGTACCGGGCGGGGCTCCAGTTCGAGGGCCCGGATGCAGCCGCCGCCCCGCTCATCGACGCGTTCTGCGCGAAGCACGCGCAGCCCGCGCCCGGCGCCTAGCGCCGCGGTCGCGCGGTCAGCCAGCCGCCGACGACCGAGTCGTCGCGGACGATCGTCTCGTCCCGATCCGACCCGGTCGACACGATGGCGGCCGGCACGCCCGACACCTCTTCCAGCCGCGCGATGTACTGCCGCGCGGCAGCCGGCAGCTCGTCGAAGCGCCGGACGCCCTTCGTCGGCGCCTCCCACCCCGGCAGCGTCTCGTAGACCGGCTCGCAGGCGGCCAGCAGCGCCGTATCCGACGGCCACTCGGTGATCAGGCGTCCGTGCAGGCGGTAGGCCGTGCAGATCTGGATGGCGTCGAGCCCGTCGAGGACGTCGAGCTTGGTCAGCGCGAGGGCATCGATGCCGTTGATGCGAACCGCATAGCGGACCGCCACCGCGTCGTACCATCCGCAGCGGCGCGGCCGGCCGGTCGACGCCCCGTACTCCTGGCCCGTATCCCGCAGCCGATCCCCCATGGCCCCGGTCAGCTCGGTGGGCAGCGGCCCTTCGCCGACGCGCGTCAGGTACGCCTTCGCGACGCCCAGCACCCCGCCGATGGCGCGCGGGCCGACGCCGAGGCCGGTGCAGACGCCGCCAATCGACGCGTTCGACGACGTGACGTAGGGGTAGGTCCCGTGGTCGATGTCGAGCAGCGTCCCCTGGGCCCCCTCGAACATCACCGGCCGACCCTCGCGGATCGCCTGCGCGAGGAAGAGCGAGACGTCGCCCACCCACGGCCGCATCCGCTCGCCCAGCGTCAGCAGGTCGTCGAGCACGGCGCGCCAGTCGAGCGCGGAGCCGCCGATCAGGTGGTTGCGGGCCTCGACGTTCTCGCGGACCTCCTCGGCGAGGGCGGCGCGATCGACGAGGTCGCCGACGCGGATGCCGCGGCGCGCGATCTTGTCCTCGTAGGCCGGCCCGATGCCGCGCGACGTCGTGCCGATCTTGCGCTCGCCGCGCCGCGCCTCCGCGAGCAGGTCGAGTTCGCGGTGGTACGGCAGGATGAGATGGGCCTTGTCGCTGATGAGCAGGCGATCGCCCGCCTCGACGCCGTGGCGTCCCAGCTCGTCGAGCTCGGCGAACAGCGCGTGCGGATCGATGACGACCCCGTTGCCGATCACGCAGGTGACGCCCGGGTGGAGGATGCCGGCCGGGATGAGGTGCAGCACGAACTTCTGCCCCTTCACGTAGACGGTGTGGCCGGCGTTGTGGCCGCCCTGGTACCGGGCGACGATCGAAACGTGCGGCGTCAGCAGGTCGACGATCTTCCCCTTGCCTTCGTCGCCCCACTGCGCGCCCAGAACCGCGATATTCATAGTCAGATGTTCCGATCCTGACGCGGCCGTCGCGAACTTGCCACGGCCCCCGTGATCGGCGCTAAGATTCTACCTTCATTCACGACGTCGATCGTCCAGATTCCCGTGCGCGGCCACGGTGCCGCCTCCTGCGCATGATCCTCCTCGACGGTTCGTCACTCACGCTCGATCGCATCCTGGCCGTCGCCGACGACCGGGTCCCGGTCGGTCTCGCCGACGAGGCGATCGCTCGCGTCCGCGCCAGCCGCGCCGTCGTCGACGCGAAGGCGCGCGGCGATGCCCCGGTCTACGGCGTCAACACCGGGTTCGGATCCTTCGCCGACGTGCGCGTCCCCGCCGACGCCCTCGACCGCCTGCAGCTGAATCTCGTCCGCAGCCACGCGGCCGGCGTCGGCGAGCCGCTGCCGGTACGCGACGTCCGCGCCGCCATGCTGCTCCGGGCCAACGTCCTCGCCAAGGGCTTCTCCGGCATCCGCCTCGAGACGCTCGAGCGGCTGCTCGCGCTGCTCAACCGGGGCGTCCACCCGCGCGTGCCGAGCCGCGGGTCGGTCGGGGCCAGCGGCGATCTCGCCCCGCTCGCCCACCTCGCGCTCGTGCTGGTCGGCGAGGGCGAGGTCTGGGACGGCGCCGCCGTCCGCCCGGGCGCCGAGGCGCTGCGCGACGCCGGTCTCGCGCCGGTGACCCTCGCCGCGAAGGAGGGGCTCGCGCTCATCAACGGCACGCAGCCGTCCACGGCCGTGCTGGCGCTGGCGCTGGCCGGCGCCGAGCGGCTGGCGCGCGCCGCCGACGTCACCGCCGCCCTGTCGCTCGACGCGCTGAAGGGGTCGGCCCATCCCTTCGAGGAGCGGGTCCACCGGCCACGGCCGTTCGCCGGCCAGCAGGCCTCGGCCGCCAACCTGCGGACGCTGCTCGCCGGCAGCGCCATCAACCAGTCGCACGAGCACTGCGGGCGCGTGCAGGACGCCTATTCGCTGCGGTGCGCCGCCCAGGTGCACGGCGCCGCGCGCGACGCGCTCGCCTTCGTCCGCCACGCGGTCGAGATCGAAGCCAACGCCGCCACCGACAACCCGATGGTCTTCGCCGACACCGGCGACATCGTCTCGGGCGGCAACTTCCACGGCGCGCCCGTGGCGATCGCGGCCGATCTGCTGGCCATCGCGGTGACCCACCTGGCCACCATCAGCGAGCGGCGCGCCGAACGGCTGGTGAACCCCGCGCTGAGCGGGCTCCCGGCGTTCCTCACCCGCGACGGCGGGCTGCAGTCGGGCTTCATGCTCGCGCAGGTGACGGCCGCCGCGCTCACCTCCGAGCTGAAGGTGCTCGCCCACCCGTCGAGCGTCGACACGATCCCGACCTCCGCGAACAAGGAGGATCACGTCAGCATGAGCATGGCCGCCGCGCTGAAGGCCGCGCGCGCCGTCGACCTGGCCCGGCACGTCGTCGCCGTCGAACTGCTGTGCGCGTGCGAGGCGATCGACCTGCTC
>JAGWRA010000234.1 GCA_028876655.1 Acidobacteriota bacterium | reverse complement strand
GACGAGAGCGCCGAAGCGCCGAGCGAGGTGCAAGCGCGCAACGCCAACCTCACGTTCATCAAGCTGGACGGCAATGTCGGCTGCGTGGTGAACGGCGCGGGCCTCGCCATGGCGACGATGGACATCATCAAGCTGGCGGGCGGCGAGCCGGCCAACTTCCTCGACGTCGGCGGCGGCGCCAACGCCGAGCAGATCCGCAACGCCTTCAAGATCCTGATGTCGGACAAGAACGTCCGCGCCGTGCTCATCAACATCTTCGGCGGGATCCTGCGCTGCGACGTCCTGGCGCAGGGCGTCATCGCCGCGGTCAAGGAGCTCGGCGTCCCGGTCCCCATCGTCATCCGCATGGAAGGGACCAACGTCGAGCAGGGTAAACAGATGTTGCGCGACAGCGGCATGAACTTCACCACGGCCGACGCCATGAGCGACGCGGCCACGAAGGTGGTGGCGCTCGCGGGGTGAATCTTGCTGGCTTCAGGCCACGGGCTTCAGGCTTCGGGACGGATCCGGAGCCCGCAGCCCGGAGCCGGTAGCCCGACGCGGTTCAGATAACAGGCGAGTCTTATGTCCGTACTCATCGATAAATCGACGCGACTTCTGGTGCAGGGCCTGACGGGCCGCGAAGGGACCTTCCACGCCAAGCAGGCGGCGGCGTACGGCACGACCGTCGTCGGCGGCGTGACGCCCGGCAAGGGCGGGACGACGCACGAGGGCTGGCCGGTGTTCGACACGGTGGCGGATGCCGTCGCGAAGACCGGGGCGAACGCCTCGGTGATCTTCGTGCCGCCCGCCTTCGCCGCCGACGCCATCATGGAGGCGGCCGACGCGGGCCTGCCGCTGGTCGTCTGCATCACCGAGGGGATTCCGACCCTGGACATGATGAAGGCGATGACCTTCCTCAAGGAGCGGCCGACGCGCCTCATCGGGCCGAACTGCCCGGGCCTCATCTCGCCGGGGAAGGCGAAGGCCGGCATCATCCCGGGCCACATCTGCGTGGAAGGGCGGATCGGCATCGTCTCGAAGAGCGGCACGCTGACCTACGAGGCGATCCACCAGCTGTCCCGCCTGGGCCTGGGCCAGAGCACCTGCATCGGCATCGGCGGCGACCCGCTCATCGGGACGTCGTTCATCGACGCCCTGAAGCTGTTCGCGGCCGATCCGGACACCGACGCGGTCATCATGATCGGCGAGATCGGCGGGTCGGCGGAGCAGGAGGCGGCGGCCTTCATCACGGGCGAGTTCAAGAAGCCGGTGGTCGGCTTCATCGCGGGCCAGACGGCGCCGCCCGGACGCCGCATGGGGCACGCCGGGGCCATCATCGCCGGCGGCACCGGGACGGCGGCCGAGAAGATGGACGCACTCGCGGCGGCCGGCGTCTCGGTGGTGAAGAGCCCGGCCGACATGGGCCAGGCGCTCAAGGGCCGGCTGTAACACAGGTATAATCGCGCGACGACACCTATGGAACGGACACTCGCCATCATCAAGCCGGACGCCGTCGCCAAGCGGCACACCGGGAAGATTCTGGAAAAGATCGAGGCCGCGGGCTTCCGCCTGGCGGCCATGCGGCTGATGTCGCTCTCCCAGCGCGACGCCGAGGGGTTCTACGCCGTCCACCGGGAGCGGCCGTTCTTCGGCAGCCTGACGGCGTTCATGTCCTCCGGCCCGTGCGTCGTCATGGTGCTCGAGGCGCCCGACGCGATCAGGAAGTGGCGCGCGCTGATGGGGGCGACCGACCCGGCGAAGGCCGAGGCCGGCACGATCCGCAAGGAGTTCGCCGAGTCGATCGAGCGGAACGCCACGCACGGCTCGGACGCGCCGGAGACGGCCGCCGCCGAGATCGGGTACTTCTTCGCCGGCATGGAACTGGTGTAGGGCGTGGGCGGCCGGCTGCCGGCGGAAGCGCCTGCGGCCATGCTGAGCGAGGAACACGGGAATTCCGAGCGAAGCATCGGCGTCAGTTCGCGGCGGGGGTGGGGCCCCGCCGCCATTGGATCTTGCTCACATGGCACGCCTGCTCGTCGTCATCGGGCTGGTGATGGCGGCTGCGGGGCTGCTGATGCTGCTCGGCGTCCCGTTCGGCCGGCTGCCCGGCGACCTCGTCGTCCGCAAGGGGCCGGTGACGTTCTACCTGCCGCTGGCGACGTCGATCGTGGTCAGCATCGTCCTCACGCTGCTCATCGCGTGGCTGAGGAAGTAGGGGACCACTGAGCGGATCGTTGTGGGAACTACGCCGAGCGGCGACGCCGCGAGGTACAGGCGGCGGGGGTGGGGCCCCGCCGCACATGGAAGCATGACCATCAAAGCCGACCGCTGGATCAAGAAGATGGCGCTCGAGCACGGGATGATCGAGCCCTTCGTGGAGAGCCAGGTCCGCACGGGAATCGTGTCGTACGGCCTCTCGTCCTACGGCTACGACATCCGGGTGGCCGACGAGTTCAAGGTCTTCACGAACATCAACTCGACGGTCATCGACCCCAAGCAGTTCGACCCGCGCTCGTTCGTCGACCTCAAGGCCGACGTCTGCATCGTCCCGCCGAACTCCTTCGCCCTGGCGCGCACGGTCGAGTACTTCCGGATTCCCCGCGACGTCCTGACCGTCTGCCTCGGCAAGTCGACCTACGCCCGCTGCGGCATCATCGTGAACGTGACGCCGTTCGAGCCGGAGTGGGAGGGGACGGCGACGCTGGAGATTTCGAACACGACGCCGCTGCCCGCCAGGATCTACGCGAACGAGGGGATTGCCCAGGTCCTGTTCTTCCAGAGCGACGAGGTCTGCCTCCGGTCCTACGCCGACAAGCAGGGGAAGTACCAGGCGCAGCGCGAGGTGACCCTCCCGCGGATCGACGGCCCGAAGGCCTGAGCGGCCCGGTCCCGGCCGGCCCGCCAGGACGTCAGGCCGGGCCTGGCGGCGGCCGTCCCCCGTTTCTCGCTATAATTCCCGGGATGCTTCGCGCGTACCGTTCCATCCTGCCGCGGATCCATCCCACGGCCTTCGTCGACGAGAGCGCCCAGGTCATCGGCGACGTGGAGATCGGCGAGGCCAGCAGCGTCTGGATGTGCGTCGTCATCCGCGGCGACGTGCACCGGATCCGCATCGGGCAGCGGTCGAACATCCAGGACGGCACGATCGTGCACGTCATGAAGGACACGCACGCGACGACGATCGGCGACGACGTGACCATCGGGCACGGCGCGATCATCCACGGGTGCACGATCGGCAACCGGTGCCTGATCGGCATGGGAGCCATCATCCTGAACGGCGCCGAGATCGGCGAGGGGTCGATTGTCGCGGCCGGCACGCTCGTCGTCGAAGGGGCGAAGATCCCGCCGCGGTCGCTGGTGATGGGGAGCCCGGGGAAGGTCCGCCGGGCGCTCGGTGACGCCGACCAGGCCGACATCCAGATGTACGCCGACCGCTACGTCGGCTACCGCCTCGATTACATGAACCCGTGACCGCCACCGGACTCAGCACCCAGCCCGCGCGCGGCATGCGCGACTTCCTGCCGGAGGACGTGCGGCGGCGGGAGTACGTCGTCGGCGTGATCCGCCGCGTGTACGAGCGGTACGGCTTCGAGCCGCTCGAGACGCCGGCGGTCGAGAACATCGAAACCCTCCTCGGGAAGTACGGCGAGGAGGGGAACAAGCTGATCTTCAAGATCCTCAAGCGCGGGGAGCACGAGGCGAGCGGGACGGCCGACCTGGCGCTGCGCTACGACCTGACGGTGCCGCTCGCGCGCGTGGTGGCCGAGCACCAGGCGAAGCTGCCGAAGTTCTTCAAGCGGTATCAGATTCAGCCGGTGTGGCGGGCCGACCGGCCGGCGCGCGGGCGCTTCCGCGAGTTCTACCAGTGCGACATCGACGCCATCGGATCGACGTCGACGGTGGTCGAAGTCGAGGTGCTGTCGGGCGTCAGCGAGGTGCTGCACGAGCTCGGCTTCCAGGATTTCGTCATCCGGCTGAACGACCGGCGGCTGTTGACGGCGATGCTCGAGGTGGCGGGGGTCGAGGCGCCGCGGCACGGCGACGCGCTCATCGCCCTCGACAAGCTCGACAAGATCGGGGCGGATGGGGTGGCGGCCGAGTTCGCGGCCCGGCAGATCGAGCCGGCGGCCATCGGCAAGCTGCTGCCGCTCTTCGGCGGTGGCGCCGGCGCGACCGGGGCGAACGGCGCCATCCTGCGGGCGCTGGCGACGTTCATCGGCGCTCACGAGACCGGACAGGCGGCCGTCGGCTCGCTCGAGTCGATGCTGGCGCTGGCCGGCCCGACCCCGGCGTCGGGCCACCTGCGGATCGATCCGAGTCTGGCGCGCGGGCTGTCGTACTACACGGGCGCCATCATGGAGATCCAGGTCGCCGACCTGGCGGGCAGCCTCGGCGGCGGGGGCCGGTACGACAACCTGATCGGGATGTTCCTGGGGCGCGACGTGCCGGCCTGCGGCTTCTCGCTGGGGCTCGAGCGGATCCTCGTCGTGATGGGCGAGCGCGGCATGTTCCCGGCCGACCTCGCCGGCGCCGGCTGCGACGTGCTGGTCACGATCTGGAACGCCGGCGCGATGGACGATGCCCTGGGGCTGGCCGGCGAGTTCCGGCAGGCGGGGCTGCGCGTCGAGGTCTATCCCGAGGCCGACAAGATCGGCAAGCAGCTGAAGTACGCCTCGGGCCGTCAGGTCCCCTTCGTGGCCGTCGTCGGCGACGACGAGCGCGCGGGGGGGACGGTCTCGCTGAAGGACCTGCGGAGCGGGACGCAGCACACCGTGCGGCGGGCCGAGGCGGCGGCGTTCATCGGCGTTCACGTCAACCGTTGAGTCTTTCCCGGCGGGTCTATCGTGGCTGAACAACTGGGCACTCTCGCGCGCACGCACACCTGCGGCGCGCTCCGGGCGGGCGATGTCGGGGCGGACGTGGTGCTGCTCGGCTGGGTGCACCGCGTGCGCGACCTCGGGTCGCTCATCTTCTTCGATCTGCGCGACCGCGGCGGGCTCACGCAGGTCGTCGTGCGCGACCGCGAGGACCTGCTGGCCGAGGCCAAGCGGGTGCGGCCGGAGTACGTCATCGGCGTCAAGGGCATGGTGCAGCGGCGGTCGGCCGACACCATCAACCCGAAGCTGGAGACCGGCGAGGTCGAGGTGCTCGTGCGCGAGTTCGTCGTGCTGAACGAGGCGAAGACGCCGCCGTTCCCGATTGCCGACGAGACACCCGTGTCGGAGGACGTGCGGCTGAAGTACCGCTACCTCGATCTCCGCCGGCTGGGGATGCAGGCCAACCTCGGGCTGCGGCACCGCGTCAGCCTCGCCATCCGCCGCCACCTCGACGCGAACGGGTTCTGGGAGATCGAGACGCCGATCCTGGGGAAGTCGACGCCGGAAGGGGCGCGCGACTACCTGGTGCCGAGCCGCGTGCACCCGGGCGAGTTCTACGCGCTGCCGCAGTCGCCGCAGATCTTCAAGCAGATCCTGATGATCGCCGGGACCGATCGCTACTTCCAGATCGTGAAGTGCTTCCGCGACGAGGACCTGCGCGGAAACCGCCAGCCGGAATTCACCCAAATTGACGTGGAGCTGGCTTTCACCCAGCCGGAAGAGATCGCCACCCTGGTGGACGGGCTGCTGCGGCAGTTGTTCGGGGAGT